>CAYHAR010000088.1:0-11584 GCA_964354595.1 uncultured Anaerolineae bacterium | reverse complement strand
TTAGCGACTACCTCACGGATGCGAGCTAGCGCTTTGTGAATGTTCTCCATCGAGGTCGCATACGAAAAGCGCAGATACCCTTCGCCGTACTTGCCAAAGGCCGTGCCAGAAAGCGTGGCGACGCCCGCTTCGTAAAGGAGCTTGTCGGCGATCTCTTTGGTGCTCATGCCCAAGCCTTTGACGTTGGGGAAGACGTAGAACGCGCCGTGCGGCATGACGCAGCTAAAGCCGGGAATTTTGTTCAGCCCGGCCACGATGACGTCGCGGCGGCGGCGGAACTCGGCCACCATCTTGGCCGACTCGGTCTGGTCGCCCTTGATCGCGGCCATGCCCGCCATCTGTGTAAAGGCCGCCGTGCACGAGTTGCTGTTGACCATGAGCTTGGTCACCCATCCGGAGATCTCGGTGTTCATCACGCCATAGCCCGCTCGCCAGCCGGTCATGGCATACGTCTTGGAAAAGCCATCCAGGATGATGGTGCGTTCCTGCATCCCCGGCAACTGGGTGATGCTAAAGTGCTCGCCGTCGTAGATCATGCGCGAATAGATTTCATCGGCGAGCACGTAGCAGTCGTGCTTGAGCGCCATCTCGGCTACCGCTTCAATGTCGGCCTTGGTCATCACGCCGCCGCATGGATTGCCGGGCGAGTTGATGATGATGAGCTTGGTCTTGGGCGTGACCAGGCCCTTGAACTCGTTTACGTCAAAGCTAAACTCGCGCTCCTCGCGCAGCGGCAGCGGCACTGGCGCGCCTTCCATGAAATTGATCATGCTCTCGTAAATCGGAAAGCCCGGGTTGGGATAGATCACCTCGTCGCCCGGGTTGACCAGCGCCATGATCACATAGAACATGATGGGCTTGCCGCCCGGCACGACGACGACGTTCTCTGCCTTGACGGGAATCTTGCGCGTTTCAGCGATGTAATCGGCAATCGTCTCGCGCACGGGCATCAGCCCGGCGGCGGGCGTGTAATGCGTAAAGCCCTGGTCGAGCGCGTCCTTGGCAGCCTGCTTGATATAGCCGGGCGTGTCAAAGTCAGGCTCGCCGATTTCCATGTGGATAATCTCTTTGCCTTGCGCCTCGAGCGCCTTGGCGCGGGCCAGCACCTCGAACGCGGTCTCGGTGCCCAGTCGGCTCAAGCGATCAGCGAACGGTTTCATGATTCCATCCTTTCTCTTTATCAGATGAGGACAAGGAGAGGGAGACAAGGAGATCAACGTTCTCCTTGTCACCTTGTCTCCTTGTCAGCTTTTCACAGCGAACGCGCGGCATCAATCTCCGCCTGCAAACGAGCCAGCCGCGCGTCGCGGTCTCGCACGAATCGTTCGATGCCTTCCAAAATCCAGCGCGGTGAAAGATGCGCTTCTTCCAGCACCTCGGCCAGCGTGCCGCCGGTGCGCCAGCGGTTGTCCCAGTCGGCGGAGAGCGCATACTCTTCGGCCGTCTTGTTGAACAGCCAGTCGTGCATCAGCCAGCGGGCCTGCGTGGTAATGACCATTGAGTTGGCGCGGTCGCCGGGCGAGAGCACCTTGTTGCGGTATTCCTCTGACTGAAGCGCGAATAGTTGCGGGCTGGCCGCACAGATGACCTTGATGTTCAGATTGCGCTGCTCGAATTCCGGCAGCAGCTTGATAATGCCGACCATGGCGCTCGTGCCTTGCACAATGACCGTGCCGCCGCGGGGTTTGCCGGGCGCTTGCGCGTAATCGCGCACGACGTAGGCCCCGCGCGCCGCTTCAAAGTGCGAGGGGATGCCCAGCTTTTCGCGGTCAGGGATTTCGATGGGCGGGCGAGTGAGGTGCAGTCCGACGATGGGCATGTCCTGCTTGAGCGCCGCGGCCAGCAGCACCGGCACTTCGTTGTATTCCCACGGGTGCACGTTAATGATCTGCCCATCAGGGAAAAGCTGCGTTGCGCCGGGCGAAAAGATGCCAAAGTGCGTGCGGCTATCGTCGGCGGTCTCGGGACCAGAGTGGCCGGCGATCCAGATGACTTTGCCGACTTTCCACTGGCAATCTTGGGCGAGCTGGCTGAGCAAGCGGAACATGCCGTATTTCAAGTACGAGAACGAGCCATACGTCGAGCACGCGCCCCAGAAACCCTCAAACTCTTTTTCCGGGTCGGGCGCAAAGTTGACCGTCGCCATGCCACACAGTATACCCGAATTAGCGAACTCGGTGATCTCTTGCGGCAGCAACACGCCATCGGGCGTGCCGTATCGCTCATACCAGCCCCAGCCCTTGAAATCGCCATAGCCTTTGGCAAAGCCGCTAATGTTGGTCGAGTCGGCCAGGTCGGCGGATGCGGCCATGAACAGCGGGCGGTCGTATTCCTTTGCGCCGAATGAGTTGACCCATGCGCCCCACTTCATCAGCGCCGCGCGATTCGCAATGTTCGTGCCCGGCTTGACGTAGATATCGGCGGGATAGTTGCGAAAGTCGTACAGCCGCTCGTCCTTGAAGGGATTGCCGCGCTTGTTCAGCTTATAGGTCGGCATCTCTTCGGGCACGCTATCGCCCAACGCTACTAGCGTATCGGCCAGGTAATCCACCAGCGCCTGGTCACGGTGCAACACGTCAATCACCGCTTTCAGGTTGGCTTTGAACTCGGCCTTCAGCTCGGCGGGGTCTTCGGGTGCACAGTTGCCATAGTTCTGGAACGTGGCGCCGTATTTTTCGGCGAACGGGCGCTTGGTCTCCCAGAACAGCTCGCAGTTCATCTTGTGCGGCACGCCGTGAACCGGGTTGTCGTACTTTAAATAGCCGCGACCTTTGCGCGTCTTGACCCAGGCCACGCTCGGCACGCGATTGAGATTCTCGCCATGCACCATCGCCAGCATCGCCTGCGTCACCGGCCCCCACTCACTGCCGAATTCCGCTCCGAACACGCGCCAGCCGTGCGAGCCAAACCAGTCGTTGGGCGTGCCGTACATCACCGTGCTGACGGGATGGTCGTCAATCCCATAATCGTTCCAGTCCACCACGTAATAGAGATTGTCCAACGCCAGCCCGTAGGCCGAGTTGAACGTCTCGTGATTGACGCCGGGCGTGAGGCCCGCTTCGCCCTCAAACGCAAACACCTTGACGCCTTGCGCGCCGGCCCGCTTGAGCGCGAGCGCTTCGCCGGCCGCCGCCGGAGTGCCGTGCCCCGAAGGCCCGGTGTTGAATTTGAGGAATAGCGTCTTGCCTTCCATCTCGGCGTGGCCCGACAGCCCCTTGTTGTGCCGGAAGCCGAGCAAGTCTTCCCAGGTCAACATGCGCTCTTCGGGCTTGGGGATATAGTAGCGCTGGTCGCCGGTCTGCTGATACTTGATGCGCATGGCTTCGTTGAGCACGGCCAGCGTGCAATAAACGAGCGGGATGGTATGCCCGCCCACCAAAACGAACCGGTCGCCAAATCGCTTTTCAGGATGGCGAATGTCCCAGCGCATGACGCCACTGAAAAGTGTGACGATCAGAGCGGGCACCTTGGAGCGTGAGCCGCCCGGGTGCCCGCTCTGGCGATAATTCAAGATGACGTCAATGAGCTGGTCAATCAAATCCTTGGTCTTTTCCCAATATTCAAAGTATTGGGCCACTTGGCGATAGCGATGCGCTATCTTGTCTTCACTTGCGCGATCCATGGTCACTCCTTTGGGGACTGTGTGAGGAAAAGGTTACCGGCTTGACGATGGTTCCGTTGTCAGACATTAGAATTGTAGCATGGGCAGGCGTAAAAAGTCAAGGAAGGGTGTAACGTGTTGAAAGGCAATTAATCACGTGGGTAGACCTTCCCGCAAGCCGCCGGCTTTCGGGAAGGTCGGGAAAGTTGACTTACGGCGCGCCATAGTCGCGCATCACGATGTTTCGAGTATTCATGCTGCATCTCCGAGTCTGAGGCTTGCGCAGAATGAGTGTAAGCAGGCGGTTTCCTATCTCTCCAAAGGGAAGTGAACGCGGCGGCTCAGATTCCAGTACACCGTGTATCCGGCAATGGATTGAGCCTCACATCTGATATTCCGAGCTGTCAGATAGCTGGCAAATGCCTGCTCCTCCTCCGATCCCGCCAAAAAGATAACAGCCGGATCGGGCGAACTTTCAACCTCTGCCACATAGGGCTGATAGCGGTTCCATCCGACTTGGTTACCCGGCCCGATGGTGAACGGGACAATCCTCTCCTGGCTTTCAAAAGCAAGGCAATAGCTGGTCCAGTAATCTGCATACACATGGCGGACGTCGTGCTCATCCAGCCAATTTACCAAGACTCGATGTCTATCCACCAAAGGCGGCTTGATGCTCAGGTTGCTGTAGAGATTGAGAACCAGTAACCCACCGAGTAAGGCTAGCCGCAGTCTTGGGGTTTTCTGCGTCAGGCGAAACAGTGCCAGCATAGCCAACGGAATGGCGCTGTACAGCGGCAAGAGATAACGCGGCTCTGACAACAACACAAAAGAAACTCGGCCTACAACAAAAAACGTGGCAAAGAGAAGGACTGTCACGGCGATAAAGAGTGGCAAGAGAATATCGCCACGGCCAAGTTGTTGGACTCCGATCCACAAGACAATCAGACACATCACCGCGCTGAGGCCAATACCCAAGGCATAGATCGCTCCTTGCGCCGCCATCTGGCTGGCGAATTGCGGATCCACACTAGGCTGCCAAAAACCCAAGAGCACAGGTAGAGCTAGCGTGACGAGGCCAACCAAGCGATGAAACGAATCGGCCAGCGAGGGCATGATGGGAAGCAACGATAGCACATAGCAAACAACGAACAACGCGACTGCTGCGAGCGCACCCCCTGCTATTCTCGCTCTTGGCGACAAGGTCGAGGATAGACTGGGGCGCTGCCAGGCTATTTTGATCCCGGCCGCCAGAACAAGGGCTGCAATATAATAGCCCGTGACATAGAGAACCCAGAAACTCAAAGCCAGTAAGAGAAGCAAAACAAGCAACTTGGCCGCGTTTGCTTTGCGCCGCAAATCCGCTGCCAGAACCAGGCTCATTGTGCCGAGCGCCAAAACGACAATGTAACCAGCGCCGGCCCTCAGCCCCCAGATAGTGAGCATGGATGGCGGAACAGCCGCATAGAGGGCGCTCATCAGGCCAATCGTCCGCCCGTACAACTTGCTGCCCAGCCAATAGATAGCTCCGACAAAGACGATGGAAAAACCCAAGGGCACAATCCTCAACACGATCCGATTCATCCCAAATACGGCGAATAGGGGAGCCGTCAGATAAGACTCTAGGGGGCCGTGATAACGGATGCCATAGTCGAAAAGTGGACGCGCCCCGTGGCGGATGTGTTGAGCCATCAAGCCAGTCGCCGCTTCATCGCTGATGATAGGCTGCAAGGTAGTGAGCAGCATGAACACCCGGAACAGCAAGGCCAGCATCAGGATAAGAGGCAAGGCATACTTTTTCATTTGATTTGGGTCAGGTCACTCATCTTTTCCACTCTGTTCGACGAGATGCAAGTCTACCACAATTCCGGCAATCTATATCAAGCAATGAAACGAATGACTGCGCGTTTGGTTTTACCACGCGCCAGCTTCACGCCGGTCAGCAGCCCGATCCGACCACCGGATCGCGCGCGGTGCCCATTTACCAGACCACGTCCTACGTGTTCAAGGATACCGATCATGCGGCCCGCCTGTTTGCCATGCAAGAGTCCGGCAACATTTACACCCGCATCATGAATCCAACCAGCGATGTGTTCGAGCAGCGTATAAAAACCTTCCCGAAAGCGGGGAGCTTTCGGGAAGGTGGGAGAGTTGACTTATGGCGCGCTATAGTCGCGCATCACGACTGGCAAGTAGAGTTTCACGCTGCGTTTCGTGATGCGGATGCGGGCCTGGGGGCAGTTTGGATCGGCATCCTGGCGGAGAATAGTGACGGTGTTGCTGGTCACGTTCTGTATGTTCGTGCCTTGCCACCCATTGATCCAGTGGTGGTTTCCCCCTGCGAATTGCTGGTGAATGCCCAGGCCACCGGGGTCTCTACATTCTCCATTCACCAGCATCATGTCAGGGTCCCAGCCCAGGTTATGCGGGAACGGAAATGCCGTGCCGGGCGCAATGGGCTGCCAGCCCAGAGTTACCAGGCTGTCATAGTCTGGTGGGGCCCCATACACCACTTCAACTCGCACTTGTTCGGCCACAGTGTCGGAAAGGAAGCGGGTCACCTGGACTGTATTGGTGGTCAGGTGATGCCAGAAGGCCCCTAACGTTCCGGTGAGGGGATTTACCGACAGGCCACCGTAGGCATAGCGGTGAATGCCCAGGGCCGTGCTGCTGAACGTCAGGTTGACTACCAAGTCCGTAGCTGTGACTGCTAGGCCGTGCTGGATGGTGATCGGCTCACCAGGGGTGATGTTCTCCCACTCGCCAGGGTAGACCGTGGTGGAGGTGGGCGGAATCCAGACATTGATGCGGATCTCGTCGGCTGCGTTGTCGTTGGATTGACGAACGACCTGGATTGTGTTAGATGTGAGACGTTGCCAGTATGCGCCGTAGCGTAGAGTGCCGGATACGATGCCGCCGTAACCGTAGCGGTTGATGCCCAGATTGCCATCTGTGTCTTTGAACCACAATTCTACGGCATAGTCGTCTGGATTGCCGCCCAGGTTGTGAGTGAACGTCCGCGCGGTGCCCTCAGTGATGGTCACCCACTTGCCCCAGTAGGGCATGGCGGCGATGGTCGAGTTCGGGACGAGCCTGGCGGATGGGGATGGGCTGGCGATGACGATGTATGCGCCAGCCAGCAAGATCAGGATTGTGATGACCAGGGCGAAAATGAAGGTGGGTATATTTCGAATTTTCATTTTGTGTCTCCTTTCAAAAATCTGTGGTGCGCGCAGCGCTAGAGCGCAACAAGTTAGCGGCAACTGCAAGTCTGATCCGTTCATCACCTCCTCTGGCGCACTCATTGCTTCATCAAGCCTGATACACGATCTTTCCCCCCACCATCGTCATGGCAATGGTGGCGTTCCACAACTGCTGGACCGAGGCTGTGTAGGGATCCTGATTCCACACAGCCAAATCAGCCAGCTTGCCAACCTCGATAGAGCCTTTGATTTTCTCCTCGTGCGCGGCATAGGCCGCTTCAAGCGTGTGCGCCCGCAGCGCCTCCTGGATGGTCATGCATTGTTCAGCCCCCACGACTCGATTGGAGGCAGTCAAGCGGCTCACCGCCCCGGCCAACGTTACTTGCGGTGTGTACCACGGAGTCGTCGGCGCGTCGGAGCCGAGCGCCACATGGACGCCAGCCTCCAGCCACTCACGAGTGACAATCGCTCGCCGCATTCGTTCCTCGCCAAAAACGGTCTGCCAATGGTCTCCCCCCACACGGAGAAATTGAGGCTGAGTGCTGACGACCACTCCCAAGTCCTTCATCCGCCTGGTTGCCTGCGGCGTGCAAAGGACGCAATGCTCGATGCGATGGCGTGGGTCGGAGCGCGGGTTGGCTTTCATCGCCTCCTCGTAGGCGTCGAGCGTCAGGTCTACCGCCGCGTCGCCAATGCAGTGGACGCAGATTTGCAGGCCCGTGTCGTGCAGAGCGCGGACGGTTTGCTTAAAGCTCTTGGGCTCCCAGGTGGCCAAGTCCCACCTCACGCCATTGTGCGGCTGATGGCAATAGGCCATCTGGGCCTGGCCGTCGAGCAGGAACTTGAAGCCGGCAAAGCGGATGAACGGGTCGTCGTAGCGCTTGATTTCTTTGAGCGCCCGATCGAGGTCTTGCGGCCATTCCAGCGTGTAATAGACGGCGCCGCGCAGCGTCATCTTGCCTTGCTGGCCGACTTCACCATAGATGCGAATATTGTCTACGCCGCGCACGTTGTTATCCTGAAAGCTGGTGATCCCGCAAGCGGCAAACACGGGCAGGCTCGAGACAATGTTTTCTCGCGTCATATCTTCAGTGGAGAGGGGAATGTGCCGCCGCAGCACGTCCATCGCCCGGTGATTGTAAAAGACGCCGGTCGGCTCGCCCTTGGCATCCCGCTCGATGACGCCGCCGGAGGGGTTGGGCGTGCCGGCGGTGACGCCGGCCATCTTGAGCGCCAGGCTGTTGGCCGAGCCATAGTGCCCGCCCTGTTGCAGCACCCAGACCGGGTGGTTGGGCGAGGCCGGGTCCAGGTCGTGTCGGTTCGGCAGCCGACCTTCGCTCAAGGCCAAAAAGTAACCTTGCAGCCATTCCCCTTTGGGTTTCTTGGCCAACGCCTCGGCCAGCCTGGCTTGCAGGTCCTTGATCGTCTTGACCTCTGGCGGCATAAAGGCCACGTAACTGCTCTGCATCAAGCCCATGACCTGCACGTGATTGTGAGGATCAATCAACCCGGGCGTGATCGTTTTTTCCTTCAGGTCCACTACTTTTGTCTTTTCACCGACCAGGGTCTTTATCTTCTCGGTGGTTCCTACGGCCTGGATCAATCCATCCTTGATGGCGACGGCCTGAGCGAGGGTATCGGCGGCATCCATTGTGATGACCTTGCCGTTCAGTAGCAGCATATCGGCGGAGCCTGGCGCTGAAGCGGTCGGAGTGATGGAAGGCGTTGCCAGGCGAGTGGGTGCGCCCGTGGGCGTAAACGCGGGAGCAGGGGCAGAGGTGGAAACGACGCGGGTGGCAACCTCTGGCTCGCGCCCGCAAGCCAGCGCCGCGCCAGCCAACGCAGTACCGGCGCCGATCAAGAACTCGCGGCGGGTGACGCGGGAAGGTCGTGGTTTACTCATGGGTTCCTCCTCTTGTGTTGAGCGCACTTGTTCCGGGTGGCCTTCACGCGGCAGTCACTAGAATTTCCAACTCGGATCGTTTGCGGTCAGTATAGCAACCGACTATCAGGAAACTATCAGGACAGAGAGCCATACCGTATACTGAGCGCGCTTGAAAACGAGTGGCCCTCTGGGGCCAAGTTCTTTGTAGCAGCCGCACGCTTCGCGCCATGCGGCTGCGAACAACCCACTATAGAGTATGGCTGACCGGGCAAAAGTTGCCCGACCTTGCAGCCAACAATCAGCCAACCATTGGGAGGTTGGTGTTGGGGAGAAAGGGAAAGCGTTAACCGCTGGCGACGAGCTTGTACCCTCGCCCGCGCACGGTGAGGAGCAGCGCGGGATTGCGTGGGTCAGGCTCTAGCCTCTCGCGCAGCCGCTTGACCAATCGCTCGATCTGGTAGTCGTACACCTCTGCCTGGTATTCGGGCCAGACCGCTTCGGCGATCTCTTGCTTGCTACACACGCGGCCTGCGTTCCGGTAGAGAAGATCAAAGAGAGCTTGTTCTTTCGGAGAAAAAGAGACCAGGTTCCGGTTGACCCAGACCTCGCCGCTGGCCTCGTCTACGATCAACAGAGGCAGCTCGGTCACGCGGAGAGTAGCCTCTGGATCACGGAAAGTAAAGACGCCGCTGGCAACCGTGATCTCGTCGCCATCGCGCAACGTCTGCGGTTCGGTGATGCGACGACTGTTGAGAAAAGTGCCATTGGCGCTACCCAGGTCGCGCAATGTGCAGCTTTCGCCGTCCCAGCCGATCTCGGCGTGATGGCGAGAAGCTCGCGGATCGGGAATGAAAACCTGGCAGTGGGGCGAGCGGCCCAGCGTGGTGACGGGTTCTGCCAGAGGAAACCGTCGGCCAGCGCGATCCACCAGGTAGGGCACGTTCTCCGTCACGGCGTCACCTTGTAGACGATGCGCAGCGTCGGTCGGTCGTCGGGGCTGGGTTGTTCGCTCATATAAACCCAGTGATGAGCTTGATTGTGGCTACCTGCCGACATCATCACGACCAGGCCACAGTTGGTCTTGCTCTGTTGACGCCAGGCCTCTACCGCCTGGGTGACATTCAAGCTCAACTGTCCTGCGTTGGGCACAGGCGCAAGGTCGAGCGGCGTGGGGTCATAGTCCACGCCCGCGGCAAGGCCCGGCGCACTCCATGGCGCATTGTAGGTTGCCTTGCTCGGCTCCCAGGGCGTCATCACCTGATAAACGACGGCAGCGCCAGGAAACGATTCTTTGCCCCATCGTTCCACCCGCAACGTGAGCGTGGCCGAAACGACCATTGCGCTGGCGGGCAGGCTCGATAGATCAAAGCGCAGCAGAATCCTATCAGGCGTGAGCGGGCCTTGCAGGTGAACCAAATCGGTCTCGTGCCAGGCTTGGTCGGGCGTGTCAGGATCGAGCCAGGTGTCACTCACCACTTTTGATCCTTCCAGGACAAGCGCGGCATGTCCCGGTTGGAGCGTGGGCGCGGGAGTGAATCGCGCCAGGTATCGCTGTACCCGCCAATCGCGAGTGAGAAACATCATAGCCAGGCAAAAGATAATGGTGGCGGTGACCAGCGCCGCGCCAAGCAGCCTACTGCGCTTTTTTCCCGCGACCGGCGTCGTGCGGCGCGAGAGGCTTGGACGCTGAGAGGAAAACAGCGCGGCCTCGAGCGACCCGATGGCGGCGTAAAGCGCGCGGCCCATCTCGCCCGCGCTCTGAAAGCGGTCGTCGGGATTTTTCGCCATCGCCTTGAGAATCACTCGCTCGATGGACTCGGGCAGGTCAGGGCGCACGGAGCGAGGCGAAGGCAGCGGCGCGGTGATGTGCTTGAGAATAATCGCGTAGGGAGTATCCGCATCGAAAGGAACGCGCCCGGTGCACAGTTGATACAAGAGCACGCCCAGCGCATAGATGTCGGAGCGGGCGTCGCCGGTTTCTCCTTTCCCCTGTTCCGGCGACATGTAAGCCGGCGTGCCCAGCGTGCTGCTGCTCCCGGTGATAGTCGTCGCCTCCATCATCCGCGCGATGCCAAAGTCGGTCAACACCGGGCGTCCATCGGCGGTGACGATGACGTTGGACGGCTTGACGTCGCGGTGCATCATCCCTTGGCGGTGAGCGCGATCCAGCGCATCGGCCAGCGCGCCGACGATGCGCCCCACTTCTGGCAGCTCCATCCGCTCGCCCCGACCATCCAGATCGTGCAGCACGGACTTGAGGCTTTTGCCTTTCAGGTACTCCATCACCAAAAATGCCAGGCCCTGGTCGGCGTCAAAATCATAGACGCGGACGATGTGGGGATGCTCGAGCGCGGCGACCGCGCGTGCCTCGCGCCGAAAGCGAGCGGCAAAATCCTCGTCGCCGGTCAGGTGAGGATGCAGAACCTTGATGGCAACGTACCGATCCAGGTCGGGCTGGAAGGCTTTGTACACCTGCGCCATCCCGCCCTGGCCGATCTTTTCAATCAGGCGGTATTTGCCGAGGGTACAACCGACGAGGTTGAACATGCCGGAAGGCCCGGCGGTATCACTGGCTGTCGGGACAGGCTTGTCTGCGTCCATCGTTGGGTTTCCTTGGGCCTCGTCACCAGTATACTCATCCGAGAAAATTCAGCAAGGGGCACGCTAAGGATTTGTAAAAGAATAACTTGCGCTCCCGCCGGATTGCCAAATAGCGCCAATTGGCGCTACTGATAATCCGCCGGTCTATTGCCTGGATTTGGCACGCTGCGCGCAGGCCGAGCTAAATGGAAAGTTATTTAATTCTCATTCCTAAAGCTAGTTTTGCCTCACGTGATCGTAATCAACGTCTGCCCCTGCTCCACATTCTGACGGAGCTGCGTGCGCACGCCGGACACG
>CAYHAR010000087.1:0-15805 GCA_964354595.1 uncultured Anaerolineae bacterium | reverse complement strand
TTTCTCTCGCAGAACAACCACCATCGGCGTTGGCGTCACAGTCGGCGTAGCTGTTGGCGTTCCTGTCGGCGTTGGTGTATCGGTTGAGGGTGGTGGAGTTGGGGTTAGCGTTTCAGTTGGTGGAGGCGTGGCAGTCGCAGTGGGAGCAACGGTGGCGGCGGAGTGGGAGTAGGGCCACAGGCGGCCAAAACCAAAAGCACGGCCAGCGTTGCGCTCGATGTACGTGGGGACATGGCCTCTTCCCATTGCACGGTTTCGGTCTTTCACTCAGCCGACGAGCTGGCAGGTAAAAAGCGGGCGATGATCTCCTGGCTGAACTGGTCAAAGTCATCTAATTCTCCGGCGAGGTTGTGGTAGACGATGTGAGAGTCAATCTCCAAATAGTCGTGCACGAGGATGTTGCGAAAGCGGACCATCCCGACCATGCGCCGGGCCAGATCTCGGTTGATTATCCCCTCTCGTCCTAGCACAACAAAGACATTCTCTGGCTCATCGGGGGCCGTCAGACCCAACTGGCCAATCAAGTAGCTGCCAATGTCCATGCACGCCTGGATAGCCAGTTGGAGCTTGCGCTCTACGATGGTTTGAATGTTATCATCGTCCAGGTATTCGTCCATGGAGACGGCCTGCATTTGCCGCAAGCTGCGCAGATAGTCGTTTAGCTTCCTCAAGCGCGTTGCGATGACCATAGTATCCACGTCCGAGTCCCTCCTTGCTGATTCTGGACATGAGCCGGGCATTGTGATAGTCCAGGTAAGGCTTGGCGTCATAGTATTGGTTCAAAGCCCGCATGACAAAGAGGCAGCGCGCAGTGCGGTCGTGTTCCAGAAGCAAACGTCCGCGCTTGAGCACTTGAAAGCGCAAAGCTGGCGAGGCGCGGTTCAGAGCGACAACGTCTACGGGCCGGCGCAAAGCTTCTTCCAGGACTGTGCCGATCTCGAGCGTGTAGGCAAAGATGGCCTCTGGCGGCAGCCGTTCCCGGAACAGCACGGCCACATCTACATCGCTCAAAGCGTGAGCCTGATCCTGGGCTACGGAGCCGAACAGGTAGACGGCCACTAGGTCTCGCCTGTCTTGCAGGGCAGTGCGTATGGTTTCGGCTATATCGCTTGGGCTGACTACCAATCTTCACCTCTGAGGGTATGATACCATGCCAGTCAGTGGGGAGCAAGTTGCCAGAGAGGCGCTTCCACAAGCGCAACCCTCGTGTCGGCCGATCAGGGAATCCAATTGGAAGCGCAACGCAAGCGGTGATAGGGCAGCCCTACCCTGTCACTTTTACTCCGCCCGGTTTTTCCGGCAGACCGAGCCGGTAGCCCACGCCGCGCACCGTGGTGAGGTACACCGGGGCATTCGGATCATCTTCGACGATCTCGCGCAGCCAACGCACGTGAACGTCGAGCGTGCGCGTGTCGTCCAGGTCGTCCGTGTTCCACTTCCATACTTGCTTGATGAGATAGTGCCGGCTGAGCGTCTCGCCGGGGTGGCGCATGAATACTTCGAGCAGCTTGGCCTGCATCGGCGTCAAGCGGTAATCGGCAGCGCCTTTGCGGACGTGGCGATGTTGGATGTTGAACTGGATATCGTTTAACCTGAGCACGTCGCCATCTTGCTCCGGCAACAAGCGCGTCACGCAGTTGATAAACTTGCGTGCCGTAAAGGGCCGGGCGAGCGTGACCACTCCCTCCGGCCATTCCATCAGAGTCGCCGGGCGCTCGGCGAGCAAGACGAGCATAGGCAGGCCGGCATCGCGCAGACTTGCGCACAATCGCGCCGAGTTGCCGCGCCACGCCGAGACATCAAACACAATCACCGCAGGTCGCTGGCTCTTGACGCGGCTCAAGGCCTCCTTGCCGGACGTGACGCGAATCACGCGAAAGCCTTTCTTTTCCAAGACAGGCTGCATGGATTCGCCCGTGCGGCGAATTCCCTCGATCAACAAGATGACAACAGGCGAAGCAGGTTTTGCCAAGTTCTCACTCAAATAGATGGTGGCCGAGTCAAGCCAGTCGCCTGACTCTATCATCTCCAGCAGGCCCAAAAGGAATATCGTCTTACGGCTGCTGCATGATTCTGGTGTTAGATTGTAGCGCAGGAACGCTGCATAGTCAAACACGGCCCAGTGATCGGTGACCGGTAGTCAGTATTTAGTCCAGGCGCACCGTTCGCCCGGCGCGCGATGATTCGTAAATCGCGTGAACGATGCGGACGGCTTGCAGGCCGTCATTGCCATCCGCAAGCGGCGCGCGATGCTCCCGCACGGCGGCGCAGAACTCGGCCCACTCGTCACGCCACGAAATGTCGGGGCCGTCAAACTCAAAGGTCTGTAAATCCGGCGTGCCACCTTCCAGTTTGCGGCGTCCCCACGTCAATCGCTCCACGCCGTAACTGCCGCCTAATCCTTCGACGGCGACATAGCCATCGCGCCCGAACACTTCAAACGAAAAACGATTCTTCCACTGCGTCCAACTGGTGTGCAGGCTGGCGACCTGGCCTTGGGCAGTGCGAAGAATCGCAAAGCCATTGTCTTCCAGCGGCGCAATGTCCCAGTGCCAGCGCGCGGCGATTCCCATAACCTCGGTCATCTCGCCCAAAAACCAGCGGCACAAGTCAACGACGTGCACGCCCTGGTCGAGCATCTCACCACCGCCAGCCAGGTCGGGATTGCCGCGCCATTCTTTATCATAGCCGGGCCGCCCCCCGTGGCCATACACCGCGCGGGCAAACATCGGCTCGCCCATCGCGCCTTGCGCGCATAGCTCGTGCGCTTTCCAAATCGCCGGGTGATGCCGATGATTGAAACCGGTCCCGAGTACCACGCCGGCTGCACGAGCGGCATCAACCATTTGCTGCGATTCGGCGGGATTGCGCCCGAGCGGCTTTTCGCACAGGACGTGCTTGCCGTGACCGGCTGCCGCAATCGTCACCGGCGCAAGCACTTGGTTGACTGTGGCGACGACGACCGCGTCTACGTCGCCGCGCGAAATCACATCATGCCAATCCGCCGTCCACGCGCTGCCGCACTCGGCGGCCACAGCTTGCGCGCGCGCGGTGTCTACATCTGCGACGATCACGACTGCGTCGCCCGCCTCGTGCGCCACCATCGCTCGGCGTTTGCCGATGAGGCCACAACCCACGACACCAATACGCATTACTCGCTCCGTGACTGCATACGACGAAGGACGAATGACCAAAGACGAAAGGCGTTATTCGTCTTCCGTCATTACTAATGGCTTGACCGTGAACGGGTCTATGCGGCGCAGCGTGTACCACGGCGATTCGTTGAGCGCCGCGATACGCGCCGCATCCCACGTTTGCCAATCGTCGTGCGGCGCGGCGACGAGCTTGCCTGTCAGCCCGTCCGAATCTGCCGAGGCGAGGAACACGGCCAGTTGCGCCGCCCGCTCTATCGAGGTGCCGCCGCGTTCGGTGCGGCGCTGCGCCTGCGCCAGTTCTGCTCCGGCCAACTCGCCCGCCGCCAAGACTTGATCGAGCATCCTTGTATTGATTGCGCCAGGAGCCAGCGCATTGATCTGGATGTTGTATGGCGCAAGCTCCATCGCCAGCGTTTCGGTCAGCCGGACGAGCGCCGCTTTGGATGCCGCATACGCACCAAAGTTGGGACGCGGGCCGGTCGCCCCGCCGCCGGAAAGATTGACGATCTTGCCGCGCTTGCGCTCCATCATGCCCGGCAGCACAGCCTTGATGCACAGCATCGGCCCGAACAAGTTGACCGCCACCGCGCGCATCCATTCGTCCGCGTCGTTTTGCCAAAGCGGTCCAATCGGCGGCTGGACTCCGGCATTGTTCACCAGCACGTCCACGCGGTCAAACGTTTCAAGCGCCTGGCTAACTGCGCGCTCCACATACTCGCGATGGGAGACATCCGCCGTGACGGCGACGACGCGATGCCCCGCCGCCCGGATCATCTGCGCTGTCTCTTCAAGCTCCGATTCAGTCCGGGCGACGAGCGCGAGATCCGCTCCTTGGCGCGCAAACGCCATCGCAATCGCCCGCCCAATGCCTCGCCCCGCCCCGGTAATAAGAGCCACCTGGTTATCGAGTTTCATCATCTTACCATAGACCTGAATGCTTACGACTTGTCACCGATCACTCTTTATCCGGATCTACGAGCATGTATCCAAACCCCCGCACGGCGCGCAAGTATTCGCCCGTCTGCGGGTTGAGGCCCAGCTTGCGGCGGATGAGCCGCACGTGAACCTTGAGCAGCTCGCGCGCTTCGTTTTCGTCGCCGCTATAGCCCCAGACTTCTTTGAGCAGCTCGCGATAGCCCACCACCTGGCCGCGATGCTGCGCCAGGGTAGTGAGGAGTCGGTATTGCGTAGGCGGCAAGCTGATCCATCGCCCGCGCAGCCGCACGCGCTTGCGCGCCAGGTCAAGCGTGAGCTTGCCGATGCGCATTGCTGCGACAGGGCGCTTGGCCGGGCGCGCCAGGCGCATTGCCGCAATGGCGCGGCGGCAATCCGCCGGGCTGGGACGGCGACCGCCTGCTTCTACCGGCAGCACGAGCGGCAAGCGCGCGCTGTTGCGAACCGCTGCCATCAGCGCCGGGCCGCCTACTTCTAACGCGGGTCGCTCGACGACGATCACATCGGCGGGGCCATCGGCCAGCAGCTCGACCGCTTCGGCCACATCGCTCACTGCACGACACGCCAACCCTTCGGCGGCCAGGTGACGCTGCCAACGTTGCGCCGCCAGGCTGGCGGCAATCACAATCACCGCCGAACGGCGACGCTTGCGAAGAGGCTCAGGCTCATCCATCTTGGCGTTTCACCAACAACTTGACGCCGTCCACGCTGACGACCTCAACGCGCGAGCCAGCCGGAATGTTTTCGTCTTGCGCCTCCGCCGTCCACATCTCGCTGGCGGCGTAGACTGTGCCGGTCGGGCTCAAATCAGTGCGCGCTTCGCCGATCTTGCCGACGAGCGTGCTCATGCCCATCGCCAGTGGGATGCGCTGCGCTTGGATCGCTTTGGTCACGATGAAGGCAAAGAATGCGCCGTTCGCCAAGGCCACAGCCACGACGAGCGGGATCGAGATCGGTTGGACACGAATCTGGCCGGGGCGCAACGGGCTGTTGAACATCACCAGCGCGCCGACGACGAACGAGGCAATGCCCGCCGCCGTCAACGCGCCGTGCGTGGGCGCTTTGACTTCGAGGATGAACAGCACGAACGCCGTGATGATGAACACGAGGCCCAGCAAGTTCACTGGGATCACGCCGATGCTATAGACAAACAACGCCAGGCACACGACGCCGACAAAGCCCGGGATCCACGCGCCGGGGTTGGACAGCTCGATCAAAATCGCCTGCAAGCCGACCGCCAGCAGCAGGAACGCAATGTTCGGGTTGGCAAGAATATTCAGCAACCACTCGGCTGGGCTTTCGGGGATGCGGTTGAGCGACGCGCCAGCCGTTTGCAGCTTGACCATTCGCCCGTTGACCTCTACTTCAAAGCCATCCACTTTTTGAAGCAGGTCGTCCATGTCCGTGGCGATAAAGTCCACCAGACCTACATCAAGTGCTTCTTGGGCAGAAACAGCGGTAGCATTCGCAATTGTGTCCTCTGCGAGTTGGATTGCTTTTGGAGGGCGTCGTGTGGCTAGACTGCGTGTAGTGGCTTGCATGATTTCGATGATCTTTTGCTTGAGGGTGTCCGGCAGTTCTTGGGGGTTGCCTTCTGGTCCAACACCGATGGGGCTCGCCGCGCCGATGGACGTCTCGGGTGCCATGACCGCTACATGACCGGCCAGCGTGATCAGTGTCCCTGCCGAGCCAGCCCATGCGCCACGCGGTGCAACGTAGATGATGACAGGCACGTCGCTCGAGCGAATCACCTGGATCATTTCTTGCATCAGCCCGGTGTCGCCGCCGGGCGTGTTCAGCCGGATGACGAGCACGGCGGCCCCATCGGACTCAGCTTCTTGGACGGTTCGCTGCATATAGTTCAGCATCGCTCGTGAAAGCGCGCCATTCGCGTCCATCCAATCCACGTGGCGCGCGTTCTGCGCGTGAGCCGGAGCGAGCATCGCCAGCATCGCCAGGCTCACGCAAATCATTCGAGCCAGTTTTGATCTACGGGTCTTCACTTCTCCATCACTCCAATCCTAGAAAGGCACCCCCTCTGCTTTGCGGCTAGGACAGGTGACGGAGGACGATTTGTCATCGGTCGCCTGCCCTCGTAGCGCAGCGGAGAGGGTTCATTCTTCGTCATCATTATACCCCTAATCCTTGCCCCTACACAACTCTACCCAAGTGGTGTAAAATGACGGCGGTATGCCCACGCCCATTCAGCATCTCGTGATTGCCGATGACGTTTTGTCTGATCCTGCGCTTCCTTTGGCTGTGCGCGAGCAGCTCGCCGCGGAGCGCGGAGCGTTTCTGTTCGGCGCGATAGCGCCGGACGCGCAATCTGTGAGCGGGCAAGCGCGCGAAGCGACGCACTTTTTCACGTTGCCGCCCGCCAGCGACCAAACTGCGCCCCAAGTCATGTTGGCCGCGCAGCCTGCATTGGCGCGCGCCAGCGAATTGTCGCCCGCGCAAGCTGCCTTTATCGCCGGCTATCTTTCGCACCTGGCGCTGGACGAGTTGTGGATTGCGAATGTGTTCGGCCCGCACTTTGGGCTGAAAGCCGAATGGGGCGCTTTCCGCGAGCGCCTGCTCATGCACAACATTCTGCGGACGTGGCTGGATCAGCGCGACCAGGGCCGCTTAAATGGCAACTTGAGCGCGACGCTCACGCAGGTCGAGCCGCGCGACTGGCTGCCGTTCGTGAGCGACGATCACCTGCGCGCGTGGCGCAACGAGATCGTCGCCGAGCTGCGCCCCGGTGCGACGATTCGCACCGTCGAGGTATTCGCAGAGCGGCTGTGCGTCCCGCCGGTCGAGTTGCGCCGCGTGCTCGAATTGCCCGGCGAAATGCAGCGGCGCGTGTTTTCTCATCTCACACCAGGCTGCGTGAACACATTTTACGCTGAAGCGCGAAGGGTGAGCGCGCACTGGACAGTGGAATACCTGGGAGGCGACTGATGCGGGTGCTCAATTCTCCAAGCGCGCTCGGGCGTATAGTTGAAGAACATTTCGCCCGACATCTGGACGATCGCTTTACGCTGGCGCATCAGGTGAGGCTGAGAGGCAGCAAGGCTCCAGTAGATGCCATCCTCGTCGGCCCACATGGCGTGGTGCTCTTTGCCTTTTCGGACGATCCGGTCCGCGTGCGGTGCCTGGGCGACAACTGGTACGTCTGGAACCCCAAGCTCAAGAACTTGGTCAAGTCAGAGCACAACCCGGTCAAACAGGTGCAGGGCAACCTGGCGGCGATGCAAGCGTTCTTGGAGGGACGGCAGTTGGGCAGCGTCGTTCCGCTGGAAGGCGCGGTGCTGGTTCCGCGCACGGAGGTCCAGGTCGAGTTCATGGACAACGCTATTCCGGTTCTTTCTTCAGACGGAATCAAACAATTGGCGGCGGCGTTGCCCGGCCAGTCAGAGATGATCGAGTGGAAACAGGCCGACGAAGTGCTGAGCGGCTTGGGGCTTGCGCCATTAGGCAAGCCGTGGAGCCAATTACCCAAGACAAGTCCGCGGGCGCGAGTGACGCGCTCGCGTGGCGGGCTGCAACGCTGGCAGATGATTTTTCTCGTGGCGATGGCCATGGCCGATTTGCTGGTGTTGATCGGCGGCTTGGCCGTCGTTCTGCTGATGCGCTAATCCTTTTTTTAATTTTGACATTTGGGAGGTCTCTTGAAAATTCTCGTCACTGGCGGAGCCGGATACATCGGAAGCGCCACCACGCAAATCCTGCTCGAAGCAGGTCACACGGTCGTCGTCTACGATAACCTGTGCCACGGCTATCGCGCCGCCGTGCCCACGAGCGCGACGTTTATCCAGGGCGACTTGCACGACCGGGCGGCGCTCGACGCGGCGTTTGAGAAGCACAAGCCGGAAGCAGTGATGCACTTTGCCGCGTTCATCGAAGCGGGCGAGTCCATGCGCGACCCGGGCAAGTTTTTCCACAACAACGTCGCCGGATCGTTGAATCTGATAGAAGCGACGGCGGCGCACGACGTGCGACGATTCGTCTTTTCGTCCACGGCGGCGGTATACGCGGCCAGCGATTCGCCGCTCACCGAAGCCTCGCGCATTGAGCCGGCCAACTGTTACGGCGAAACCAAGCTAATGATCGAGCGGATGCTGGCCTGGTATCATCGCATTTACGGGCTGCGCTATGCCGCGCTGCGCTACTTTAACGCCAGCGGCGGCGCGCCGGATCGCGGCGAGGCTCACCGCCCGGAAAGTCACCTCATCCCGCTCGTCTTGCAGGTGGCGCTCGGCCAGCGTGAGCGCGCCAGCATCTTTGGCACGGACTATTCCACGCCGGATGGCACCTGCATCCGCGACTATATCCACATTGCCGACCTGGCGCAGGCGCATGTCCTCGCGCTCGACGCGCTGGCAAGCCGCGAGACGATGACCTACAACCTGGGCAACGGCGCGGGCTATTCCGTGCGCGAGGTGATCGAGGTCGCGCGCCAGGTGACCGGGCAGCCGATCCCCGCAGTGGAAACGCCACGTCGTCCTGGCGATGCGCCGCGCCTGGTCGCCAGCTCCGAAGCGATCCGCCGCGAGCTGGGCTGGTCGCCCGGCTTCCCCACGCTGCGACAAATCGTCGAGAGCGCGTGGGAATGGCAACGTCACCATCCCAACGGATATAGTGATCAGTAATCAGGGCTCAGTGATCAGAGGAGAAGGATGCGCGTTGTCGTCAACGGTTGGTTCTGGAATCAGCCGGAGGTTGGCAGCGGACAGTACGTGCGGCAGTGCATCGCCACGCTGGCAAAACTCGCGCCGGATGTGCGGATCACGGTTGTCGCGCCAGCGCAAGAGGCAAGGGGCAAGATGCAAGATGCAGAGTTGCCGCCCAACTGCGACTTGCGACCTGCGACTTGCGACTTGAGCCATTGGAGCAAGCTGCGTTTCGAGCAAGTCACCTTTCCGCGCCTGTGCCTTGAGCTGTGCGCCGATGTGGCTCACGTCCCCTACTGGGGCAGCCCGCTGATCCCCAGCGTCCGCACGGTCGTTTCGATTCTCGACCTCGTCCCATTGCTGTTGCCAGAATATCGCGGCGGGCCGCTGGTGCGCGCCTACACCGGGCTGGTGAAAGCTTCCGCGCAGAATGCGGCGCTCGTGCTGACGATTTCCGAATCTTCCAGGCGCGACATCATCAAACATCTTGGCATCTCTGAATCGCGCGTGCGGGTGACGTACCTTGCTGCTGATTCACGCTACTCGCCGCGCCGTGACCCGGTGGATGAGGCCGCACTGCGTCACCATTACCCCGACCTGCCGCAAGATTACGTGCTCTACCTGGGCGGGTTCGACGCGCGCAAAAACATCGAGACGCTGCTGCAAGTTTACACCTGGGCGCAAGACGCCATCGGCCACGATTTTCCGCTAGTCATCGCGGGCAAGTTGCCCGATACGCACAACGCTTTCTTTCGTGACCCGCGCAAGATTGCCCAAGCGCTTCAAGTGCAAGACGTGGTGCGCTGCATCGGCCCGGTGGCCGAAGAGGACAAGCCTGCGCTGTATCGCGGCGCAAGGGCGTTCCTCTATCCGACGCGCTACGAAGGCTTTGGGCTTCCGGCGCTCGAGGCGTTGGCGTGCGGCGTGCCTGTCGTCGGCAGCAATGCCTCGTGCGTGCCCGAAATTGTAGGTCCGGCGGGAATGCTGGTGGATCCGGACGATGTGCGCTCGATGGCCGGGGCGCTCATCGCCGTCGTCACAGATGACGAATTGCACGAAAAGCTCGCTCGCGCGGCGGTGGAGCAGGCAGGAAAATTTTCGTGGGAGAAGTGCGCGAGGGAGACCCTTCAGGCTTATCAGGCTGCGCTGGCCTGATACACAAAGACGGAAGGATGAAGGATGAGGGCAGAAGCCGCTTCATCCTTCATCCTTTATCCCGCATCCTTCACTAGTGCGTGTCCAACATGAGCTGGCCCAGTCCCATGTCTATGGTAATGTCCAGCTTTTCGGCTGCGGTGTCATACTTGCCGGTGGTATAGGTGGAGCCGACGTTGTTCCAAGACCCGACGGTCTTGGTGTTGCTGACGGCGCTCTTGAGTGTGATGCGCGCCGCGGTGCCAATCGGCACGACGACGGTCACATTGCTGACACCGGTCTTGATCTCCACACTGGCGCTTCGTTTGAGCCTCCCGCCAAAGTCAAGCGTGCAAGTCCCCACGCCGCTCTGAAAGCTCATCTTCCCAAAGTTGAGATTCGCCAGCCCGGTCAGCTTGACCGTGGAAGCGCCGGTCGTAAAGTTGAACACGTCCATTTTGTCCAGGTTGGCTTGGCCAAACCCGATGGTGGACTTGGAAGCGCCTTCCTCCCACGTCAGCGACTGCAAGCGCAGGCCGCCCAGGTCCCACGTCCCGCTGTATGCGCCGGCTTGCACGGTGAGGTTCATCGGCGCGCCGCTGCCGAAGCGGAGGTTCCACTTGTTGACCATGTCTTTGGGCGGCGCGCCCTGGATGCTGCCGCGCGGGCCCTGCAAGACCTCTACCTTGCTGCCAGTGGTATTGACAGTAGGCTGGAACTCGGGTACGTTGTATTGTACGCTGCCATCAATCAACTTGGCTGCCCCGGTGCTGGCGGTCACCTCGGCTGCGCCCAGACGAAGAGTGACTTCTACGGGTTTGCTCGTGTCGGCGGGCAGTGGGACGCTGATCGCCTGTGTCTGCACTGGCCCGCTCTTGAGTTGCGTCTCGGTGCTGGGCAGGCCGGGCAGGCCACATGCCAGGGCTGCCAAAGCCAACATCCCAACCACCACGAACAGTCTGCCTCGGTTCATGTTTACCTCCTCCTAAATGAACAGGTGGGATCAAACGCGCATACTGTGCTGATTATACCTCTATTCGTGGGCGCAATGTAATGGGAAGATGGTCATAGGCGCTACTCGCCGCCCTGTCCTTGCAGCGGACTCGAAGTGTGGTATCATCCGATTAAAGCCTGTTCAATGGGAAGGAGCCCCTCGTGATTCGCCACATCGTCGTCGTCAAGTTCAAGGAAGGAGCGCCGCAGCAAGAAATCGCCGCAATCGTCGCGGCGCTGCGCGCGCTGCCGCCCCGGATCCCAGAGATACGCCATTACCAGGTCGGGCTGGATGTTGTTCATTCCGCGCGGTCGTACGATTTTGCGCTGGTGTCGAGATTCGACGACCAGGCGGCGCTGGAACGTTACCGCGCGCATCCCGATCACGTGCCGGTGGCGCAACGCCTGCAAGCGATCAGCCAAAGCCTGATCGCAGTAGATTTTGAAGAGTAAAACAGAGAGGGGGCGACCATGGGCGCTTATGAAAAGGTGGTTCAAGGCGCGGCGGATAAGCTGTTGGAAGACGAGCGGCTGCGCGCCAACCTCGACGACGAGGAAGCCAACTTGGTGGTCAACTGGGCCATCGAGTGGCTGGAAGGCAGCGTGATCAAGGCGCGCGACGAAGCAACGGCGCGGCAAATCGCTCAAAAAGAGACCACGCGGCTCCGCCCGGCGATGCAAAAAATCAGCGACACGCTGTCCGAAAGCAAAACGTCATCGCCATCTGCTGGCGCTGTGTCGTTCGGACTGTCTGCGTCGGGGGCCGCGCCGCGCGACCGCAAGGCGCTCATCCGCAAAATGACAACCGAGCTGGCGGAAGCGTGGAGGAAGCAATGAATCGCCAGCGCCAGTGGACTCTCGCGGCTATCGTTCTGTTGCTGGCTGCCATGTTGGCGTGCGACTTGCTGCCGCCTCCGACTCCGACTCTTCCACCCGTTTTGACCGGCAGCTGGTATCAGCTCCACTTTACCGCGCCCAAGTATCCCGACAAAGAAGCCGACCATCGCGGCGGTCTGGACGAAAAACTGACCGCATTCATCAACATGGCCCAATCGTCTGTGGACATGGCGATCTATCAACTCGACTTGCGGAACGTGACGCAGGCGATGCTGGACGCCAAAAAGCGCGGCGCAAAGGTGCGTGTGGTCACGGGCATTGACATCCTCAACGACCCGAAGGAGAACCCGTCGTTCAAGCAGATGGAGGCGGCGGGCATCCCCGTCGTCGTCGGCAATCCCAATGCCATCATGCACGACAAGTTTGTCGTGGTAGACGGCCAGGCGGTCTGGACCGGCTCGTGGAACTTTACGACGAACGATACGTACCGCTACAACAACAACGGCATCCTCATCCAGTCGCCCGAGTTGGCGCGCAATTACACTGTCACGTTCGAAAAGATGTTCAAGGATGGCAAGTTCGGCCCGCAACGCAAGCCCGGCGGGACGACACCCAAGCTCACCATTGGCGGCGTGACGGTGGAAAACTATTTCGCGCCGGAAGACAAGGTGGCTGAGAAAATCATTGCCCGGCTCAAGCAAGCGCAACAGACGATTGATTTCATGGCGTTCTCATTCACCGACGACGACATTGGCAACGCGGTGATGGATCGCGCCAAGGCCGGGGTCAAGGTGCGCGGCGTGTTCGAGACGACCGGCTCAGAGACCAGGTTCAGCGAGTACGGCGCGATGAAAGCCGCGAAGCTTGGTGTGTGGCAGGATGGCAACCCGTACCTGATGCACCACAAGGTGTTCATCGTGGACGGGCAGACGGTGGTATTTGGCTCGTTCAACTTTTCGCAAAACGCGGAAACCGAGAACGACGAGAACCTGTTGATCGTGGACGATGCAAGTTTGGCCCAGGCGTTCACCGCCGAATTCCAACGTGTGTACGAGCAGACCCAAAACCCGCCGAAAGAGTAAGAGCGCTCGATCCTAGGCCGGCGGCGTGCTGAAGGTTATCCGGGGCGCTCTATCGTTTTGCACTAAACTCTGGGAGGAGGATACACAATGCAGGACTATGAAAAACTAGGGGTGTTCTATCTGGGGCGCGAGTACGACCTGGCCGCGCAAAAGACAGCCGAGAACTTGGTGCTGTATGATGCCAAAGACTTGGTCACACATGCTGTGTGCGTCGGCATGACGGGCAGCGGCAAAACTGGCTTGTGCCTGGCGTTGTTGGAAGAAGCGGCGATTGATGGCATCCCAGCTATCCTGATTGATCCCAAAGGCGACCTGTCGAACTTGCTGTTGACGTTCCCGCAGTTGCGCGGTGAGGACTTTGCGCCGTGGATCAACCCGGAAGATGCAGCCAAAAAAGGCCTCTCGCCGCAAGAGTATGCCAACAAACAGGCCGAGCTGTGGAAAAAAGGACTGGCTGATTGGGGACAGACGCCCGAGCGGATTCAGCGCTTTCGCGACGCGGTTGACCTGGTGATCTATACGCCGGGCAGCAACGCAGGCATCCCTGTCTCGATCCTCAAATCGTTCGCGGCGCCGGATCAGGCTGTGCTTGAAGACGGCGAACTGCTGCGCGAGCGCATCAATACCACTGTGACCAGCTTGCTTGGCCTGCTGGGCATCGAAGCCGATCCGATTCAGAGCCGCGAGCACATTTTGCTCTCCAACCTCCTTGACCACGCGTGGAAGCTGGGCCAGAACATTGACCTGGCTGGGCTGATCCAGTTGATCCAGCAGCCGCCGATGACCAAGGTCGGCGTGCTCGATCTCGAAGCGTTTTATTCCTCCAAAGATCGCTTTAGCCTTGTGATGGCGCTCAACAACATGCTGGCTGCCCCCGGTTTTGACGCGTGGATGGAAGGCGAGCCGCTCGACATTGGGTGCATGTTGTATTCGCCGTCGGGCAAGCCGCGCTTGGCGATCGTGTCGATCGCGCATTTGAGCGACGCCGAGCGCATGTTCTTGGTGTCGTTGCTGCTCAATCAAGTGCTGGGCTGGATGCGTCAGCAATCGGGCACGACCAGCTTGCGCGCGATCCTGTATATGGATGAAATCTTTGGTTACTTTCCGCCCACGGCCAATCCGCCCTCAAAACAACCGCTGCTCACGCTGCTCAAGCAGGCGCGGGCGTTCGGCCTCGGAGTGGTGCTCGCCACGCAGAACCCAGTTGATCTTGATTACAAAGGTTTGTCGAACGCGGGCACGTGGTTCATTGGCCGCTTGCAGACCGATCGCGACAAGCAGCGCGTGCTCGATGGACTGGAGGGTGCGGCGGCTTCAGCCAGCAGTGGCTTTAATCGGCAAAAGATGGAACAGACTTTGGCCGGGCTGGGCAACCGTGTCTTTTTGATGAACAACACGCACGAAGACGCCCCGGTTGTTTTTCAGACGCGCTGGGTGCTATCGTATCTGCGCGGGCCGCTCACGCGTAACCAGATCAAGACGCTGATGGATCCGATCAAAGCTGTGCAGCCAGCGGCTGCAGCGACGCCCGCATCTGTCGTGCAATCGGCGGCTGCCATACCCGTGCAAACGGGCCTACGCCCGACGGTTGCCCTAGAGATTCGACAGTTCTTTTTGCCGACACGCGGCAAAGCGCCGAGCGGCAGCACCGTATTGTATCGCCCCACCATCTACGGTGCGGCGAAAGTGAACTTTGCCGATCCCAAGACCAAGGTTGACGTCACGCAAGACGTCGCCTTTGTGACGCCGGTGACCGATGAGGCGATCCCGGTCGTGTGGGAGAACGCAAAGCCGATCAACGTGCCAGCCTCTGATCTGGAAAAGGCACCGAACGATGACGCGCAGTTTGCCGATTTGCTGTCAGCGGCGGGCAAGGCCAAGAACTATACGGCATGGCAAAAAGACTTGGTCACGTGGCTGTACGGCACGCAAAAGATCGAGTTGTACAACAGTCCCAGCACCAAAGCGATTTCCAATCCAGGCGAATCTGAGCGCGACTTTCGCATCCGTTTGCAGCACACGACACGCGAGGAGCGCGATGATCTGGTGGACAAGCTGCGGCAGAAATATGCGCCCAAGGCAGCCGCGCTGCAAGAACGCATTCGCAAGGCACAAGAAACTGTCGCGCGTGAAAAAGCGCAGGCCGATCAGCAAAAAGTGCAGGCAGCCATCTCGGTTGGCACGACGCTGTTGGGCGCCTTCATGGGACGCAAGGCGGTTAGTGCTTCGACGTTGAGTCGTGCGACGACCGCTGCTCGCGGCGTGAGTCGCTCGCTGAAAGAGAGCCAGGATATTGGCCGCACCGCGGACAATGTCGAGGCCTTGCAGCAGCAACTGGCCGATATCAACGCCGAACTCGAAGCGCAGGTTGCC
The DNA here is from genome assembly GCA_964354595.1 of uncultured Anaerolineae bacterium. Lineage (GTDB taxonomy): Bacteria > Chloroflexota > Anaerolineae > Fen-1058 > Fen-1058 > JBGLNJ01. Next base: position 622 of record CAYHAR010000087.1, on the reverse strand, counting down.
GAACTGCAATCAAAAGCCGATCCGCTGACCGAGGCGCTGGAGACGATTACGATCAAGCCGAAAAAGACCAACATCAACTTGCAGTTGTGTGCGCTGGTATGGGCGCCTTATTGGCGCGACGCGCAAGGCACATTGACGTCAGCGTGGGAGTGAGAGAGCTCTAGGCGATGATGCTTGAACAATAAAATGCGAAAAGGATGCCGAGTATTCTTTTCGCCCTTTGGCGCTCTCTGCGTTTTTTAAAAGCTTTGCATGACACGCTCCTTCACCGACCGCCGCTGCCTGGACGTAGTGGCCGATCGCGCCGTCGCGTACATCGGGGCGATGGGTGCCAACATCCACAAGCTCAACCTCACCGCCGCCGATGTTGACAGCGAAAAGTTGTGGGGCCGCAACGATTACCTCGTCATTAGCAGGCCACAGGTGATCGAGGACATTCATGCTTCGTTCCTGGCCGTTGGCTGTGCGGTGGTTGGAACCTGCACATTCCTCTCGAATCGCCTCACGATGTGCGAGTATGGACTGCAGGAGGGCATCGTTGAAATCAACCGCGCGACGGCGCAGTTGGCGCGGCGTGTTCGAGACGACCGGCTCAGAGACCAGGTTCAGCGAGTACGGCGCG
>CAYHAR010000086.1:0-15980 GCA_964354595.1 uncultured Anaerolineae bacterium | reverse complement strand
CGCAAGACGACCACGAATTGGGTCGCGGATTTTATCGCACCATCTTTTGGCAGCCAAATGAGGTCATCCGCGAAAGGTACACGCTGGCGGTGCCCAAGGATGCGCCCGGCGGCGGGTATACGCTGTGGGTGGGCGCATACAGCTTTCCTTCACTACAGCGTCTGCCGGTGCGCTCGGCCAGCACGCGCCGTCAAGATGATGCGGTCATGCTTGGCAGTGTTCACGTCGGGCCGTGAGCGCAAAACGCCACTTGACCTATCGGCACGTTTTCGGATACAATTCACGCATCGCAACCCTGCTGGAAACTGGACGCTGGTCTGCACAGATGAACGCAGAGTTTTTATCTGCGTGAATCCGCGTTCATCTGCGTCCCTCAAAAAGATAATCCAAGCTCAGAGAGGAGTCAAAGCCATGTCATACGGATTCACTGGCAACATTCTGCACGTCAACCTGACCACCGGCAAGGTCGAGGTGGAGCATCCCGCCGAATCGTTCTACCGCACGTATTGGGGCGGCAGCGCGATGGGGATGTATTACCTGCTCAAGAACACGCCCGCCAAAGTTGACCCGCTCGGCCCGGAGAACACGCTCTGCTTGATGCTCTCGCCTACAACCGGCGTTGCGATTTCGGGCCAATCGCGCGCCACCGCCACCGCCAAATCGCCGCTGACCGGGCTGGTGGGCGATAGCCAGGCGGGCGGCTTTTGGCCGGCCGAGCTGAAATTCGCCGGGTTCGACGGCATCGTCATCACCGGCAAGTCGCCCAAGCCGGTGTACCTGTGGATTCACGACGGCCAGGCCGAGTTGCGCGACGCTTCGCGGCTGTGGGGCAAGATCACCGGCGAAGCCGAGCGCGCAATCAAGCAAGAGCTGGGCGACAACAAAATCCAGGTGGCGCAGATCGGCCCCGGCGGTGAAAAGCTCGTCAAGTTTGCAGCGATCATGAACATGTCCAACCGCGCGCACGGACGCACCGGCATGGGCGCGGTGATGGGCAGCAAAAACCTCAAAGCGATCGCGGTGCGCGGGCACGGCAAAGTGAGCCTCGCCGATAAAGAAGCGTTGTCGGAACTCGCCAAGTGGGGCGCGAAGGAAATCCCGAATAACGCCGACGTGAAAGGCTTGCAAGATTACGGCACGGCCAGCGCCGTGGCGTTCCAGAATTCGAGCGGCGGCTTGCCGACGCGCAACTATGCCAGCGGCAGCTTTGAACAGTCGGACGAGATCACTGGCGAAAAGATGGCCGACACGATTCTGAAAGAGAACGACACGTGCTACGCCTGCGCCGTCCGCTGCAAGCGCGTGGTCGAGACCGAGTTCCTCAATCGCAAGGTCGAGCCGTTTTATGGCGGGCCAGAGTACGAAACGATTTCGACGTTCGGCTCGTACTGCGGCATCGGCGATCTGCGGCCCATCTCGCTGGCGAACCAGATTTGCAATCAATATGGTTTGGATACCATCTCGTGCGGCGCGACGATGGCCTTTGCGATGGAATGCTTTGAGAAGGGCCTCATCACCAAAGCCGATACGGGTGGCATCGAGTTGCGGTTTGGCAATGCCGAAGCGATAATGGCGATGCTGGAAAAGATCGTCACCCGCCAGGGATTCGGCGATGTGCTGGCGGAAGGCTCGGCGCGCGCGGCAATCAAGATCGGCAAAGGGGCAGAGGATTTTGTGGTAGCCGTCAAAGGGAACGAGTTCCCCGCGCACATGCCGCAGGTCAAGCGCAGCCTGGAGTTGATCTATGCCGTCAATCCGTTCGGCGCGGATCACCAGTCCAGCGAGCACGACCCGATGTACGAGCCGGCGCCGGAAGGCGAGACCAATCTGTATCTCTCGCGCCTGGCCCGGTTCGGCCTGATCCATCCGCAGGGCGGGCAGGTGATGAACGAAGAAAAAGTCAGATTCGCGCTGACCACGGAGATCAACTATAGCTTCCTGGACACTTGCACTTTGTGCCAGTTCGTGTGGGGGCCGGCGTGGACGCTCTACGGCCCGGATGAAGAAGTGAAACTGGCGCGGGCCGTCACCGGCTGGGACGTGACGCTCGACGAGATTCAAAAGATCGGCGAGCGGCGATTGAACATGCTGCGCGCGTTCAACGCTCGCGAAGGAGTCGGGCGCGATAAAGACACGCTACCGAAAAAGTTGTTCGACCAGCCGCTCAAGGGCGGCAAGTCCGATGGCGTCTTTATCCCACGCGACGAGTTCAAGCAGGCGCTGGACACTTATTACAAGTTGGCCGGTTGGGATGTGAGCACCGGGATGCCCACTCAAGCGAAACTGGACGAGTTGGGCTTGGGGTGGATCAAGTGACCAAAAAGAAACAAGACAACACGCTATTTTCCACCGGCAAGGCGCGCTGGCTGCTCGACAACGTTCGAGAGCTGGACGAGGGCCAGCGTGCGCTGCTGCTGGCGATTGCCGAGCTAGACAAAGACATGGGCTGCGGGCTAACGGACGAAGAGCGCGCCGCGCTGAACAAGCTCGCCGCGGAAACGCAAGGCTTTGACCCGATGGAGATTCAGGCCGCCGTCCAAAAAATGGTCAAGGGGAAAGCTAAACGCAAGCCGATCACAGAGTGGCCGTCGAGCATCGTGAGCAAGCTCAAACGCTCCAAGAAAAGCTGACTGCTGACCGCCGAGTTCCTCCGAGTCCCTTTGAGCAATCTGGAACTAGGAGGAACTCGGGGAAACTACAAGTTCGCGCGCCTGACGTTCTGCGTTGTAACTGCTGCGCACCAGCGGCGCAGACTCGACCCATCGAAAGCCCATCTCTAATCCCGTCCGCTTGAACTCGGCAAATTCCTCCGGAGGGTAGTAACGCGCAATCGGCGCGTGCTCCTTGGTTGGCTGAAGGTACTGCCCCACCGTGAGAATATCCACGCCCACCGAGCGCAAATCACGCATCGTCTCCACCACTTCGCCGAACGTCTCGCCCAGCCCCACCATGATGCCGGACTTTGTTATCTGCTTGGGGTCGAGCTTTTTGGCGTTGCTCAGCGTCGTCATCGCCCACTCGTAGCGATCCTGCGGCTGGATTTGCTTGAACAGCCGCGCCACCGTTTCGACGTTGTGGTCGTAAATGTCCGGCTGCTCGTCCATCACCAGCTTGAGCGCGTCGAGGTTGCCCTTGAAATCGGGCGTCAACACCTCGACGGTGCAGCCCGGCTGAAGTTGGCGGATGCGGCGAATGACCATAGCAAAGATCGGCGCGCCGCCATCCTTGCGCTCGTCGCGGTTCACCGACGTGATGACGGCGTGGCGCAGGTTCATCGCCTGCACCGCCAGCGCCACGCGCTCCGGTTCATCCCAATCGAGCGGCGCGGGTCGGCCTGTGGCGACATTGCAAAACCGGCACGAGCGCGTGCACACGTCGCCCATGATGAGGAACGTGGCCGTGCCGCGTCCCCAGCAATCGCCCATGTTCGGGCAGTGCGCTTCTTCGCAAACGGTGTGCAGCTCTTTGCTGCGCATCAATTTCTTGAGCCGCTGATACGCCTCGCCGGTCGGCGCGCGGACGGTGAGCCACTCGGGCCGGCGCAGCGGCTTGGGTGGCGCGTCTCGAATCTCATTTACCGCAACAACCTTCTCTTCACTCTCCATCACGATAATCCTCTTGATGACCGCGGACCACGAACGGCAGACGGCGGTCAGTCATCTGCGGCCATCTCTTTGATCGCCTGGGCCAGAATCGCCACGCCTCGCTCGATCTCGTCCGGCGGCACAAAGCTAAAGGCCAGCCTCAAGTTTCGCTCGCCGCCGCCATTGGCGAAAAAACCAGTGCCCGGCACAAAGAGAACACCATGCTTGCGAGCAGCCTCACGCACTGGCCCGACGTTCATGCCCTCCGGCAAGGTCAACCACACAAAGAACCCGCCGCGCGGTCGTGTCCAGGTGACACCGGGCGGCATGTGACGCTCTAATACTTTCAGCGTGACCTCGCATCGGTGGCGATACACTTGGCGCAGCTCGGCAATGTGCGGCTCCAGGCGACCGGCCCGGCAGTATTCGGCCACGACATGCGCCGCAAAAGGATTGGCTCCGCCGCCCATTTGCATGACGCCGCAATCCGCGCCGCGTTGAATGTGTTCCGGCTCTGCAATCAGCCAGCCTACGCGCAAGCCGGGGGCAAGAATCTTGGAAAAGCTGCCGATTCGCAGCACACCTTGCCCTTTTGCCAGCGCATAAAAGCTCGGCGGCACGTCCCCCTCAAAGACTAAATCGCGGTAAACGTCATCCTCGGCAATCAAAAAGCCGTGCTCGCGGGCCAGCTTCAAGATGACCTTGCGCCGCGCATTTGTTATCGTCACCCCAGCCGGGTTCTGAAAGTTGGGAATAGCATACAGCAGCCGGGGCGGCTTGCCCTCTTTTCGGAGCGCGTCCAGTTGCGCGGCCAGCGCCTCGACGATGAGGCCATCGTCGTCAATCGGCACCGGGCGCAAATCGCAGCCGTGGTCACGAAAGATGTGCAACGCATCGTGGTACGTGGGCGCTTCGACCAGCACGACGCCACCGCGCCCGGCATACAGGCGGGCGAGCATGTCCACCGCCGAGGTCGAACCCGCGACAATCATCAAGTTATCACGCGGCAGGTCCAACCCCTCTTCGCGATTCAGCTTCTCCACCAGATACTCGATTAGCGCTGGCGTGCCCTGCTCTGGCCCGTAAGCCAACGCCAGCCGCGCCTGCGGGCCGCGCAGCGCCGCCTCGGCAGCCGCGCGCAAATCATTTACCGGCAGCGTGCTCGCGTCCGGATGCCCAAAGACCAGCGAGATAGAACCGGCCAGGACACCCTGGGCAAGCTCTTGAACAGACATGGTCGCTCTCCAGCAAAAAGACCAAAGGCGGCGTGTGAACTAGTCCTTCGTCCTTCCCGTATTGTACGCTAGAACGCGGCTTGCGGCAACGACGAGGTTTTCTAAATCGGGCAGCGGTACGCGATGCTGCGCCATTCTTCGACAAAGCCGAGTCGCTGGTAGAGTTTCACCGCGCCTGTGAGATTATCCGCGTCGGCGTAGAGGTGCGCGGCGGTCATGCCAGCGTTCTTTAGCGCGCGCAGCCCGGACAGGATGAGCGCCGCGCCTACGCCGCGCCTGCGCCACGGTCGGCGCACGGCCACGTCGTCCACACAGCCGCTTTGGGTTCCCCGCTGTTGATTGTAGGCTTCTTGAAGCTCACACAAGCACACACCCGCGACCTCGTCGCCACGCAGCGCGCACGCCAGGAACCACAAGTCAAAGCGCCGCTCCGGGCGGCCCGTCCAGTACGCCCAATGTTCCGGCGGGGCCGGGCTATGGCTCCAATGATCCTGGAACGCTTCGTTGAGCGCATCGAGCGTTGCGGCCTGATCCGCGCCGGGGCGATAGTTGCGAATGGCGATGCCATCTAGCGTGGGCGCTTCTGGGATGTCGCCCAGCGTGGCGCGACTGAACTTGCAAAACACGCGCACAGGCTTCATCCCCAATCGCTCCAACAGCGCCACGCGGCCCGGCTCGTGCGCAAACGTGTTCGACCCGAAAAAGGCCAAGCCCTCTTTGGTCTTGCGCCGCTCAATCGCTTCGGCATAAGCCCGGCTCGTCATCTGCGCGCCGAGTCCGCGCCGCCGCCAGTCGGGATGCACAAAACCATAGGTGAAAAAGATGTGCCCGTCGGCGCAGTCGCGATAGTCCAGCCACTGGAACGCGACAAGCTGTCCTTCGGATTCGACGAGCGTCACGTCGCGCGCTGGATTGAAATCGGGCACTCCGAACTGTTCGCTCAACTGGACGAGCGACGTGCTGCGATCCGTGCGGTCGAATGCGCTGGCGAGGTTCTGCAAGTCCACGATGGCGGGATCGTCGCCCGGCTGGTAATTTCGGAACGTCACCGTCGGCGCGATGGCGACGCGGAGTTGCGTCTCTAACATAAGGTTGCTCCACAAGACGAAAGACGGATGTTATTCGTCCTTCGTCGTTCGTCCTTCGTCAGCTATTGAGTCAAAACAGGTATGGGTTTGCGGTACACGTGAAACCGTTCCACCTCGCGAAAGCCGACGCGCTCATACAGCCGCTTAGCTCCGGTGGGATTTTCGGCGTCCACGTCGAGCGCCACAGCTTTTAGCCGGCGCGCAAGAGCTTGATGCAGCGACCAGGTGAGAATCGCCGCGGCGAGGCCGCGCTTGCGCCGCGCCCGGCGCACGCCCAGCGAAGACACCCAGCCTTCGCGCAATCCGGCCCGCTCCAAGCACGCCGGGCTGAAATCGTTGAGGCACGCGCCTGCGACCTCGTCACCCGCCCACGCAACGACCGAAACCTCCGGCTGTACTTGGCCGGAATCGAAAAAATGAGCAAACTCGTCGGCAGCAAGTTCAATGCCGCTCCAGCTATCGCCAAACGCTTCGTTGAGCGCGGCGTTCACGGCAGCATCATCTTGCGGATGGCGATACGTCCGCAGCGTGATGCCGTCTGGCGCGGCGAGGGGCGGGAGGTCAATCTCGCTCAGCGCGCAACGCATCCGCAGCTCATAGCGAGCGATGCACAGTCCACCCTGATCGAGCAGCGCGTTCATCCACGTTGCAGCGGCGTTGACTTGGGTCTGGAACCACGCTCCTGGCGTGTTGCACTCGACGCGGCGCGCCAACGCGCGCTCCCACGCTGCCCGCAGCAAACGCGGGCCGGCGTCGCCGCTGCGCGCGTCAGGATGGACGGTCAGGCAAAAGCCCAAGATGTCGTTCTTGCCGTGCTCCATCTGAACATGGACAAACCCCACCACGCGCCCGTCGCCCGACCCGGCGACCAAGACATCGCGCGCCGGGTCCAGCCCGGGCCGCTCTATCTCGTGACGAATGGCATCGGGCGTGAGAGCAAGGAGATTGTCTAGGTCGAACGGATGAGCCGCCAGGCGAATTTCGGCCAACGCCGGTAGATCGCCCGGTTGCCAGTTTCGGATGTCGGTCACGGTTGATGCGCCTCGTCAAACTCGGGGTGTGATTTGCGCCCGACGACGATCATCCGGTCGTGATGGCGCTCGCCATAGGGCCTGGGCGGCAGCGACGCGCTTCCGTAGGCAGCACGCAGCGAGAATCCCGCATCGCGCAAGAGCGCGGTCAGCTCGGGCAGCGAATAGACGCGAACACGCTCCGACTCGCCGCAGACGTTCACGTTGCCGTCACGGTCAATGTAGCGGAACGTGCCGCAGCGAATGCACGTCGCCGGGTCGTACCAGGCTTCCATCAGTACATAGCCGCCGTCCAGCTCCAGCCACCACTTTTCGCGCGGGAGCATGAGCGTGGCCGGATCTGAGAGTTCAAGGAAAAGCTGCCCGCCGGGGGCAAGCGCCCGCGCCGCGCCGTCCAAGGCCGCGCGGTTGCCCGCCTCGTCAAAAAAGCCCAAGGTGGTGCCGAGGATGATGACGGCGTTGAATGGCTGCTCGCCGAGCGCGGCCTGCGGGTCACGCATGTCACCTACGACGAACGTCGCGCCGGGCACATTCTCCTCGCGCGCCAGGTTCGTCGCGTATTCGACCAAGCGCGGCGCAATATCTAACCCCACGACCTGGATGCCGCGCTGCGCCAACCGCAGCGCATGGGCGCCGCTGCCGCACCCCAGGTCGAGCACGCGGTCGCCGGGCCGCAAATCGAGCGTCTCGACGATGAAAGCGACCAGCTCATCATCATATCGCTCGATGCGCGGAATGGTTTTGCGATGTATGACGCGGAACAGATAGGCCCACCAGTTCCAATCGCGAGTGATGGTGTTCATGGATGCTCCTTCCTTTTGTGAATCATTCGTCGCGCAAAGCAGTCGTTCGTCCAAAGAACCAATACGTCAGCACTGAGCCGACGCCATAAAGCGCCGCGGTCGCCACGAACAGCGGGCCGAACCCCCATCGCTCCTGAATCACGCCGGAAAGATACGGGCAGACAGCCCAGCCAACGTTCCACGTCACGCCGCTGAATGCATTGACTGTGGCGCGCTCGCTCTCGGCGACTCGTTCCATGGTAAAAGCATTGTAGAGCGGCCCGCCCATGTTCATCAACGCGCCGCGCATCCAGAACGCGACGGCGGCCCATGACAGAGAGGGAGCAAAGCCGATCATCAGCAGAAAAGGCAACGATGCGCCTTGCACCAACGCCACAGCGCGAACTTTGCTCATCCGCCGTGTCAGGAGTGGCGCGGCCAGCGTTGCCACGCCGGTCACGACGCTGGACACTGCAAAGATGACGCCGAGCGTCTCATCGGGCACGTGATGCCGCTCGCGGAAAAAGACGTTCATGTACGGAATCAGCAACGCCGCGCCGAGGCTGATGATGACGTTGGGCGTCAGCAGCTTGACGATCAATTGCCGGTGGCACACTCCACGCCACGCAATGACCGGCGCGGCCTGCAGTCGCGCCCACCCGTCATCTAGCTTTAGCGCCATCAACCGACGATTGGGCCAAACTCATCTTGGCCGCCATGTCGGACGTGGCGGCTCGCGCATCCCCAGCAGCGGCAGCAGCGCCACTCCGTACAGCGCCGGGCTGAACAGCAGCGCAGCGCCATAGACCGGGGCGGTGTCCGGCGTCAAGGCAAACGCGCCACTCATCAAGCGCGGTAGTTGTCCGCCCACCAGGCTGCCCGCGAATCCCGCCAGCGTGTTGAGTCCAAAGCTCGCGCTGAACAACGTCGTGCGCTCGCGCTCGCCCGAATTCTCCATCATAAACGGCGCAGAACTGACATTGTACATCTCGTTGCCCATGCCCTGCAAGATGACCGCGATGACGAGCGCGGCCGGGTCGGCCCTCAACGCGATGACGGCCACGGCCACCGCCGCGCCGAGCGTCCCCCATAACATGGTCTGGCGGCGACCGACGCGATCTGAAAGCAGCCCCATCGGCACGGCGGCCACGAGCGCCACCGCGCTGGGCAGCGCAGAAAGCAAGCCGAGGAAATCCTTGGGATAGCCGCGCGCCAGGATGTACAGGTTAAAGAACAAGGAAAAGACGCTATAGCTCAGTCCGACCAGGATCGAGTTGAGCAGGTACAGCCGCGCGTTGCGCTGAAAGGCTGTGGCATAGGATTGCGCGCGTTGAATCAACCCGCTCGTGTTCACACCGTTTCCCGGTCTAAAGACCAACCCCCTGGACGGCGCGGGGGCAGGCGTCGAACGACTCGTCGGAGCTTTTCCATCGCCGTATCCACCGGCGCAAAGTGAAGCGCCTGCATTCCCGCCGCTCGCGCGCCAGCGACGTTCTCTTCAAAATCGTCCACGAACAAGCACTCGCCGGGCGACACAGTCAAACGGTCGGCGGCCAGGCGGTAGATGCGCGCGTCCGGCTTGACGATGCCTTCTTCGGCAGAGATGATAATAGCATCGAACGCATCGGTCAAGCCGTGTTGCGTCAGGAGCGCGCGCAGCGAGGCCGCAAAGTTGGAGAGCAAGGCCGTTCTGTAGCGCGGGCGCAAGCTGCGGACGAGCGCGACCAACTCGCCGTCGAGCCGGTCACCCGCCCAAAAGTCGCGCTGAAATTCGGCCAGCGCCTCAGGCGCAAGATTCATGCGCGCGCCGCAATCGGCCCAGAACTCGTCGTCGCTCATCTGGCCGACGAGCGCGTGTTGCCACGTGGCGCTTTCGAACACGAGCCGGTTGACGCTGCCCGGCGGCAGGCCGAGCCGCGCATCCCACGCGAGTCGGGGACTTGGATCCACGGTGCGCATGAGCACGCCGCCCCAATCCAAGATGACGGCGCAGATCATATCACCTGACCTCGCAGGTTTTGGGACTCGGGTTCCGACCGGCGCGAAAAGGCGCGGCGCAGTCTGGCGCTGAACCGAATGATCCAATGGGTAAGGGTGTTCCATGCTGCTCTCAACATGGTCGTGCTCCTTTCGAGTCTGCGACCTCTTGCAGAAAACAAAAAAGCCGTGGGAAGCGTCCGGCCCACGGCGTCGCATTTGCGAGAGCAACTAAAAAGCCGTGGGCGCTCAGTGCACCCACGGCTTGGCATCACCCGATGTGTGAGCCTACCAGGCCCCAGGCGCACTGCGACAAGACGAACCGCCAGCGACGCTGGCGAGTTCTTGAATCGTGGCAAAACACTCTTGACTCATGCGCCTTCAACTCCTTGTAGAATGGCGGCATTATATCGGCTTCCGCGAAATTGTCAAGCGCGCAACGCACGGGTATAATTGGGTGTGTCGCACATCTCATCAGGAGTCCGCTCGTGAAACTCAACTACCCCAAGACGTTTCTTCTCGGCTTTGGCTTTTTCGGCGTCAGCGTGTTGTGGGCGGTCTATAACGCCTTTGTGCCGATTTTTCTTTCTCAGCGTTTCGGCCTCGAGCCGGGCCTCATTGGCTTTATCATGACGCTGGACAACATTGCTGCGTTGTTCATCCAGCCGCCCATCGGCGCGCTTTCGGATCGAATCCGCACGCCCATCGGGCGGCGGATGCCGTTCATCCTCGTCGGCGCGCCGATTGCGGCAGTCGCGTTTGCGTTCGTGCCGATGGCCCAGGCATTGCCGTTGTTCATCGCCTCGATCGTCACCATGCTGTTAGCGATGGCGGTCTATCGCACGCCCGTCATTGCGCTCATGCCCGACATCACGCCGAGCCAATACCGCAGCCAGGCCAACGGCGTCATTAACTTTATGGGCGGCGTCGGGGCGATCATTGCGTTCCTGGTCGGCTCGTCGCTCTATGAGAAAAGCCCGAGCCTGCCGTTCTGGGTCGGCGCGGCGTTGGTGGTCGTCGCCTCGGCGCTCGTGCTGATTTTCATCCGCGAGCCGAAAGAGCACGAACCGGTGCCGGAAAAAGAAGCGGGCGTCATCCGCAACTTGCAGATCATTGCCGCCGACCGCGACAAGAGCGCGTTGCGCTTGCTGCTGGCGATCTTTTTCTGGTTCCTCGGCTATACCGCCATCGAAGCGTTCTTTACGCTCTACGGAACGAATCACCTGGGGCTGAGCGAGGCGGAATCCGCGCGGCAACTGGGCGACCTGTCGCTGTTTTTTGTTTTGACGGCGATTCCGTCCGGGCTGATCGCGGCGCGCATCGGGCGGCGGGTGACCATCAGCGCGGGCATCCTCTTGCTGGGCGCGGTGCTGCTGGTGATTTTCTTCTTGCCTCCTGCTGTATTGACCATCGCGCTGACCAAACTGCCGGTGCTCGGCTCTGTCCGCGTCATCAGCGCGCTGCTGATGGCAGGCGGCGTGGCGTGGGCGCTCATCAACATCAACAGCCTGCCGATGGTCGTGGATGTCGCGCCGCAAGATCGCATTGGCACCTATACCGGCCTGTACTATTTCTTTTCGACGCTGTCGGCTATCGTCGGGCCGATCAGCAACGGCTGGCTGGTGCAATGGACGGGCAACAATTACAACGTGGTGATGCTGGCCGCGCCCGTGTTCATGCTTGCGGCGCTAGTGTGCATGTTGGGCGTGCGGAAAGGTGAGGCAGTGGTCAGTAATCGGTGATCGATAGTCGGCGAACTGATCACTGATTACTATTTGCGGCGAGGCGGCTCATAGTTATCTCGGAAAGCTTGCCGCGCCTTGGCCAGCGCAGCGTCATCTTTCCACGCGCCGCGCAGCGTCAGTCGAGGCATCGGGCGCAGCGTGTCGCGGATGAGGGCAAAGAAGGCGACGCGGCTGGGCGGCACGTGATATTCGAAACGCAAACGTTCAATTTGTTGCTCTATCTGCGCTTCGATGCGGGCAGCGTCCTCTGGCGCAAAAATCTTGTCGTTCGCCGGGCAGTAAAACTTTTCGCACTGGCACGAGACGAGGATACCATCTTCGACCAATTCCCACGTGCGGAGGGCGATCACTTTGTGGCCGGGCGTCAACACCGCTGCCATCACGACCGGCGCGCCGGCGTCCACGCGGATTTCGATCTTGTGGCCAACGACGATTTCCGGCTCTTTGTAAGCCTTTCGGCGCGCCTGTTCAGCCGCCTTGCGCTCCTGCTCCATCTTTTTGCGCTTGAGCGATGACAGGCGGGGCTTGTCCGGTTCTTTTTCGACTGGAGGTGGCGGTGGCGGCGTCGGCTCCGGTGGAGTGACCGGCTCGGGCGCGACGATCTTGGCGGGCTGCCCCTGGTCGGCGTGACACAAGCCGACGTGCTCGCGGCAGGTGCCCCGGCCACACTCGCCACAGCGATTGAGGCTGTGCGCGCAGACAGGCCGGTCGCACACGACGCACGCGCTCAACTGGCTTTCACACAGCTTGCAGAAAGCGCGCTTGCAATCCACGCACTGCGGCAGCAAACACTCTTCGTGCGCCAGATGTCCCCCGCTGCACAAAAACAAGCGCGACGAGGGCCGGCCGCACGCATCGCATACCAGCGGCTCGACGCGATGCAGCAGCGGATCCCAGATCACCGTGCGCGTGACGCTGGCCGTGCGGTTTTCGATCTGCACCACGCGCACGATCTTGGGCTGCTCGATCACCAGCAAGTTGAGCAGCGTCAACTCGGCGCGCAATTGATATTTGGCTTCCACGTCGGCCAGCTTGGCCTGGCGTTCCGCTCGCGCAGCGGCGATTTTGTTTTCCACCGACGCGCGCTTGTCCTCGTCGGCGGCGCGCTCGGCCCGGCGTGCTAGATCGCGCTCGATCTGGGAATAGTATTCCTCCAGCCGGGCGCGATCCAGCTCCAGGTAACGCGCCGCGTGGCGTTGGAGGCTCTCGATAGCCGGGGCCAACTCGTCGAGCGCCGCGCTCTTGGCGCGCTCGAGCAACTCTTGCAACGCGGCGCGCAAAAGTGGATCAGATTCCTGTCGCCAACGCATCGGCGCGGGCAAAAGGTTCTTGAACGCCGGCTCGGCCTCTAGCGGGACCAGTTCTTCAATGTGTGCCAGATCCTCGACCGCGTGTCCGGCCTGGGCATCCATCATCACCGAGGCGAGTTGTTCGTGTTTTTCGTCGCTGATGAGCGCCGCTTTAAAGTTAAAGCGCACGTAATGGCTCATCACGCGCCCTTCGGTCTGGCGCGGCGCTTCGACGAGGCGCGCGTTGGGGAACGCCATCGCCGCGCGGGCCAGATCAACCAGGCCGTGCTTGTCCAGCCGCACCTGATTAACGTAGAGCCGGGCGCACAGCGGCTCGCTGCGCGCCGCCTCTGCCATCTGCTCGACGAGCGGGTGACCATAACCCAACGGCGTCACGTCGGGAGCGGCCTGCTCAATTTCCTCGAAGGCGAACCGCTGTAAGACCGGCACGCGCCATCGCGCCGCCAGCGCGTCCGGCAGCAGCACGTCATAGATGCCGTCGGGACTCGGCTCGACCAGCGCCCCGGCGCGGCGGCAATAATTCAAGACGAAATCGGCAAGCTCAGCCATGTCTTTTCACCGCAAAGACGCAAAGAACAAAACCTTTTGGATTTTCTTTGCGCCCTTTGTGTCTTTGCGGTTCAAATCATTCTGCTGCGAAGTCCTGGCCGAACAGCGCTTCATCGTGCTCGCGCGTGCGCTGATAGGCCTCGCGCGCTTCGACCAGCGCATCGCCCAGTTGGGCAAATCCTTCGGCGGCCTCGTCAGACGTTTGCGCGCGCGCCCAGACGTCCATCACCAGGTCTTCGAAATCGCGCTCGTCGGCCAGTTGGCCCAAGATCATGTCCATCTCGCCAATGACCAGCTCGAACATGTTCAGCTTGCGGTCGAGAATGTCCAGAATATAATCCTCGACCGTGCCTTCCGCCGAGAGATTGAAAATCTCGACTTGTTTCGTCTGGCCGACGCGATGGATGCGGCCCACGCGCTGCTCGATGCGCATCGGGTTCCACGGCAAATCAAAGTTGACCATCGTCTGGCAGAATTGCAGGTTGCGCCCTTCGCCGGCGGCCTCGGTGGAAAGCAGCACGCGCGCGCTCTTTTCAAAACGATGGATGGCCTGGTCTTTTTCGACCGACGACATGCTGCCGTGATACAACACAAAATCCAGCCCCATCCCGCGCAGCCGGTCGGCCAGCATTTCCAGCGTGACACGAAAGTGTGTAAAGACGATCACCTTGCCCGGATCGCTCCCCGGCGCGGGCTTGGCAAAAGGCAGCAAGAGTTTTTCGAGCGCGGCGGCTTTGGCCCACGCGTTGATGCTCGCAGCGCGGTCGGCCAATGTCAGTAGTGCGGCGCGATGCGGCTCCATCGCCTCGTGCTCGGACAGCTTGAGGAGCGTCGGTCGAGCCGCCTGCGGCGAGCTGCCGATCTCGCGCTGCAATGTCTGAAGCGTAAAGCGGTGAGCGGTGGAGAGCGCAGGCGCTTCGTCCACGTCGTCGCGTTCCGCGTCGGGCGATTCGCCCGATGGCTTGATTTGCGCGCGGATAAAAGCCGAGATGTCGTCGTAGAGCGCGCGCTCGTCGGGGCCGAGCGGCAGGCGGACGACGTGCGCGCGGCGCGGCGGCAATTGCAGGCCGACCTGGCCGCGCGCGTGGCGCACCATCACGTCGGCCAGCAGCTCGCGCAGCTTGCCGCGATTCTTGGGCAGGCGCGGGTCGCCGTGGACGACGAATTGCCGCTGAAACTCGCGCGGCGTTTTGAGCTGGCCGGGCTTGAGGATGGTGATGAGGTTGTACAGCTCGTCCAGGCTGTTTTGGACCGGCGTGGCGGTGAGCAGCAGAATGTATTTCTTTTGGAGGGCGTTGATAAACTTCCACGAGACGCTGGCGCGGTTCTTGAGGTGATGCGCCTCGTCCACGATGACCAGATCGTAGACGAGCTGCGTGATGGCCTCGCGGTGCTCGGCGCGGCGGGCCGTCGCCAGCGATGCGATGACGCGCGGAAACGTCTCCCAAGCCCGCGCGCCTTGCGCGCGAAAGTCCGGGTCAAAGCTGGTGATGAAATCGCGCAGCCGGAACTTGTTCGCCATCTCTTCGCGCCACTGCTCGACGAGCGCAGGCGGCGTGATGATCAGCACGCGGGAGGCCATCTGGCGCAGCAGGTATTCTTTGAGCACCAGGCCCGCTTCGATGGTCTTGCCCAGGCCGACCTCGTCGCACAACAGGCCGCGCCCGCGAAAACGCCGCAGCGTCGTCTGCGCGGCTTTGACCTGGTAATCGAATGGCGCAAAGTCGAGGCTGTCCAGGCAGACCAGCTCGTCAAAGCCGGTGACGAGCAGCAGCCGCTCGGCTTGCAGCCGGAGGAGATAGCCTGCGCGGTCAACAAATGTCCCGGCGGCGACGGCATCGAGAATGTGGTCAGCGCCAGAGAGGAGACGGACGTCGAGAGTTGGTTCAGACATGAGCGGATTCAAAATGATGCGTGCGGCGTGATACGTGAGAGACAATCACGCCGCACTCTCTCACCACTGGTAACGCTCTTCTTCCCAAACCTTTGCGCTCATGGAATAGCCGGCCTGCTCCCAAAAGCCGGGGCGATCCTCGGCCACGAACTCGAGCGCACGCAGCCACTTGCCGCCTTTCCAGAGATAGCGGTCATTGTCACCACGCTGACCTGGAATGGCTCCGGCCACGCCGCGCAGAGGATAACCGTGGTCAGGCTCCAAGGGCTGGCCGTTGTAATGCATCGCCAGCAGGAACACGTCGGACAGGATGACCGGGAGAGGCGCGTTCACGGTAAAGCCGTGCTCACAGTGCTGCATCACAAAACGCGCTTCCGGTTTGAGGCGAATGATGCCCTGGTCCACCATGTCCTTGACCGAGACGCCTTCCCATTCGGTATCGAACTTGCTCCAGCGGGTGACGCAGTGAATGTCCATCTTGATTTTGCGGCGCGGCAGTTGGTTGAACTCGTCCCACGTCCAGCGTTTCTCTTCTTCCACTAAACCATACACGCGGAAATCCCACGTGGCCGGATTAAAGCTCGGCACCGGGCCATAGTGCAGCACCGGGAATTTGTTCGTCAAGGACTGGCCCGGTGGCAGGCGTCCTTCGCGTTTGACGTGTTCTTCTTGTTCTCGTCGCCCGAATAGATTGTTCAACATGCATCCTCCTATCCATCCCCATCGTAGATGAGGATTATACCACGCAAAGCTCAGAAAAGTGGGCACGGCATGCCCGATTCAGT
>CAYHAR010000085.1:0-16014 GCA_964354595.1 uncultured Anaerolineae bacterium | reverse complement strand
CCCGTTGAACAGGGAGGTGTGTCGCACCGCTCCTCGCGGCCACAGCAGGTATGCCCCGGCGAGCGAGTAGTTTGCCCGCTCAAAACAAACGGAGCAGACATCAGTTTATCCAACGCTGCGCTGCCGCAATGCGGGCAGGTAACAGCCTGGCTGCCTCTCACCAGCACCTCAAGGGTCGCACCGCAAACTTGACAACGATATTCGTAAAGTGGCATGGCTTTCCTCTCAACTCAGAGTCAGCGTTGTTCCGGCCGGGAATGGATTCGCCTGATCGCCAAAGGCATTCGCCAGGGCGACGTAGGCGCGCTCGCCCGTGCAGTGGTTGAGGTAGAGGCGGGGTGAGCCATACGTATCCCGCAGCACCTCGATCACATGCTGCAAATACGCTGCACTGGCGTCTACCAGGTGCGTGCCGCCGACGATAGCCACAATTGGGCGCTGGAACACTTGGCGGACACGAGCCAATGTGTTCAGCAGACCCGCATGACAACAACCGCAGCCGACAGTTAGGCCTCGAGTTTCCACCACCAATGATGTGTCATCACGGTAGGGATCGGGCTGCCGGCCATTGTCGGCCGGTACAACATGGCGGGCGCTGCGCCCTTCCGGTTCCGGTCGGTCGGCGATCTCGCCGGTCGTCCACACGCCAGGAACGACCTCGACTGGAGCCTCGCTGAGGCGCAGGTCTGCCCATCGAGCCAGCTCGTCTCGCGTCAGAGGCAGCCCGATAGACTTGTACTCATCGCCCCGGAGTGTAAAGCGTGGGCGAAAGAGGTCAGGACTGGCATAGAGTGGCAGACCAGGCTTGAGCGCAAGAGCAGCGACCAGCCCACCCGTGTGATCCACATGGGCATGGCTGAGGACGAGCGCGGTCACGCCGCCCGGGGCGCTGCCAAGCAAATTCAAATTGTGCGAGAACACAGCTTCCGTCTGGCCGGTATCGAAGAGGGCATTTCCATGGTCCGTTTCAACGAGAAAACTCAAGCCATGTTCACCCCAGAAACGCGAGCTATGTTGTACAGCGTTATCAGTAACACAAGTTATCTTTTTCATGGCCTTTATCCGTCGCTGGTTCGTGGCTATCTGTCGTGAATGTGACCTAGCTGATTGTCTCTTTTTCAAATGACACGGCACTCAATCGTACGCCCGGCGCGTCTCTTCATCGGTCAGGATATGTCGAATACGCTCCTGCCCCCTGGCGGATTGCCAGGTTCCGAGTTGCTGATGGGTCAGGTAATAGTTCTGTGGGATGGGATGGGTGCCGATCACCACCTCCATTTGGTATTTGGCCGGGATAAAGTCACAAAAGGCGTCCAGCCGTGGGCAGGGCGGGTAGCCGACGACCAAGCCGGTCGCCAAGTGGATGACCTCCGCGCCATTCTTTTTCATGTCGGCGGGCGCATATTCCACATTGCCGCCCGGGCACCCGCCGCACGTGGTGTAGCCTACCAGTTCGACTGGCTCGCCCTGGTAGCGCGCAAAAGCGCCCTCGCGGTTTCGCAAGGCTCTCAAGCACTTGCCGCCGGTGCAGGTGTGATAGCGATCGCAGATGATGATGCCGATTTTCTTCACGGTAGATGCTCCTCAGAGTAGACGACAGCCACGGTTCAGGCTCGCCGTCAACCTGCCGTCAGTTCGTCCAGCCGCCGCCTCGCTTCGTCCAACTGCTGTTGCAGCTCGCTGGTCGTTTCCTTCAAAGCGGCGATCTCCTCCTCGCGGGAATTGGCCGGAACGGACAAAGGCGGTGGCGCGCCTGGCGCGGCGGCACGCCCGCCCATTCCCATGCCCCATCCCATGCCATGCCCCATCCCCCTTCCTCGCCCCAGGCCACGTCCCATCCCCCTTCCTCGTCCGATGCCTCGCCCCATCCCCATCCCTTGTCCCGCACCTGTACCTGCCCCGGCCTGGGCGTTGGGGACTGCGACGGGCAGCAGTTTTCCAGCCTTGAAGGCCTCGACCGCATCTCGCACTGTCCCACCGTTGAAGAGGTAGATGGGCACACTGGCGGACTGGAAGACGTCGAGCGCATTGGGACCTACGTTGCCGGTCACCACCGCCTGGGCGCCTCTCTCGACGACGAGTTGGGCAGCCTGGATACCGGCTCCGCTGGGGGCGGCTATCGCCGGGTTCTCGATGGCCTCGAACTGCAGAGTCTCCGTCTCTACAAGAACGACCATGGGGCAGCGCCCAAAGACAGGGCTTGTCGGCGCGTCAAGGTTTGCGCCGTTCGACGTGATTGCTATCTTCATTTGCATTCCTCCACATGACATGTGTGATCAGGCTCATCTCTGCCTTGCTTGAGAACAAGGCTTCCAACGGGTACACCTAAATCGCGGGCGATGATCGGGCATTTGGCTTGCAGCAGGAAAATGGACTAGATGCCCGCGAAAATGGGCGTTGTCTTTTGCTGCGGAGCGTGCTCCATCACGTGCTGTGCAATCGGCTCGAATAACGGCGAGGTATATGTTTCGATCTGGCCTGCATCGCAGAGGCGCGCTAACTCGGGATCCAGGGGCAACCGCCCCAGAA
The DNA here is from genome assembly GCA_964354595.1 of uncultured Anaerolineae bacterium. Classification (GTDB taxonomy): domain Bacteria; phylum Chloroflexota; class Anaerolineae; order Fen-1058; family Fen-1058; genus JBGLNJ01. The sequence goes on along the minus strand of CAYHAR010000085.1, from coordinate 13,485 downwards.
GGGATATCCCCAATTGCATTGCGGTGCGCGTCGCCTGGCTGGGGCCAAAGACCTCGATCCGCTCGCCGCACTTGGGGCAAATGACGTGACTCATATTCTCGACCAGCCCCAGGATAGGCGTTCCCAGTTGTTGCGCCATGCGGGCTGCCTTGCGCACCACCATCCCCGCCAGGTCTTGGGGCGAGGTAACCAAGACGACTCCGCTGAGGGGAATGGACTGCATGACCGTCAGCGAGGCATCCGAGGTGCCAGGGGGCAAATCCAGAATCAGGTAATCCAGGTCGCCCCACATCACGTCCGTCCAGAACTGCTTGATCATGTTGCCGACGAGCGGGCCACGCCAGATGACGGCCTCGTCTTCATCAGGCAGCAACAAGTTGATGGACATGACCTCGATGCCGGTTTTCGTCATGACGGGAATGAGACCCGTAGGGAGAACGACGGGCGTCTCGTGAAGGCCGAATATCTTGGGGATGCTGGGGCCGGTGATATCGGCATCCAGCACGCCCACTCGCTTTCCCTGCCGCTTCAACGCCACAGCCAGCATCGCGGCCACCGACGACTTGCCTACGCCGCCCTTCCCACTTGCCACGGCAATCACGTGAGCGATCTGGTTCCCCGCCTGCGCAGGCTTGGGGCCGCCCTCGGACGCCGTCATGAACGCCGCGCGCTCCTGTTGGCTCATCTCGACCAGCTTGACCTCGACTTGATAGCTCGAATCAAGCTTCTTGACGGCCTCTTGCACGTCACGCACCAGGCCATCCTTCACAGGGATTTCTTTGAAGGGCAAGGCGAGGGTGACTGTGACGCAGCCATCTTGTATGGTGACGTCTTTGATCATTCCCAACTCCACCAGGTTGCGCTTGATCTCAGGGTGCATCACCTGGCGCAGCCCTTGGTACACCTTCTCCGCAGTTATCATTGCTTATCGTCCATCCTTTCAGTGGCACGGGATCTCCATCTCACTCAGCTGCCAATCGCCGCTCTTGCCAAAGCGAGATGGATCATAGAGAGCCAGATTGAGTGCGATGAAATTCTATTCCTACTCTGTGTCGCTTTCCACGTTCAGGATACTGAACAAGATACTGGCCGCTCGCTCGACCAGCGCCGAGCAGGACTGTGTCCCGCTCGATCCATAGCCGTTTGCCCGCAGGGTGCAACACAACGTTGCTCCCAGTTCGCTGGCAAAGCGCTCTCGATATTCGGCAGCCAGTTTCTGGCATTGGCTGTCGTCTTCGTCGGAGCGGGTGCGCCCATGCATCGCGCCGATGAGCAACGTGCCGCTGCTCATCGCGCCGCACATTTCCTGCCGGGCGCAGCCTACGCCGCCCGCCAGCGCCGTCGTCATGCGCAATACCCGGTCATCCACCTGGCCCAACAGGTACTCGCCCACGGCGAGCATGATGGCTTCCGATCAATGGTATCCGAGGGACACCAAGACCCCAGCTCGCCGCGCGGCCATTTCCTCATTTGGATTGTTCATCGGTGTGCTCCTGGTTTTTGTCGGCTAGCGCCTGTTTGATGAGAGCCGTCAACTCCTCCGCCTGGATGTAGCCGACGATTTCCATGTCCTGCTCCGTCACGCCGGGCACCTCGGCCACGGCGCGCTGTATCTCGAGCGAGAGCGGCACGGCGATCGGGCACAGCGGCGACGATGGGCGAAACTTGTATGACACACGTCCACTCTCTTCCACAGTCAGGTCTTCGATCAGCCGCATCCGTACCACGTCCACGCCGGTCTCTGGATCAATCACGAACATGAGCCGTTTCAGGATCGCCAGGCGGAGTTGGTAAGATTTAGAGAACGGCCATGGCTCGCTCATGTTTTGCTTTCCTGATGATTCAAATGTCTTGCCACGCGCTGCCAAATATCACGCATGGCCCGACTGGCAAGCGCGTCAGGCCGATACGCCGTCACCGGCTCGCCATGTACCATTGCTTCCGTCACCACGGCATCAAAGGGGATACATCCGACAGTCTCGATCCCCTGTCCCCGGCAATACATTTCGATCCGTGCAGCACCGGCCGGATACACGTCGAACTTGTTGATGCACACCAGCGACGGCACGCGAAAGTGCGCCGTCGTCTGCAGCGCGCGCTCCATGTCGTGGATGCCGGCCGCCGTCGGCTCGGCCACGATGAGCGCCAGGTCAGCCCCCGCCGCTGCCGAGATCACCGGGCAGCCGATGCCGGGCGGGCCGTCTACGATCACAGCCTGGTAGCCTTCGTCCAGTCCGAGCAAGCGTGCTTGTTGTTTGACGAGCGTCACGAGTTTGCCCGAGTTTTCGTGCGCGGGACGCAACGCCGCGTGAAACAACGGGCCGTAGCGGCTGTCTGATCTGAACCAGTGTCCGGCTAACTGCGGCTCCATATGAATCGCTTGCGTGGGACATTGGTAGACGCAGGCGGCGCAGCCATCGCAGGCCACCATGTCTACGCTGTATTGACCATCTCGAGCTTGAATTGCATCAAAGCGACAGACCTGCGCGCAGACGCCGCAGCCTTCGCACTTGTCAGAGTCCAGGCTGGCTTTCGAGCCGCCCATGAATTCGTGCTGTTCAAGCATGTGTGGCTGAAGAACCAATTCGAGATTGGCCGCGTCTACGTCGGCATCAGCGAGTACAGCGCGCAAAGGCATTGGCCCGTCACACGCCAGGTGCGCGAACGCTGCCGCCAGGCTCGTTTTGCCCGTGCCACCCTTGCCACTCAGAATCACTAACTGTTTCATCTCATCATTTGTCCATTGCACATCCCACAGCTAGAGCGTCGGCGGTTGTATTCAAGATATCGCGCGCCCGATTAGTGTCTCGCTCGAATCCTGCGTGGTATTCTGCCACATCTATGTGCGGCTCGGCGCTCAGGCGGGCAATAAAGTCAAGTGAAAGCCGTTGGCCATCCAGGTCATCTTCACACTTGGGCAAGTGTATCTCGATCACGGCGGCCCCCTGGCCAGACGCAGGGCGTGCGTCAATGTTGGTCACGGCTACGCGGTGTGATTGACCTGTGCGAGCGATGCAGGTGTACACTCCCCTGGCTGGCACAGCCTTTTTGGCCAACACGCTCAGATGAACGGCCGGCATGCCAATGGAACGGCCATGCCGTGTGCATGGCGCAACCCGGCCGGTTAACCGAAATGGTCGCCCCAGGCAATGACGAGCCGTCGCGACATCCCCGCCGCGCAACGCTTCGCGGATGCGGGTACTGCTGACCACGTCGCCATTCCAAGTAACGACAGCGGCTTCCTTCACTGCAAACCCAAGCCTTGCGCCTGCTTGCCGCAAAAAGGCGAGATCGCCCTGACGCTCATGTCCCAACGCAAAGTCTTGTCCTGCCCACAGTTCGATCATATGCAGTTGGCCGACAAATTTCTCAATCAAGTCCGCCGCGCGCACCTGGGCCATTTCCCGCGTGAACGCCATCACGACACTCAGGTCTATGCCCAGTTGCTCGAACAGCGCCAATTTCTCCTCCGTGGTGGTCAAGGAATGTGGCGTCCCATGTCCCAACACGATGTCGGGATGCGGAAAGAATGTGATAACTGTAGCGCGGCTGCCGCTCGTATGCGCTGATGCGACGACGCGCCGGATCAGTGCTTGGTGTCCCAGGTGCACACCGTCAAACACGCCGACGGCCAGAACGCTGGGAACCACGTCGGTTGTGGCAGAGAGATCGAAAATGGTCTGCATGCTTATCTCTCCCTCTCTGTGATCTGCAAGAACATCTTTTGAAACAGCATCAAGTACTCTGGGCGAATCTCCACCAGTGTCCGCCCCTGCGCAATGCCTTCGGCAATCGCGCGGTCAAACGGAATGCGCATCAAGATGGGCAATCCTTCCATCTCACAAAAATCGTCTACGCCACTGTCGCCGATGCCGTCGCGGTTGACCACGACGCCCATCGGGACGCTCAACTCGCGCCCAACCTGCACGGCCAGTTTCAAGTCATGCAATCCAAACGGCGTCGGCTCAGTGACCAGCAACAGGAAATCCGCGCCGCGCACCGATTCGACGACCGGACAGGATGTGCCAGGCGACGCATCCAGAATGACGATTTGGTCAGGCTTGGGCGCGGCCCACTTTTTGAGCTGGCGAATGATGGGCGTTGCCATCGGCTCGCCCACGTTCATCACACCACGCGCAAAATGGATGCCGCGGTCCGCCGTGCCACTTTCGAGCACGCCCATCACGTCCGACACTTCGGAGATGGCATGTTCCGGGCATATCAGCGTGCAACTTCCGCAGCCGTGACACAACTGTGGAAAGACGAGCACCTTTTTGCCTAACACGGCGATAGCGTGGTATTGGCACACCTCGGCGCATTTGCCGCAGTGGGTACACCTGGCTTCGCCCACATGCGGAATCAGGAGGCCGACCTCTTGACGGCGCTCGAATGTCGGTTTAAGGAACAGGTGGGCATTGGGCGCTTCCACGTCGCAATCCAGGAAAAGCGGCGGATCGGGCGCAGGCAGGGTCTGCGTTCGATCCGCCGCCAAGCAGAGTGCCAGGCTGGTCGCGACGGTGGTCTTGCCCGTGCCGCCTTTGCCGCTGGCGACGGCGATCCTCATGCCTTTCCCTCGTGGTGGCAATCCTCGCGGGTCGCCGCGCCGACCTGTTCGAGTTGTCCGGCCTTGAAACGCGCAATCACGTCTTGGGCCGTGCGGCTGTTACCGAACAGATACATCGGCACACCGGCTGCGTGGAGCGCCTCAAAGGCATGCGGACCAAAGTCGCCGCTGATGACTGCGTCGGCCTTGTGCTCCGTGACGAATTGCGCCGCCTGGATGCCTGCTCCGCCGGACGCTGTGACGCCGGGATTGGGATGCGCTTGCCATTCCAGTGTGTCGGGGTCTATGACCAGCAAGTATGCTCCACGCCCAAAGCGCGAATCCACTTCCGACTCGATAGTGGGTGAGACAGTGGTAATGATGATTTTCATGGCGCTAACTCAACAGGTTTTCAAATTCATCCTCATGCTCAACTTCTTCGCTGAGGATGTGGACGATCAGGTTGTACGTGATGGGATCTTGGCCGTGTGTCTTTTGAGCCAGCTTGTTGTAGACCTCGATGGCGCCGCGCTCGGCCTTGAGCACAGTTTTGACGATGGCCTCAAAATCCTTCTCGTCGTCCGGCGGAGTCGGGTAGCCATCGTTGCTGGCCCCAATCAGCTTGCTTATATCGGCCTGGGGCTTACCGCCCAGCGAGACGATGCGTTCGGCCAGTTCTTGCTGGTGCTCCAATTCATCTTTTGACGTATCCAGGAGCAGAGCAGACAACTGCTTGGCGGCAGGCCGGCCGGTGACCACCTGCCCCATGTAGTTGTAAGCATACGCGGCCAGCCATTCGTCAGCGTATGCGCGGTTGAGATCGGCGACGAGTTCTGCTACATCCAGCCCCACAATCTGTTTGCCTTTGGTACCCATTTGCTTTCTCCTTGGTGTTATTCACGAACCATCTTTGTCCCGCACTTGGGGCAGGCGATGTCAAGACATCGCTGGCCAACTTGGTGAGACATCTTGTGCCCGCACTTGGGGCAGACACAGTTGCCGCCAGGGCCGGAGCCGGGCTTGGTGCCGCCACCTCGCCCGCGTCCACCGCCTTTGCCTTGACCACGCCCACCGCCGGCCGGGCCACGTCCACCACGTAACAATCGGTCGAACATGATTTCACCTCATTTCTTGATGGTGCGACGCGCTGCTTCACGCAAGCGCGTCGCACCTCGGTCGAGTCACTTTTGCCCAATCTCTTCGATGCGCTTGTTAATCGCGTCGAGTTGATCTTTCAGCCACCCAGCCTGTTCCTTGAGCGCCTCCGCTTCTTGCTGGGGCGTCGGCGGCGCAAAGCCTGCACGCGCCCAACGCGGCAGGCCGGTGGCGTAAAACATGTTCCGCCAGCCGCGCCCGCCGCCGCCAAAGCCGCGCCGCATGCCAAGCCTGGGCGCTGGATTGGCGAACCCTGGCTCATCATAGCCGGCGCAGTAGCCCGCTCTTCGGCCCATCATCGGCCCTAAGCCCATCGGGCCAGTTCCATCTCCTCTAGGCATGTCATTCACCTCCTCTCTCTAAGGTTTGCCTGTTGCCGACAAAAAGCTTTAACGGATCATGCCGCGAATGATTAGATCCACTGCCTCGTCTTCGTCCAGACCGCGCGCCATCAGCGATTCTAGTTCCTTGCAATTGACCGTGCCGATGGCCGCCTCGTGGGTCACCTGGGCCTGGTCGTCGCGCACAATCACCAGCGGCGTGTTGCGCGCTTCGGCCCGGCCTCGCACGATCTCGACACAGTCCATGTGCCCGCGTGCACCCGGCGCGTTGCCCTCGGTCGTGGTGTACACCTGGCTGATGGCTGTGTCACGCACGGCGATGCGGGAGCGGGTCAGCCCGCGTGCTCCTGCGCCGTTCAGCCGCACCATCTCGTGCACAGTAATCTTGTCATTGCCTGTGCCATAAGCCTTGGTTGTTATCTCGGCCAGGGCGCCCGCGCCCAAGTCCACCACGTAATCCATATCCAACTGTCCCACCCGGCCGCGGGTAAGGCTGAAGGTGGTAACAAACCGCCCTCCATCGGCTACGCTCACCTCGGCGCGCGGCTTGGCCTCGGTTCCGCCAGTGCTTCCGTGATAGTGCACTTCGGTGTAAGTCATGGCCGCGCCTTCACCCACGCGGATGGACGCCTGCATAAGATGCTGTACCTTGATGGCGTTGGGAAAGGAGCAATGGGCCAGGAATTCGACCTGCGCTCCCTCACCAACGTCATAGTAGGCGAGGATGTCTTGCCGCCCCTCCGCCGGGACCACGCCAAAACACAGGTGTACAGGATGTTCAATCTTGGCGCCGCGCTCGACTGTGAGGACGGCCTTGACGCCGTGCTCCAGCGGCCCGACCTCAAAGTGAACGCCGGGAATGTCGTGGGCGGCCAGCACCTCGTTGGCGCTGACAACGAGGGTGGCCACCTCGGGCAATTGCAGAGTGTCCGGGTCGCCGCCTGCCGCGCGGTAAGCCTCCAGCATGGAAGCCAGGTCTCCCGCCCAACTAGGACGTTGATTCAGCATGTGATCACGAACAGATAGAGTCGTCATGCTGGGTTCGCCTGTATCCCATTGCTCGCCAATGCTGCCTGCACTTCAGGCGCGGACGCATTCCAGGGCTGCGCGCCAAGCGATTCAAGGTGCGGGCGGCAGCGGCCGGTGTAGTACGCCGCCGCCTGGACCGGCTCGCCGGTAAACAGAATCTTGCCAAAACACATCAACGAGGCCACGTCGGCCATCGCTGCCATTTCTTCTCGATGAGTGATCAACAGCACCGCGCTTCCCTCGACGGCCATGCGGCGAATCAGCTTCTCGATTTCTCTGAGCGAGAGCACGTCAATGCCCGAGTCGGGCTCGTCGAGAATGGCGAGGCGAGGCTGCATAGCGTACACGGCAGCCAGTTCCACACGCTTGCGCTCGCCGCCCGACAGCGTGTGGTCGGCCGCGCGATAGCCGTAGACCTTTACCGGCAACGCGACGGCCTCCAGCGCAGTAGTGACCTGCTCGCGTTCACACTCTCGTCCGCGCAGCCCAACGGCGATGTACTTGCCAATTGGCAATCCTTCAAAGCGGGCCGGCTCCTGCCAGGCCAACGTGATCCCCAGCCTTGCCCGCGCCGTGATGGAAAGATCCGCCAAGTCGTGGCCGTCAAAAAGCATCCGTCCGGCATCCGGGACATACCCCTCACAGCCCATCACGGCATAAGCCAGCGAAGACTTGCCGGAGCCGTTCAGACCTAGCAGCGTGTGAACTTGCCCTGCCCGCACACTCAAACTCGCATCACGCAGGATGTCGCGCCCTTCGCGGCGCAGGCACAGACTCTCGATCTGCAATAAGGGCGTGCCCATTCCATTCCCCCCTGTGTCCTTCAAACCTCAACTGCCACGTCGGCGATGCTGGCGCATCAGCCGCCAGCGCGCTTTGCCTTGAGCGATTTCCAAGAGAGACGTCACCGCTGACAAAGAGGAGTGCGTTGCTCGGCGCTCCAGCGCAGCGATAAACGCATCAACCAATCGTGGGATGATGCGATGTTCGACCAGAGCCAGCGCGATACCCGTCCACAAGGCAAGGCCGCCCGTCGCAGGCTGCGACGGGCGGGCAGGCTGAACTGTTGCCAAAGCTTGCACAGCCTGGGCGGGCGGCTTGACGATGCTGATGGCTCCAACCGGGCAGACGTCAATACATGCCTGACAAGCGTTACAAAGCATGGAGTTGATAACAGCCTTGCCCGCCATCAGGCCGATGGCTCCAGCCGAACAGACCTCGATGCACGAGCCGCAGCCGGTGCAGGCTTGCATGTCCATGTGCATCATCGTCACGCCGTTGCTCATCTCGGTTCCTCGCCTATGATAACCGCCAAATCAGTGCAACCAGTCCGTGCGATCCACGATCCGCCCTTCGACATAGGCCATCACGGCCTCATCAATCACGGTGATCTCGGTGACGACCGGTTTGATGCTGCGCTCGACCATGCTCTGATACGCGCCAGCGCCCATCCCGCCGCACAAGAGCGCCTCGCAGTCGGCGATCGCCTCGGCCATCTGCACGTGGCGACTTTGCGAAGCGGGGCCAAAGCCATGCGGCTGTCCAGGCTGCTCGGCCTCGTGCGGCTCGTTGGCAAAATGCGCGTGACCGAGCTTGTCGCGCATCTCGCGGTTGACGATGGCGCCGTTCTCGACGGTCGCCACGAGATAGTACGGCGCACGCCCAAAGTGTTGGCTGATGGTGCGCCCGTCGTCGGTAATAGCAGCGATTTTCATTTCGTCTCCTTGTCGTGTTCAGGATAGAGTGTCTTTGCGTTTCCTGCGACGTGGCAAAGCGCCGAAATCACGCGCAGACTTGACGATCACATCGCAGGATACGCTGCGTAACAGTTCGATCACCTGGCAGATGCGCTGGTCGCTCAACGTGTACACCACGCTTTGTCCGTGGCGAGTGGCATTGACGAGCAACGCGTCGTGCAAGACGCGCAAGTGTCGTGAAACAGTCGGCTGCGGCAATCGAAGCAGGTCGGTCAGCTCATTGACACACTGCTCCCCTTGGGTCAGCGCGCACAGAATTGCCATCCGCGTCGGATCCGCCAGGGCGCGGCACATGTGGGACTCAAACTCAACGGTTGGCGCTGAATGCAGTTTTGGCATATGCCTACTCAAAGTGGCGCTCGGTTGGATGGTCGCGCATGTCTGACGGGCAAAGCACCAAGAGCGCCTGGGACGATCCCAAGTCTATATTTTGCCAGCGATGCGGCAGGTGCGATTCAAACAACAAGCTGTCGCCCGGTTCAAGCAGATAGGGACGCTCTTCAACGGTGTAGATGATGCGACCTTGTAAGCAATACACAAACTCGTGGCCGGTGTGGACGATGGACGCCGCACCGCTGCCGGCATTCGGTTCCAGCGTGACGATAAACGGCTCGACGACGCGGTTTCGCAAGCCGGCGCCCAGGTCTTCTAACGTGCCGTGTGTGAACGTTGCATGCGACCGCTGGCAGGCTCTGACGTGAACTACCGTGTTCTGCGGCAGTTCCGTCTCAAAGAAAGCCGTAATCGGCACGCCGAGCGCCGCGGCGATTTGCTGCAACGTGCTGCAACTGGGCGACGTCTTGCCGTTTTCAATCAGGCTGAGGGTATTCACCGCCAGGCCGCTCTTTTCAGCCAGCGCACGGATAGACAAGTTGCGTTCCGAGCGCAACTTGCGGAGACCGTGACCCACGTTGACCTCAAGGCCAGAGGCGAGGTTGGCGAAAGATGGGGCGTTGGCTGGCGTGCGCCGCCGGCGCTGACGCCGCAACCGACCTGGTTTCAACCCGATGAGAGTTTTTCGAGCTGGCATGATACCCTCTGGCAAGAAGCGAGTATGTACAACTAATATTATAGTATAGAATGGTTTGAAAGTCAATATTTATATCAAAATACTAGTTGACAAATGACAAAATAATAGTTATACTTAGAGCAAGCCTTGCCAGAAGAGCGCTCCTGATTGTCACGTCGTTAAAAAAACGAGAGGGGAAGACTGGTGGGGCCTCCCCTCTCATCCATTACAGCGCACCACAGGGTGTGCCGGAATGGTCAGCGTGAAAGCTCAAAGTGGCGTTCGGTGGGATGGTCGCGCTCGTCTGCGGGGTAAAGCACCAAGAGCGCCTGAGATGGCCCGACATCGGCGTTGTGCCAGCGATGTGGTAGGTGCGATTCGAACAGCAAGCTGTCGCCTGGCTCGAGCAGGAATGTGCGGTCTTCGATGGTGTAAACGATGCGTCCCGTGAGGCAGTACACGAACTCGTGGCCGGTGTGGACGATGGGATTCGCGCCGCTGCCGGCGTTCGGTTCGAGCGTCACGAGGAACGGCTCGACGGCGCGGCTGCTCAGTCCCGCGCCCAGGTCTTGCAAGGTGCCGTGCGCAAACGCGGCGATGCGGCGTTGGCTAGCTTTGACGTATGAAATGTTGTTCTTGGGCGCAACGGTTTCGAAAAAGGCGGTGATAGGTACCTTGAGGGCGGCGGAAATCTGCTGAAGGGTGCTGACGCTGGGCGAGGTCTTGTTGTTTTCGATCAGGCTGAGGGTGTTGATGGCCAGGCCGCTTTGTTCAGCCAGGGCACGAATGGACAAGTCGCGCTCGGCGCGCAGTTCGCGGAGCCGTTGGCCCACGTTGACCTCTGAAGCAGAGGCCGTCACGGCCTCTGTCTCTGCTACACGAGGGCGCTGCCGACTGGCAGACTCAGTTCGCGGTTTGACGGCGCTATGCATGGACGATTTCTTGGACATTCCGACCTCTAAAAGCAAAATGATGTATGCGCGCAATATTATAGTACATTCGGGCGGCAAGTCAACGCACGCAACCAATAATTGAGTCCATTCCTATCAAATGATGTTGACGAACGGTTTTCGCTGGCGGCCTTCCTCGGCATCAGGTTCCCGTGGACGACAGGCTAGAAAGGCCATGACAGGGGGTATCCATGAACATCGAACTGGATTGGCAAATCGTCAACCAAGACACCGATCAGTTGGAGCACATTGCGACTCCTGCGAGGCCCAGACGCCGTTCGCCGTGGCGCAAATGGCTGTCAGCTATCGCGCTGATAGCGGTTTTGTGTCTCGCGGCTGCCGTGACCTACATGGCATGGACCTATCACGTCAATCTCGCGCGCGCCAGGGAGCAGGTGCAGCCCGTTGCGGCATTGGAAGCGCAAGCGATCGCATCCAACGATCTTGACCTGTTCCTGGCGCTGCAAGACCCACAAGACTCGGCCTGGCGCTCGATGCAGGCGCAGCGCTTTGCGCGTCTGGAGCGCCTGGGCTTGCCGGAGCTTGGGTGGCAAGCCACCGACGTTTCTCCAACATTCGGAGCCATCACCTTGGAGCCATGTGGCGCACGGCTTGATGTGACTTATCGCTTTTCAGTGGCGCAGCCCATGCCGGACGGCCCGAGGAGCGTCACGATGCGCGTGCCGCAGTTTTACAAATCCACCCCATCGGGCTGGGTGCGCGCCATGCCAGACGCAGACTATTGGGGGGCAAGGCGTGCCTACACTGGCAAACGCTTGACGGCGATGTACTGGCAACGCGATGTTGACCTGCTTGAGCCAATGATGTTGCGAATTGACGGGATGCTTGAGCGAGTCTGCAGCGCACTCGCTTGCCCACCACAGCCGATACACATCGTCTTTGAGAACACGGCAGACTCGCTGGCGCAACTCTCGGATTCCTCTCGCGGGTTTGACCAAGCTTTTACCATTCGCTTCCCTTCGCCGCATCTGCTGGGACTGCCAACGGACAAGTGCTCGTGTGATGAGCTGCATCGCGCGGTTGGAACGCGGATTGTGCAGGACCTGGTGTACGAAGCGTCTGGACGGCGACTCGACATGTCTCATCCAACGGCTCAGGCCATCTTGCAGTGCGAGCTGGCGCGGGCCGGGTTAGCTGGGTCGCCGCCGACCGAGGAGGCCAGCCGTGCTATCGGTGGCGCATGGTGGGCAGGTTGGTCGCCGCTCCGCGTTATCCCGCTTCACCCATCCTCCTCGGAGAAAGACACAAGACCAGCCCAATCTCTAGTGCCGCTTGCTCTGGCATTCATCGAAGAGCATTTCGGCCCAGGCTCAGTGGCTCGCCTCATACCGGCGATGACGAGCGATACACTCGGTCAGGTGATCGAGAAAGGAATGGAAATTGATCCAGCGGTACTGGAATCGGCCTGGTTGGCCTATACACGCGAGCAAGTTGGCTTACATACCGAGTTCTCTCATCCCGTTCCCAATGGCGAACTCGCGCTGCTCTGCGAGCCCGAGCGGATACGGTCGGGCCTCTGGCGCACCCGCGTAACCGAAACAGGCACGGAGCAAACGATACCCGTTGACGCAAGCGGCTTTGGATTCTCATGGTCACCCGACGGCAGCAAGCTGGCGTATGCTTTTGTACAAGACATCAACCAGTCTGCCGTCCAGGTACAGGTGATAGATGCCGACAGCGGTCAGGTTGAAGCCACGTTAGATGGACTAGAGGGCGCCAGCCTCGGTTGGGGATCGGATGGCGGTTTATGGGTCAAGGAGCCTGATAGAATCCATCTCCTTAATTCAGCTACAAGCACAACCATCGAGATCGCGGGCACGAGCCACACCTGGTCACCCGAAGGAACGCGCCTTGCCTATGTCGCAGATGGGATGGATCAGACTTCAATGATCTGGGTTGCCGATGCGCTGGGGCATAATGCGCGTGCAACAGCACCTGGGCGCGGCCCTGTTTGGTCGCCCGATGGAAAGCGATTAGCCTTCTGGGGCGGGTTGCGCGTGGATCTGTCTTACTCAAAGGAACAACAGTTGCAAACCGCCGAGATTCAGGTGCTGGACGTTGCTCGCAACGCTACGGTGACATTGGCGCGCAGTGATGCCCTGCTCAGGTTGTCGCAGCACAATCTTGATCATACCCAACAGGGTATTGTGCTCGGCGACATTGACTGGTCACCTGACGGAACCATGCTCGCGGCGACGCTTGCGCAAGAAGGAAGCAGCGCCGTATTGCTTATCTTGAATGCTGACGATGGTGCGATCCGCGCTCGAGTAACGGCCAACACAGAGACATCGCGCGCTGGATGGGACTGGATCGGTCTGTCATTGCGCCAGGCCTGGTCACCCGATAGCCGCTATGTGTCTTTCCGGGTCATGTCAGGCGCTACCTGGTATAGCGAATCCGGCGCGGTGGCCGTTCTGGATACGCGGACAGGTCAGCATATCTCGTTACCGTGCGCCGGCGAGTGGGCTTGGCAATCCAGTGGTCAATGGCTGGCGGTGCCACAAAGGCCATCCGGTATGTTGCTGGTCACACCTGATTTGTCAGAGATGCATTGGCTAAATACACCGGCAAGTTTCAGTGTGGCCTGGAGACCAGGCTCATGAAAAAGAGTTATCCCCTCGACTCATGAGTCGAGGGGACGTTCCGCACGGTATTCAGTTGTTTGTTTGTCTGCGCTAGC
>CAYHAR010000084.1:8997-16326 GCA_964354595.1 uncultured Anaerolineae bacterium | reverse complement strand
GTGAAACTATCCGTCGTCATGCCGGTATTCAATGAAAAAGACACCATCCGCGAGATTTTGGACCAGGTGCGCGGGGTGAACATGGTAAGCCAGATTGTCGTCGTGGACGATTTTTCCACCGACGGCACGCGCGAGGTTTTGCAGGAAGAGGCCACGCGCGACGAGACGCTCACGCTCATCTTGCACGACCGCAATCGCGGCAAGGGCGCGGGCGTGCGGAGCGGCATCGAGCGCGCCACAGGCGACATTATCATCATTCAAGACGCCGACCTGGAATACGACCCACGCGACTATCCCGCGCTGATCCGCCCCATCGTGGAAGGCCGCGTCAAGGTCGTCTACGGCTCGCGCTTTCTCGGCCCGCGCAAGAACATGCTGTTTTGGCACATGTTCGGCAACAAGTTCCTGACGCTCGTGACCAACATTCTGTACGATTCCACGTTGAGCGATATGGAGACGTGCTACAAGGTGATGCGCGCCGATGTGGCGAAAAGCCTGGACATCCAATCGAATCGGTGGGGAATTGACCCCGAGATCACGGCCAAGGTGCTCAAGCGCCGCAACCGCATCTTTGAGGTGCCCATCTCGTATTACGGGCGCGAATACGAGGAGGGCAAAAAGGTTTCCTGGCGCGACGGGTTCGTGGTGTTGTGGACGCTGTTCAAGTATCGGTTCGTGGGCTGAGACAGGGTGACAAGGTGACGGCATGAGATGGCCCCAATTGCCGTTACGATTCCTACCCGTCTTTGTGTGCCTGGTCGCGTTCGGGTTGCGGCTGGGGCCGTTGTGGGCAAACCGCTTTCACTCGGACGAGGCGCTGTATGCGACGTGGGCATTGAACATTGCGAGCGGACGCGACGTGCTGCTCGCTGGCGTCGCGCCAGATAAACCGCCGCTGCTGTTCTATACGATGGCGGCGGCGTTCCTGGCAGTGGGACGTGTAGAAGTCGCCGCGCGGCTGGCCGGGTTGATGGCTGGCGTCGTCAGCGTGGCGTTGGTGTGGGCCTTTAGACCTGACAGGTCAAGACCTGTCAGGTCTGATGTTGCCGCAGCGGCAATGGCGCTTTCGCCGTTCGCCATTTCCTTCTCGCCCACCGCGTTCCTCGATCCGTTGATGGTGATGTTTGCGCTGGCTTCGCTCGCCGCGGCGACGCGCAAGCGCCCCGGTTGGGCGGGCGTGTTTCTCGGGCTTGCCGCAGCGACCAAAGTCCAGTCGCTCATCTTTTTGCCGCTGGTCGTGGCCTGTGGAGCATTCGTCTTTCGTCTTTCGTCATCGGTCGTCATTCGATTTGCGACTGGACTGGCGATGCCAGTCGGCGCCGTTCTCGCGTGGGATCGGCTGCGCGGCGGCGCGCCGTTCTGGATTCAGCAGACGCTCAACTATGGCGGCATCCGGTCCGTGTACGCCAGCGAGGTGACGCCGCGCCTGGCAGGTTGGGCTAGCTTTCTGCCTCACTTTTTCGGCTGGCCGATGCTCGCTGCGCTGGCCGTCGGCCTGCCGTTGTTGTTGATCTACGACCTGACTCGCGGCGCGCGCACTCGAGCCGCCGCGCTCGATCTGGTGTTGATCGCATTCGCGCTGGGCTACTTGGTTTTGCACTGGCTATTGGCTTTTCCGGTGTGGGACCGGTACATGCTGGGACTGGTCCCGGTGATGTGTTTATTGATTGGAAGGTTAGGCGGGTTGGCCGTTGGGTGGTTAGAGGCTAGACTCTACGCTCGGTCGAGCGTGATTGCTGTGATGCTCGTTTTCGCGTTGCTGGCTGTTTCAGCAGCGCAAGCATCGCAAAGCGCCATCCCCTTTGGCGGCGATCACGGGCCCCACGATGGAATGGATCGCGTCGCCGCTTTTTTGCGCGACCTCCCGACTGGCGCGGTTGTCTACGATCACTGGCTGGGCTGGGTCTTGCGATATTACTTGTGGGACGCGAATGTCTACATTGCCTACTTTGCCGCACCGCAGTCGCTGGCCGAGGATTTGCGCGTCTTTGGCCGCGCCTCTCCGCGCTACATCGTGTTCCCAGCCGACGAGTCCACGACGCGCGTGGAGCGTGCGATAGCGGCAGAAGGCTTTGCAATGTCACCTGTACTGTCCACCCAAGATCGTCGCGGCCAACCAACCTTTATCTTGTATCGCATTGATGCCCATGCCGATCACTGACCACCGATCACTGATCACTGACGCCCTGGCGATGCTGACGTTGTTGGGATTGGTGATGTTCTTTTTCGCCAAGCTCGCCTTCACCAACCTCATCCTCGCGCGCGGCGACATGTTCCTATATTTCTATCCTTACTGGAACTATTTCGCCGACGCCGTGCAACATGGTCACCTCCCGCTCTGGAATCCCTACTTGTTCATGGGCGCGCCGTTCCTCGCCAACAGCCAGGCCGGAGTCTTGTATCCACTCAACCTCGCGCTGGCGTGGCTGCCGACGACGCGCGCGATCAACGCGACCATCATTCTGCACCTGTGGCAGGCCGGAGTCGGAACCTACCTTTTTGCGCGGCGCAGTCTGGGCTTGGGCCGATTGGCGGCGTGGCTGAGCGGAGTGACGTTTGCGCTGGGCGGATACCTGAGCGCGCAAGTCGAGCACGTGAACCAACTGCAAGCGTTGGCGTGGCTGCCGCTCTTGCTCACGTTCTTTGACCTGGCCCTGGAACGCTGGCAGATGGCGTTCGCGCTGGCCGGAGTCCTGGCCGCGCAATGGCTCGCCGGTCACACACAATCCGTGTTCATTTCGCTCGTGGGATTGAGCGTCTACGCGCTGTGGCCTATCGTCGAAGCGCTCGTCGCGCGCCAAGGGAGCATTCGCGCTCTAGCCCGGCGACTCGGTCTATTGATCGGCGCAACAACATTGAGCGCGGCGCTTTCGGCGGCGCAACTGTTGCCGACGCTCGAACTGACGCGCGAGTCGCTCCGCGCGGGCGGCCTGAGCTGGCGCGAGGCCGTGTCGTTCTCGCTCAATCCCATGCTGCTCGGCCAGGCATTGTTGCCCAACTATCGCGAAGCAGCCTTTAGTGAGTACGTGGCCTACGTCGGAATCATTGGGCTGGCGTTGATGGTGATTGGAGCATGGTCGTGTTGGTCGCACGTGACGAAGGACCGCTTTGCGCGACGAACGATGCATCAGACTCGTCCTTCGTCATTTGCCGTCGGCCGCGCATTGAGCGTCCTGGCGTTCCTCGGCTTGTTCTTTGCGCTGGGCGGATACAACCCGCTGTACTCTTGGCTCGTCCAGTTCGTGCCAGGGTTCAACTTGTTCCGTGTCCCGGCGCGATGGCTGGTGCTCTATGCTTTTGGCGCGGCGATGCTCGCCGGTATTGGTTTTACTCAAGTCTCAAATTGGCTACGCTCCCATTTTAGATTTGATATTTGGTATTTGAAATTTGGATTGGCCGTTCTGCTCGTCGGGGAATTGTTGCTTGCCGGCCGCCCGCTCGATTACAACCATCCCACCGCGCCCGACGCGCTCACCGACCTCCGTCCATCGGTGGCGCATCTGCTGGCCGCCCAAGCCGATCAGCCCCCGTTTCGCTTTCTTTCAATTTCTCCCATCCTGTTTGACCCTGGCGACTCGGCGGAGCTGGCGAGCATCTTTGCCGATCAGCTCCCGCCCGATGCGTTCTACGATTTGCTGATCGCCGCCAAGCAAAAAGAAATCATCGCGCCCAACTTGCCGTTGTACTATCGCCTGCCCGCTGCCGACGGTTACGATGGCGGCGTGCTGCCGCTGCGAAATTACGCGACGTTCCAATCGCTCTTTGTCCCGCCGGACAAGATTTCGCCCGATGGCCGCCTGCGCGAGAATCTACGCGACGTGCCCGATGGCAAATGGCTGTCGTTGATGAACGTCCGCTACGTCATCACCGACAAGACGCTCGACGCCTGGCTCGATGACGTATTCTATGATTTGCAGTTCACGACGGTGCTTGTTTCAACACATTGGAGTGCGTGGGCCGGCAAGCACGAAGCAAGTGTGACATACATTCCGCGCTTTGAAGCGACGGCGCTCGGCGTCGTCTCTTATCTGCAAGGCGCAACGAGCCTGCCCGACGACACGCCCGTGGCCGAGGTGACGATCGGCTTTGCGGACGGCCTCACGCAGACGTTCACCTTGCGCGCGGGCGTGGACACTGCCGAAGGAATTTACACGGGCACGGTGGCGCATCGGCCTGCGCGAGTGGGCGGGCATTTCGTCCGCGATCATCCCGAGTTTAACGATTACGTGACGCGGCTGCGTTTTGATGGCCCGCGCGTGGTCACGTCCGCCGTCGTGCGGCCGCTGTTGACGCAAGGGCAAATCGTCGTGCGCGGCGCGTCGCTGATGGACGAGCGGACGGGCGGCTTTCAATCGCTCGTCATCTCCGGGCGCGGACGTTTCCGGCTCGTTCACTCGGGCGACGTCAAGATTTACGAGAACCTCGACGTGTTGCCGCGCGCGTTCGTCGTTTCTCGCGCGATTGTCGCTCCGAGTGATCCCACCGCATTGACGGTGATGCGAGAGCCATCAGTTGATCTGGCCAAGAGCGTGATACTGGATGAGACGCAGGTCAAAGTAGGGCAAGATGGCACACAAGACGTGTCCTACAAAGCTAATCTCTTGAGCTATGAGCCGGAACGAGTCGTGATCGAAACGAGCGGCAAAAGCGCAGGCTGGCTAGTGCTGACGGACGCCTGGTATCCCGGCTGGCGCGCCACCGTGGATGGCTCGCCCGTCGAGATTGGGCGGGCAGACATTCTCTTCCGCGCGGCGCCCGTTCCGGCCGGCTCGCACCGCGTCGAGTTTATCTACACTCCGCTGTCATTCCGAGTGGGCGTGGCAATCAGCATCGTGACGCTGCTCGGGTGCGCGGCTGTCCTCTGGTTGAGCGCAAGATAATCCCACACCCCAAAACCCCTTCGATTCTCGACGACAAGCTCACCCCCCTGCGGTCACAGCGTTTTTTGAAATGTGGCCGTAACACAATTGGAACGCCCTCAAGTGGATTCTTGTGCTAATAATATACTTGGACTTGTCCATTGAGCCGCGCCTTGCATATAGGCTCTCAAGACCCTTACGATCACGGAGCAAAAATGACTGACCTGACTCGACGTGACCTATTAAAGTTAGCGGGCAGCGTTGTGGGAGCAGCAGCGGTTTTGCCGCTCACCAATGTCTCGCACGCTTTTGCAGCCGAACTGGAATCTGTGAATATCCCCTCCGCAGGACCAACGCCGCTTGAGCGTGAGCGCGAACGCGTGGAACGGGTAGACGAACATTACCTCAAATCCGGCAGCGCCATGGTTTCGCCGCCCACACCGCTGGGCCGCATCGCCACGTGGGGCGTCGAGATTCGCGCCGAGGCCAAACGCACGGCCAAACTCGTCCGCACCGCCAAGCGGGACGAAGTGCTGCGGCTCTACAAGCAAGGCCCCGGCGACGCGCTCATGTCGCACAATTCGGTCTGGTATGAAACACAGGACGGCTATGCCTACTCGTCGTGGGTGCAGCCGGTCGAGGACGTCAAAAATGTTCCCGAGCCGGAGCGGGCAGTGGGAAAATTCTGGGGCGAGGTCACGGTACCCTATAGCGATCCACGGGCCGCGCCCGACCCCAAGGCCCGGGCCGGCACGCGCCTGTACTATACGAGCGTCTTTAGAGTCATCGGGGCTGCGATGGGCACAGATGGACAGTGGTGGTATCGCCTGCAAGATGGCTATGGTTGGGGGCCTGGCCCGTACGTGCCGGCGGCGCACCTTCGCCGCATTGACCCATCCGAGCTGACGCCGATTGCGCCCGGCGTAAAGAACAAGCGCATCGAGGTCAATCTGAAAGAGCAAACCATCACGGCTTTCGAAAACGACCGCCCGGTGTTGACCTCGCGCGTGGCGAGCGGCTTTGGCAGTTTCCGCACCCCCTCAGGCGCGCACGCCATCCTGTTCAAGAATGCCGCGTCGCGCATGACGGGCGGGGTGGGCGCTGACTTTTACGATCTACCCGGTGTGCCGTTCCCGACGTACATCACCTGGAAAGGCGTCGCCATCCACGGCGCTTATTGGCACAATGACTTTGGCCGCCCGCGCAGCCACGGCTGCCTCAACGTGCCCGCGCCCGTCGCGCGCTGGTTCTGGCGCTGGACGACGCCCACTGCGCCTTACGAAGCCGCGCTCTATTACACTCCTAAAGACGCAACGGGCACCCTCGTCAAGGTGTTCTAACCCCAAAACCCGTTTTCTTTCCGCAGGCAGACAACGGGTTTCTGCTGACCCAATCTACTGAGGCTGCCACAACGTCTTTTTATCGGCGGCCAATTCCTCGCGCAACGCCGCCTCGATGTCAATCATGCGCGTCTGGCCGTGATAGGTGATCTGCTTCACCGATGTGACCCGCTGCAAGACGCGCAACACGGCGGCGATGTAGGTGACGCTGGCGCTGCTATCACGCATGACCCTCGCCAGCTTGGAGTTATTCCGCAATTCTTGCTCCAGATTTTCTTGCAGCAAGGTCAAGCCGCCGTCCACCACCATCAAGCGATTGTTGATATAGTGCGAGAGCGTCACCACTGTCTGGCGCGCCGTCTCGGCGGCGATCAGGTTGCGGGTCAATTCCTCTTTTTCGCGCGCCAGGCGCGTCTCTTGCAAAGCGCGATCCACCGACTGCTTCACTTGTTCAATGGTGAACGGCTTGGACAGATAATCGCGCACGCCCAGCCGGAACGCCTCCACGGCGACGCTTTCCGAGCCGTGCATGGTCATAAAAATCACCGGGGCCTGGCAGTCGGTCTGGCGCAAAGCCGCGAGCATCTCCATGCCCGTCATGCGGGGCATACTCATATCGAGCATAATCAGATCAGGCTTGTGAGCCACGGCCATCTCTAGCCCGGTTTGGCCGTCGCCGGCGTTGAGCACACGATAGCCCTGCGGTCCCAGGACGTACTCTTTCAGAAAGCGAACCATTTCTGCGCTGTCGTCTACCACAAGAATTGTCTCATTCGGCATGTGACGTGTCTCCGTCTGGTAGTGCATCGGACCCAAGTTTACACCCTCGCGCGCAAAAAGATAAACACCCGGCAACAACGGCCGGGCGTTTATCATCCAAGATCAATTTCGCATCAGGGGTCGGCGGCCTGCCGTCATCACTTGCCGATGCTCAACAACCTGCCATCACTCCGCCCAAACACCTCGGGAAAGTAAAACTCGCGGGCGACGGTGGGAATAACCTGGTAATCGCCCGGTAGCGTGGCGCGGAACGTGTAGCTGTACTCGTAGGTGCCCTTGGGCAGCCGGTCGGCAAACAGCACCACTTTTTCGTCACGCAGCTCGCTGCGGCTGTACCAGCGCCACCACCA
>CAYHAR010000084.1:4035-8897 GCA_964354595.1 uncultured Anaerolineae bacterium | reverse complement strand
CCGCGCGAGACCGGCTTGATATCTTGCACGGGCAGGAACACGCGCAGGTGCGCTGTGTAATACAGTCGGCCTTGACCCTCGCCGCGCAAAATCGTCAAGCGATTGCTCTGCGAAGCATTGAGCAGCTCGGCCACGGCGATTTGCAGCTTGACCGTTCCGTCGCGCAAGTTATCTTTGTTGACCCTGCCACTCGCTCGGTCCTTGTCGTTGAGTAACACGGCGTAATCATAGTTGCCTTGCAGCTCGCCCGTCGCCTTCATCCAATCCGTCAGCGCGATGAGCGCCCACGCCGTCTCTTGCGTCGTCTCCCAATAGCCGCCCTTGCGCGCCACCATCAGCCAGCGCACTACGTTCGGCGCAAGCTGATTGTTTTTATCGAGCCGCGCCAGCGCATCCAGGATGATGGCCGTCGAGCGCGTATCGGTGTTCATCGCCCACCAGTCGCGCGCATTTTCCTCCCAATGCGCACCGGTCGCGGATAATATAGCTGCGTTGTTCAAGTCGGAAAGCAGCGTGGCGATGCGCTTGTCGCTTGCATCGTTCAGGCTCAACGCCAATGCCAGGTATGCCTTGCCATAGTGGCTGAGCTTGTCTCGATTCTCGAACAAGTCGTTCAGCCTGTCCTTTTGTGCTTGCTTTCCTTCGGCCAGAACATACAGCACGAACGCCTGCTGATTGGCCGCGTACGTGTAATTGAGGTCACGCGCGGCGACGAGCTTGCCGATGAGGAATTGTTGGCCGCGCTGAAGCGCGTCGCTGCGAACCTCAAAGCCGGACTGTTGCGCTTTGGTCAACGCAAACACCACATAAGCGGTCAGGTGCACGTTGCTCTCCTGGCTATCGGCCCACCAGCCCCAGCCGCCATCCTTGCGTTGCTGATTGTACAGGTTGTCCAACCCTTGCTTGACCAATCCTGGCAATCGTTTCTCCAACTCTGGATCGCTAATCCCCAGCTCCTTCAACGCGCGATAGGTCAAGACATTCGGCAGGAACCGGCTCACGGTCTGCTCGGCGCACTCGTACTCGTAATGCTCAAGATATTTCAACCCGTCCTGCATCGCCGCCGCGAGCGACGGGTCAAGCTGAACCGAAAGCTCGCCCTGGCGGTCGTCGTATTGCGGCGGCAGCGCGATGACTTCGGTGCGCCCGCCCGCCGAGGCCAGGTCGCCCGCCGTGCCCACAATGTCGGGCGCAGAGTATCGAAAGACGAGCAGCGATCCATCCGGGCCGGTGGCGAGGCGCGGCTTGCTGGCGTCGCTGTATTTTTCGGCCACCACCCAAAAGACGAGTTCGGTTTGCGACACGTCTTTGACTGACACATCCCACGTCAGCTTGGTCTCGCCGCGCGCGGCGATGGTCGCCGTCTGCACGGCGGATGTGGCAAGCGTCACGCCGGTCGCGCTGAGCGCGACGGTGGCTTGCAGCGGCGCATCGGTGTTGTTGTTGACGATGGCGGCGAGCTGCGCTTTGTCGCCGACGACGAAAAAGCGCGGCGTGACCGGCCGGATGAGCAGCGGCTTGGTCGAGACCAAATCCACTGTCCCTTCGCCCACGCGCGTGTCGTTCGTCACGCCGACGCCGCGCATCACCCACGTCGTCAGGTTATCCGGCAGCTTGACCGTGACTTGCGCCTTGCCGTCTTTGTCCGTCACGACGCTGGCGTTCCAGTAGGCCGTGTCGGCAAACTCTTGGCGGATTTGCACGCCCGGCGGAACCTGGGCAGCCGAAGCATCGGTCCACGCTTCTCGCGCACCGGGCGGCGCGGGCGCGGCCATCGGCATTGCGGTTGCCATCGGCGCGCCGCCGCCCATGGCTTTGGCTTCCTGCTTCACACCCAAGTCTTTTTCAATCTCGAGCAGCAACCGGTTGACCGAGACTGCCAGCCCGGACGACGTTTGCACGCCCAGCCCGCGCCTGCCATAGAATGCCTCGACAATCGCATCCTTCTGGCGCGGCATGAGTGAGAGCACGGCCTTGTCCACCAAATCGAGCGAGAGGGCGGCTTGTACTGCTTGACCGGAGGCATTAGTCGCCTTTAGTTTGTAAACGAAACTTTTGCCTGGCTCACCTTGTGTCGGGTCGGGCGCAAGCGAAATGGTGAGCGTCTGCGCGGCCGGCTTGACCTCCAGCGGCACGATGCCAACTTTGTAATCGGCCACGGCCTGTGTCGCGTCGGTGCCTTTGACCAGCACGACCGAGACGTACACGTTGGGCGCGTCATCGGCACTCAGCGGCAAGCGATAAAGCTGGCTGTTGCTCGTCATCTGAATCACTTCGTGCTTGAGGATGCCGCTGCGCTCGACCGTGACCAGCGCGACGTGCGGCCCCTGGTACGGCGAGGGGATGAGGATTTCGGCAGTCTCGCCGGGCTGATACGTGACCTTGTCCGCGATGAGGTTGATGCGGTCGTTGTTCTCCCGTTGCCACGAAACATGATCTTTGCCCGTCACCCAGACAAAGAGCGAAGAGCGTGGAGAGTAGAGCGTGGAGCGAGCATCTGCCTCAGTGGCGACGATGCGATAGGAACCACCTTGCGGTGGGACGAAGGAAAGCGTTGCTTCGCCCTTGTCGTTGGTCGTGACAGTCTGCGTGTCAACGAGGATGTCGTTCGTCTCGGTCTTCCACGTTCCGCCGCCGGTTTCGTTCTTGACGAACGTGTTCTTCCACTCGCGGCGATAGATTTCGACCTTGAGATTCTTGTTCGGCAAGCGAGGATGGTCGCCGCGCCAATCCACCGCGACGAGGTTGACCGCGAACGGCTGGCCCGCCTCGCCGACGTATTTTTCCGTCGCCAGGCCGATATAATAGTCGCCGCGATGCGCGACGATTTCGCTCCGACCAGAGACGACTTGATTGTTGCTGCCGGTCGCCGTGGCTTCGACAATCAAGCGCAGGCTGCCGGTGATGGGTCGCGTGAATTTCGCTTCGTCAATCGTGATGGCGAGCTTACCCTCGGCATCGGTCGTGCCGCTGCCAGAGAGAATGACTTGGCGCTGCGGCTCGCGGCGATACCACCAACAATCAAAGCACACCCATGGATCGTCCACATCGCGAAAGCTGTACGCGCCGCCCCATTTCGGCTCGAAATTGTAATCCTCGTAGAGCACATTCCATCGCACCGGCACATCGGCGACGTTGCCGCCAAAGAAATACTTGACCTGCACCGTGGCGCTCGTGTTCACCGGGCGCGTGACCTCGGATTGATCCGGCGTGACGACGGCCTCGAACTCGGGCGGGCGATAGGCGGCCACCTGGAACGTGGCCTGGAATGAAATCTGCTCTGGCATCAGCTCAGCCTGAATATAGTATGGCCCCAACGCAGCGCCATCGGCCAGCTTGATTTCGCCCTCGAACGCGCCGTAATCGTCGAGCGTGAGGTATTTGTCCAAGAGTTGCTCGCCGCTGGAGCTGCGGACGGTCACGTGCGCCTGCGCCCCGCCAGTCGGCAGCTTGTACACCACGTCGTCTTCGGCACGGACGATGCCTTTAAAGTACACCCTCTGGCCGGGCCGGTAGATGGGTCGGTCGGTGTAAATGTGCGCGCGATACGCGGGCGAGCCGCCGGATTCCAGGCCGAAATCCCACGGGCTGACGCCTCCACTCCAATTGGTGAACACGGCGGAGAACGGTTCGGTCGCCAGCGCCATCTGCACCTGGCGCTCTGGGCCATCGAACGAAATCTGCCCCACGCCATCCACGCCGGTTGTCGCTGCCCCGATGCGCGACGCATCATAGTTGTGGAACGTCACATCCAGGCCGGACACAGGCTGACCGCTTTGCAAGTCGGTCGCCCAGACCAGCGCGCCGCCTTGAAAAGCCTTGAGCGTGAGATTGATTTTGGAGACAACCATCAGGTGACGCACGCCGTAGCGATTCTCTTTTAAATCGGGCGAGCTGGCGATCAAGAAATAAACGCCGGGCGCAAGCGAACCGCCGCCCTGGACGGCGTCAATCGCCGCGTAGCTCACTTTGTTGAGCGACGCTTCGAGCGGCTGCGACCACTGGCGCGCGAGCTGCGAGGCGGGTGGCGTGTAATCGTACCAGTTGCGCGAGCGGTTCAACATGTCGTCCGGTGTCAGGCGATACAGCTTTAGGTCAATGCGCCGGACGTTGACGTAGGCGGCATACAGGCGAGCCGGGGCATACGCGCTGTAGGTGCCGATGAAATCGGGAATGTGCAAGCGCAAATCCGGTGCAAGGTCGCCCGTGCGAAAGCGCACCGTGAGCGATTGCCCCGTTTTGTTTCCGTAGGGGTCGGCAATGTCGGGGCCGATCTTGACCACGTAATCGGTCGAAGGCTGCGCGCCGAACGAGAACGTAAAGCCCTCGCCCCACGAGGACGTATAGACCTGCGACGGCGAAAGCGGCGGCGTCATTTGAATGTTGGGCATCACCGTCGTCGGGTCAATGCGCGTGTTGAAGCGAATGGAAAAGCTGGTATAGGGGCTGGCGTTGCGCTCGCTATCCTTGGGAGTGGTCTCAACGATGCGCGGCAGCGGAACCGTCCTGAAACTCCACACGAACGAGGCCGGCGAAGGATTGCCGCCGCTGGCCGCCTTGACGCCCGCGTCCACGCGCGCCTCGACCTGCGCGTCGAACGGCAGCCGCTCGGTCGGCGTAAAGGTTAGTGTATTGGTGAAAATATTGAATGTGCCCGCCACCGCGCGAAGCGTGCCGCCCGCGCGCAGGCTGAACGCCTTTTGCGCCGATTCAGCGTTCACCGGCTGATTGAATTGCACGCGCACGCCGGTTTCGATCCGAATCTGCGTCGCCTTGTCGTTGGGCGAAACCCACACGACCTTGGGCGGCTGTGTCGTAAAGCGCCAGACGTAATCCTCGGCCATTGGGTTGCCGTCCGTGTC
>CAYHAR010000084.1:2297-3935 GCA_964354595.1 uncultured Anaerolineae bacterium | reverse complement strand
CTCGCTTGCTGGTCGAGCGAGGTGAGCGGGACGACGGGCCGATTGAAAATGACGGTGATGCGCGCGTTGGTCTCGATGTCTGTCGAATCCGGCGCGGGCATGACCTGGCCGACCTGCAAGTAGCCCGACGTGGCAAAGCGGAATGCGAACGCGCTGCGCAGCGGCGCGCCGTCGGCAGCCTTGGCCGATTGGTTGACGACGACATCATAGACCGTGTCGCGCTCCAACGGCTGATTAGGCTTAAAGACGAGCGTCCGCTTGTCGCTCCACGTCAGCTTGCCGGCGACCGCCGGTTGAATCGCAAACGCCGACTCGACGGCGGACGTGTTCATCGCGCGGTCAAACACGAGCTGGATGACGCCGTCCGGCGCGGTCTCTTGCCCGACCTCCGGCGAACGTTGCACGACGACGGGCGAGATGGTCTCCGGCGGGACGGGCGTGTAGCCGATGACGGGACGCGGTCGCGGCGTGGGCGGCTCGCGTGTGGGCGTGGGCGACGAAACGCGCCCCGGCGTTGGCGTGGCCGAAGCGAATGTCTGCGGCGTGACGGCAGTCGGCGTGGCCTGACTCACGCTGGGCGGGGTCGGCCTCCACACAAGGCCATAGATGCCCAGCGCCAGAACGGCGGCGACGACGACCAATCCGATAATCAGCTTGCGTGTGCGAGTCATGGTTTTTCTCCCTCTCACCGCAGCGGACGCCTTGAGCGAGCAGGTAAGTGGATGCGATGCGTTATCCGCTTATCCGCTGCGCCAAAGGCAATCTGTTGCGGCCATCATAACCTGCATTTTAGACGCTGGATGTAAGGCGCGAGTTCCCGTTTCTTCCCCGACAAGACCTGCTGGATCACATGGATCACGCGAGAGGAACATCCCCAACCTCGGCTGCATGTACCACGCCCGCAGGAACACCAACTGGGTGGAGCTGTCCATCTGCTCGCCTGTAAAGCCAAAGATGGACGTTGCGCTGCCCTGCGGCTCGTAGGATTTCGCCAGCATCACGTTGCCGCTCGCGTCGGCCGTTAAGGGCGCGCCGCCGACGCAGTCGCGGTCTGCATGGGAATAGTATACATCATTTTGCGACGATGTTTGCTCGCGCAGGGTGATGCAGGCGCTGCCGGCGCAGTAATAGCAATGCCGAACCGGGCTGGATGGCCGGGATGGGGTGTTTCAGATTTGCCATACGTCTGCCACACGGGTGTAACATCCGCGTGCTATGATGAAAGAGGAATCCACGCGGATCGTTTGGAGGAAAGAGAATACAACGCCAGTTGTTTTTTGCTGTTTCGTTTGTCGTGCTGGCCGGCACGTTGATGACGGCTTGCCAGCCCCACGCGCAGACCGTCGTGACGGCCAGCGCCGACGCAGCGGCCCGCAACACTCGGGCCGTGAGGGTTACGCCTGCGCCGACCGCCCGGCCCCAGCGCCCGAACGCTCTCCATGTCGCTTTTGGCCCCGGCGACGTGCCGACGCTCGACCCCGGCCTGTCCGAGGATACCAGTTCGATCACGGTGGTCGAGGATACTTTTGTGGGCCTCACCCATCTGGACGAGGTCACCGGCGAATTGCAGCCTGGCATGGCGACGCGGTGGGACATTTCGCCGGATGGCAGGGTGTATACTTTCCACCTGCGCGACGA
>CAYHAR010000084.1:0-2197 GCA_964354595.1 uncultured Anaerolineae bacterium | reverse complement strand
CCGTGGCGATAGGTGGATCGAGCCGGGCTTTTTCCAGAGCTATGGCCCCTTTACGCTCAAGGAATGGATCCACGATTCGACGCTGACTATCGTCAAGAATCCCTTTTGGCCCGGCGACCAGTGGACGCCGCAAGCGCAAGTGGATCAAGTCACCTTTTCCATGTTGGACGACGTGCCGGCCATGGCCGAGTTCGAGGCGGGCAACCTGGATGTGAGCGACGTGTCTCTGGCCGATATAGATCGCGTCAAGAGCGACCTCAAGCTATCCAAGCTGCTCCACATTGCGCCGAGCCTGTGCACGTACTATTACGGCTTTAACACGCAAGCCGCGATTGTGAATGATGCGCGCGTGCGCCGCGCGCTCTCGATGGCGGTGGACCGCGAGAGTTTGATCAAGAACGTCACCAAGGGCGAGCAGGAACCGGCGCAGTGGTTCTCTCGCCCTGGCCTATCTGCCGCGCCCACGCTCGAGACGCAGCCCAACCTGGGCGTCAAGCACGATCCAGAGCAAGCCCAAAAGCTGCTGGACGAATACCTCAAGGAAAAGAACATCACGGCGGACAAACTCGACGTGACCTTGATGTTCAACACGTCGTCCGGCCACCAAAAGATCGCCGAGGCGATTCAGCAAATGTGGCGAGACACGTTGGGCGTCAACGTCAAGCTGGCCAACCAGGAATGGAAAATCTTTCTCAAGACGATCAGGAGCAAGGACACGCCGCAAATTTGGCGGTCGGGCTGGTGCCTGGACTATCCGGATGCCAACAACTTTGCGCGCGAAGTGATGGCGGTGGGCGGCAGCAGTAACCCGGCGGAGAAAAATGTGCCTTACGGCGGCGTCAACTGGAAGAATGAGAAATTCGAAGAACTGGTCAAGCAGGCCGCCGTCGAGATGGATCCGGCCAGGCGCGTCGAGCTTTACGCGCAGGCTGAGCAAATCCTGGTGTACCAAGATGCGGTCATCATCCCCCTCTACTGGTACACGTCCGTCAGCCTGACCCAGCCGTGGATCAAGCGCACCTTTTCGGTGGGCGGATACCAGCGATACGAAAAGTGGGAGGTGCTGCAAGACAAGTAGACACAGCGTCACTTGCTGTAGCACCCACAACAAGCTTTTGCTTCCCTCCATTGGTCAGTCGCCAGGGTAATGGTCTCTACCCTGGCGACTGACGCAGAAGCGCAGCGCGCTTGATTGCGCCAGAGCAAGATGCAGGAGTTGAAGAAATGGAGACGGAAAACAAACAATGCGCCGGGCGCATCTTGTTGGTAGATGACGAGCCAGCCATCACAGAGAACCTCGTGCCTTTTTTGGAGCGAGCCGGTTTCAGCGTGACCGCCGCCGCGGATGGAGACACGGCGCTTGAATTCTTTCAAGACGTGCGGCCTGATCTCACCGTGTTGGACGTGCTCATCCCTCGCCCGGATGGCCGCGAGGTGCTGCGTCGCATCCGCCAGTCTGGCAATTGGGCGCCCGTGATTCTCCTGACCCAGGTCGGCACGCCCACCGAGCGCGCCGTAGCCCTGGACGAAGGCGCGGACGATTACTTGAACAAGCCGTTCGAGCCTTACGAGTTGTTGGCGCGCATTCGCGCCGTGCTCCGTCGCAGCCGCCCCGGCCAGCCGCCGCTCCGAAGCGCGCGCTGCTTGCGCTCCGGCGAATTGGAACTAGATCGCCAGACTCGTCGCGCGCTCTTGGCCGGGCAGCGGATTCATCTCAGCACCAAGACTTTTTCGGTGCTGGAATACTTGATGCTGCACCCGGGCGAAGTGTTGAGCCGTGACCGGCTGTTGGACGCCGTCTGGGGCTGGAACGATCCCTCGGCGGGCCGCACGGTAGATACGCGCATCGCTGAATTGCGCCGGGCCTTGAATGACCATCCTGAAGCTCCGAATTATATCGAGACGCTGATCGGCCAGGGGTATTGTTTCATCGGGCGTGTAGAAGTGGAGGATCAAAAGCTATAAACTGTGTTGCAGACTTGATACGCGCCTGACATACCGGGGTGACATGACTGTGTTAGCATGACAGTAGGTCACGCTTAAAGCCAGGTTCACACGAGGAGGTGTCTCACAAGAAATATTCAAACACCTTCACCCACCCCAACATTTGATACATACCCTTTGGAGGATAGAGAATGTCTCGCAAACTGTTCCCTGTCGTTTCGCTCATCGTGCTGACCGGCCTGTTGCTCACCGC
>CAYHAR010000083.1:5080-16426 GCA_964354595.1 uncultured Anaerolineae bacterium | reverse complement strand
AAGCAGTTCAGCCCCCGGCGCGCCTTTGGCCGCCTGCGCAAAAAGATATTGAGCGCCGTGCAGCCCGTCGAATTTGCGGATGGCCCCGCGCCGGGGCAGTGGCGCAAGGAACAATTGGCGGCCCGCCAGGACGAGCGCCTGTTTGCCGACATCCTGGTCTCGGTCAGCGGCCGGGAGCCTGGCTGGCTGGCGCTGGAACAGGCGTTACACATCGCCCGACGAGAAGGCGGGCGCTTGCTCGGTCTGCACATCGTGGCCTCTGATGAGCAAAAGGAAAGCGCCCGAGCGCAAGCCGTGCGCGCCGAATTCAATCGGCGCTGCATGGCCGCTGGCGTCCCCGGCAGTATGGTCGTCGAAGCCGGACAGGTGGCGCACCAGATTTGCGACCGCGCCCGGTGGGCCGACCTGGTCGTCGTGAACCTGGCCTATCCCCCGGCGTCCCAACCCGTCGCCAGGCTGAGATCGGGCTTTCGGACCTTGATCCAGCGCAGCCCGCGCCCGGTGCTGGCAGTGCCCGGCGTGTGGTCTCACCTGGACTCGGCTTTGTTGGCTTACGATGGCAGCATAAAGTCCGAGGAAGCGCTTTTCGTCGCCACCTATCTGGCCGTCCGCTGGGGCGTCTCCCTGACGGTCGTGACGGTGATCGAGCCGGGCCGCGCCAGCGCGGACACGCTGGCGCGCGCCAAGAACTATATGGACTTGCGCAGAGCGCAGGCCGTTCTGATCAAAGAGAGCGGCCCCGTCGCGCAAGCCATCCTGAAAACGGCGCAAGCGCAGCAGTGCGATTTGATCATCATGGGCGGCTATGGATTTCATCCGGTGCTGGAGGTTATGCTCGGCAGCGCAGTAGACCGTGTGTTGCGCGAAAGCCGTCAGCCCATTTTGGTGTGCCGCTAAGCCCTGGATTGGTTCTCAACGGCAGGATTCACTTTGCCAACTCGCTTTGACACTTGATATTTGGGCCTCGATCATCGTTTGGGCCACTTGCTCGGCGGGGATTGCCAAATCCCCGCCTTAGCCGCCGGATTTGGAAATTCGGCGGGAGCGGCCGGCCGAAACGATGATCATCGCTGATATTGATCTTGTCACCGCCAGGCGCTCTCCTTCGTCCTACTCTGCAGGACAAGATGCTGCAATGGAGAGCGCCCCGACTTTTTCACCGAATCCAGCTGATGGCTCACGACGACCAGGCTCACTTTGAGGCGCTCTACGCTGCTTTTCAACAACCCATCCTGAATTATCTCTGCCGGCTGGTGGGCGACGCCGACCGCGCCGAAGAGTTGTGCCAGGAAACGTTCACCCGCGCCTATCGCGCGCGGGGGACGCTCGACCGCGTCCAAAACGCGCGCGCGTGGCTGTATCGCATCGCCACCAACGCCGCGCGCGACGAGTTGCGTCGCCGCCGCTTGCTCTCGTGGCTGCCGCTGTTTGACGAAGACCCGGCGCTGCTCGTCGAAAGCCCCGAGGCAGACCTGCTTCAGGCGCACGCCGTCCACAAGGCGCTGCTCAAGCTCGACCCTGACTTGCGTGTGCCGCTGGTGCTGTATTCCTGCCAGGAGCTTGCCACGCAAGAAATCGCCGACGTGCTGGGCATCAGTCGAGATGCGGTCAAGCAGCGCCTCGTCCGCGCCCGGCTGCGATTCAAAGAGTTGTACAAAGATGAGTGATTCACAACTCACACATCCCATCACCCAACTGGCGACCTATCGCGAGCTGACGCCCGCCGAGCGTCAAGCCGTTCACGAGCACCTGGCCGTGTGCGCCGAGTGCCGCGAGCGATTCGAGACGTTTCGCAAACAGGATGCGCTGCTGGCTGCGCTGCCAGAGCGCGCGCCCCGGCGAAAGCGCTGGGCAGAGCAAGCGACAAGCAAAAGCGGCTCGAGCTTTTGGAAGGGCGTGGCCCGCTTGGGCGACGTGATGGCGGTGGGCGGACTGGCGACGTTGACGCTAGCCCTCTCGCTCCTCGTGCGCGCGGCGGCCACCGCGCCCACGCAGCCCGGCAGCGCCCCGCCCGCGCCGAATATTCCGCTCGCTTTGCCGCCGGATTTGCCCGCGCTGGTCAACCCCTGGCTATTGGCCGCGCCGTGGATCGGCGGAGCCTTTATCGTGGTCGGCGCGTTGTTCGCGTTGGGCAAGCGCAGTCGCATCTGGCCAGGCCTGGGCGTGATACTTGCGCTCGTCTTGTCGTTCGGCTTTGTGCCGCCGCTCACCGCGCTGCCCAACCCGGTCGGCCTGGCCTGGCGCATCGCGGGTGAGTATGCTTACGACCCTCGCCTGCCATTCAAGAATCTGTTTGTCATCAGCGGCGACCCGACCGGGACACTGCGACCGCACCTGGATCGGCTGGTCGGCCAAACCGGGCTGGATCCGCTCGACCCGGTCCAACCGTTGGCGCGTTACACTTTTGAGCGCGTGAGCCTGCCGCGCGACGAGAGCGTGGCGCTCGTATCCACTCGCTTTATCTATGCCGATGGATCGAGCCACGTTTACGATGTGCCGCTCGCCGATCCGGTGCCCGGCGCTTTTGGCTTTTATCTCTTGGGTTGGCAGAACGACGGACTGGCGCGGCTGCGTACTGAGCACCTGGCTTTGCCCGGTCAACCTTTCGCGGCCGAGTCCAGCCCGATTCGCCTGGGCGATGCCGTGCGACTCTCACTCTCGCCCCAGGCCGACCGGTTGGACGCAGTCAACCCGAACCATTGGCTGTGGCTCAGCAATCGCCTGCAGTGCCTGGTCTGGTCGCCGCAGAGCGATGCCTTTTTGATGACGGAGCAGCGCCCGGATCATACACAGCAACTCTGGCTCGTTCCGCTCGACGGTTCCCCGCCGCAGCCGGTCAATCGCGGCGGCAGCGTGTACGAATACGGCTGGTCGCCTGACGGCGCGCTCGTCGTCTACACCGGCCCGGGCGAGCTACAAGCTTCGTCTAGCGCGCGCAACGAATCTACGCAGCTCGTCGTGGCCCGGCGCGATGCACTCAATCAGCCCGTCATCCGGCGCGCGATCACCAACGCCAGCCTGCCGGGCCTGACCTCGCAAGGCATCTGGTACGCGCAAGATGGCGCGTTGTGGCTGATGGATTACGCGACGGGCAATGCGACTCGCGTGACCGGCTTGAGCGGCTTGGGCAGCGTTGCGCCCAGCTTGCCGACGTTCTGGCCGGTGTCCGTCTCGCCCGATGCGTCGCGCGTGGCTTTCGCTTGCGGCAATGACCTGTGCCTGATGAATCTCGACGGGAGTGACCGGCGCGTCATCCCGGCGACGGGCATCCGCGCCATTGCGTGGGATCGCACCAGCGCGCGGCTGGCGGCCGTCTCGCTCGATCAAAACAACCTGGGCCCGGTGCGTATGCTCGTCGTCTCGCGCGAAGGCAGGCTGCAGCAAGACGTCGCCATCGCCCCACGCGACGCGACCGATCTGCTGCAGTGGACGCCCGACAGCCAGTTCATCTTTGTGCAGACCTACCCGATGGACGGTCGGCGCATCATCACGGTGAACGCCGAGACCGGCCAGGCGCTCGACCAGAGTCGCGAGCATTGGGACGCCTACTTTGCCCTCAGCCCGGACGGCAAAAACGTGCTGCTCAATAACGGGCGCGGCGGGTTCTGGCTCGCGCCGGTTTTGAGATAACTTTGGGCTCTTGGAACCTGGATAGGAAAGTTGTATAATATCGCCAGAGAGATGCGACACCAGGAACGGTGAGCGATGGCCACTTTGGATCCGCTACAGGTATTAGATATTCGGCTGACGCCGGACGAGCGCGCGGGGCTGACGACCTTTGTGGATCGCCTGCGCCAACGTTACGGCGACGACTTGCTGCGCGTGAGGCTGTTTGGCTCCAAGGCGCGCGGCGATTACCGCGACGAGTCTGACCTGGACTTGCTTGTCGTCTTGCGCATGGAACAAGGTGATTATCGGCGGCATTGGAACGGGTTGGTTGATCTGGCCTGGGACATCCAGCTCGCCTACGGCATCATCATCTCGTTCATTCTGAGAGACGAGACGAATTACGCCAAGATGCAACGCGACCAACTCTTGCTGGCGCGCAACATTGAACGGGATGGAGTTGACCTGTGGACGATGCGACTAAACGCGCCTACATTCGAACCTGCCTGAGCAAGGCGCAAAGATCTGGCGGCCGCTCGCAGTCTCTTGACGTTGGGGTATCTGCGCGTTGCCGTCAATCGCGCCTATTACACCATCTTTCACACCGCTTCGGCGGCGTTGTTGTGGATCGGCGTGGAGCGAAGTCGTCATTTGGGTGTGCAGTCGGCGTTTGGCGAGTTCCTGGTCAAGTCAGGCTCCATCGAACCCGAGTTTGGCCGACTCTATGCCAAAGCGCGCGAAGCCCGTGAAGAGCAGGATTACGATTTGGAGGCAGCACCGCTTACCCTTCAGGATGCCGCGCAAATCGTAGACGACGCTGAACGCTTTGTGAATCGGATCGAGCAGTACTTGCAGGTCGGGGCGGTCTAATCTGCTGCGCACTGTTCCAATGTGAGGCGCCCGACTTACCCGTAGGTCGTGAATCTGCGGGAGGTTTTTTGTCACCACGCACACTGCTTGCTCATCATAGATTTTTCTCGGCGCGTCCGTCGTGATGCCGGCTCGATCTTTCCGTTCTGATTTCAACAGCATAGCCCCCGCGCGGTTTGAGCCTCCGAGCCGGGCCGGTTAGGGGGCAGGACACTGGTACCGGGCGGCCTGGGGCGTCCCGCGCGTCCTGCCTCAGGGCAGGGTTGTCCCGCCCTGCCCCTGGTTTGTCCCGCTTTTTACTGGTTTTGTCCCGTTTTGTCCCAGGTTTTGCTTGTCCTGTCCCAGGGTGGTCCCGCCCTGTCCCGACGGGTTGCCGCAATTTAGGGCCGTGTCCCGCGCCGCCGGGGGCAATTCATACGGGGATTTGCCCCGCCCGGCCGGTTTGGTACCGGGGCTGGGACAGTGGTACCAATCGCGTCGGGATGTCCCAGGGGTGGGACGCCCCGACCCGCCGAAATAAAAAGACACTTTTCTTTGCCCCGCCAAGAGGCTCCAAAAAACGAGGCTCAAAACGAGGCTCAAAGCCAGACCCGTTTTGCCCCGCCGGAGGTTGACCCGCCCCGTTTCACCTGGACAACGCGCCCCAGTCCTCAATGGGCTGCGGCAATCGGGCCGCGTGGAGTGACGCGGAGCGTTATGCAGGGCGTGTTGCGCCGCCATAACGCAGCGACGGGCAAAACCGGCGCGCAATGCCGGCGTGTTGCACCGCCATAACACGGCGATGGGCAAAACCGGAGAGATTTTGGCCTTCCATAACGCGAAAACCGTTGTGGCAGCGCTTTTTGTCAATTTTCGGCCATATGACGCCACCGATTTTCGCCTCATAGGGTGCCATTTGGGATCGGTGGGCGGGTCGTTTTCTCGGTTGTTCAGGTGCAAATCTGGGTGCCCTTGCGGGCTGAATCTGGGTGGCTGTTTTTCGGCTGGCACAACCACGAAAAATGGTGTTTCAGTCCGTGCGGCGGGGCGCGAGAATCGCTCATGTTTTTCTCCTACAGAGCCTTGTCCGGCGTCGTCAGCAGTTGCCGCGAACGGGCGCGGAAACTGTCACCGGTGATAGTGAGGGCGTGTGCGTTGTGGAAGAGTCGGTCCAGACCCGCTGAGGCCAGCAGCGGATCGCCGAACAGGTCGGGCCACTCAGTGAGCGCGCGATTGCTGGTGACGATGAGCGAGCCGCGTTCGTAGCGTTCGGCGATGACGTCGAACCAGTCTTCCGAGTTGGGCGAGCGCAGCGGCTTGAGACCGAAATCATCTACGATCAACAGGTCGGGCCGGAGATAGGTTTGCAGGCGGCGCTCGTAAGTGTTGTCCGCGCGTCCGCCATTCAAATGCTGGAGCAGTTTGGGCGCGCTGACGAAGAGAACAGCGTGACCTCGGCGGCAGGCTTCGTGGCCGAGGGCTTGCGCCAAGTGACTTTTGCCCACGCCGGTCGGGCCACAGATCAGCACGTTCTCGTGGCGCTGGACGTAGAGGCAGGTCGCCAGGTCAAAGATGTGCTGGCGGTTGAGGGTTGGCTTGAAACCGAAATCAAAACTCTCCAGCGTCTTGTCGCTCCGGAAGGCCGCGCGGCGCACGCGGAGGTGCAACTGCTTTTGATTCCGCCGCTCGACCTCATCTTCCAACAGGCGCGAGAGGAACTCGACATACGAGAGCCGTTCTTCGATGGCTTGGCGGTTGCGCACGTCCAGGCTGTCCAACAGACCGGAGAGTCGCAGGTGGTTCAATTGCGGCACGAGTTGAGTCATCGCGTCCATCACTCGCCTCCTGCCAACAGTTCTTGGGGCGTGCGAGCAAAGCGTGGCCAGTTCGGTGCGGGAATCGCTGCGGGTGACTCTTCGGCGTCCAGACCGTTTTGAAGCATCTGCTTGATGGAGAGATAGGCCACCGTCTCGAAACGCAATGCGCGAACGCAGGCTCGTTCGAGCCGAGTGGGTGTGTAGGTCTGGGCCAACCGCAGCAGCTTGCGCACGCTGCGCAACTGATCGAGGGGACGCTCCTCCAGCAGTTGATTCACCGCCTGCAAGATGGCCGAGCCTAGCCGGGCCGCCTCTGCCCGGCAGCGGTCGGGCGTCAGGGTCAAAGCATCGGCTTTCTCAGCGGGCAAGTGATCGAGGTTCGTGGCGCGCTGGCCCGGCGTGGCGGCGCGGGGATGGGTCGCGATCAGCGTGTAATCCGCGTACAGGCGCACGGTGCGCACATCGCCGCGCACCCACAGCGTTTGCCCCACGTAGCGGAACGGCGCGGAGTAGTACGCCCGCTCAAACTGGATGTGGCAGTCGCGGTGGAGCTTGACCTGCTTCCAGGACGCGATTTCAAAAGGCGTTTCAGGCAACAGCCGCAACAGCGCGCGCTCGACCTGTTGGAATTGAACGAGTGGCTGCCAGCGGGTCGTGCCGTGAACTCGCAGACCGGCGATTTGTTCGACCCACGCCAGCACCTTAACATTGTTGTCGGTCCGGCGCGCGACCTCGCGTCCGGCCAGGAAGCTGCGCTCCACGTAATGCACGCCGTTTTCCACCTTGCCTTTCTCTTGCGGCTGCCGTACGCGGCACGGCGCGATCAGGAAGCCGTAATGCTCGGCGCAGTCGCGGTAGGCGCGTTGCACCTGCGGGTCATCGAAACAGGCCTTGACGATGCCCACTTTCAGATTGTCGATCACCACCTTGCGCGGGACGCCGTCGAAATATTCGAGGGCGTGTTGGTGCAGCAGCAGCCAGGTCTCGACGGTCTGGTCGAAAACGAATTCGACGTATTGATGGCGGCTGTACGACAAGGTCATCACGAACGACCAGGCGCGGTGGCGTTGACCGTCCGCGTCGAGCATCAGACCCGCGTAGCCGAAATCCACCTGGGCCTCTTCGCCCGGCCGGCGCTCAATGCGAATGGTCACGTCGGGCGTGCCGGGTTCCAGCGTGCGCACAAAACGATGCACCGAGGCATAACTGCCCGGGTAGGTGTAATCGTCGCGCAAGCGTTGAAAGATCGTGGCGATCTCCACACCGCGCTGCCGCAGGTCTATCACGATGGCGCGATACGGCTCAACCGACGAAACGGTTTTTGGCGCGGTGCTGACCAACCGATCTTGATCCAGCCAGCGCGCCAGCTCTTCCGGCGTAGGCAACGTGCCCGTCAAGAGTCCATGCTGCACGGCCCACGCTCGATGTTTGCCAACGGTTTTACGCGTGAGGTGCAACGTCTTAGCAATGTGCCGATCGCTTTCACCCGCTTGGATGTGGCGAAGCAATTCTCGAATATCTAACACGTCAGTTCTCCTTCCACTCATGGGGGATACCTCCGGGCAACAAGATACCGAAAGTATCGCACGAAGGAGAAAACGAGCACCGCCCACTGCGCCCCCCTGGCGTCCCTGAGGTGAAAACCAGTGGCTCCCTATGGGTGAAAACCGGTGGCATCCATTCGGGTGAAAACTACTGGCACCCTATGGGCGAAAACCGGTGGCTCCCTATGGGTGAAAACCAGTGGCTCCCAATGGGCGAAAACCGGTGGCATCCTATGGGTGAAAACCGGTGGCTATTATAGGCCGGTAATTGACACTTTTTAAGGGCAAAACCATAACGTTATGGGCGGGTACCGTTATGGAGGTAAAAAACACCCCTAGGGGGTCATTTTTGTAGCCAGGCTAAAGCCCAAAAAAAGATTTTCAAAAAAAAAGAATTCTTTGAGTCTCA
Organism: uncultured Anaerolineae bacterium; assembly: GCA_964354595.1. Taxonomy (GTDB): domain Bacteria; phylum Chloroflexota; class Anaerolineae; order Fen-1058; family Fen-1058; genus JBGLNJ01. The sequence continues at coordinate 8,201 of CAYHAR010000083.1, read as the reverse complement.
TCAAAAGGGGAACCCGATTTACACACAAGCCCGTGGCGTGGGCGCTGATCGGGGGCATCATTGGGGAGGTGACGATGTTGCAGCGCTGCAGGACCAGATTGCAGCGTTGCAGCGTCGCAGCGCTGCAACGAAACAACACTTTTGGCAGGGCTGACATTGGGTTTCGTCCTTTTTTCGCAAAAAATTCTTCAAGAATTCTTTTGAGCCTCATAAAAAGGGAAACCCGATTTGCAAGCTCGTGACGTGGGCGCTGATCGGGGGCATCATTGGGGAGGTGACGATGTTGCTGGGCTGGTGAACGTTCCGCCGGTAGACCCTTAGCGTCTCTTGATCAAGCTTCTTGCTCGCCAGACGAGCCTGACGTTCGGCCTCCAGTTGTCGAATCATCGATAGCACTTCCTTGGGCATTCAGGGCGGACGTGGTTAATGATATACCCCGACCTGCCAATTGGCGCTACTGATAATACCCCCTTCCCACGGAGATGAAATCGCCGGTTGCGATTCGGAAACTGAAGGGGTAAAATATGTCGTGGGGAGGTGGGCTATGTTGAGCGTCATGTCCAGGATCGTGCCGGTTGAAGACGCTCCTGGATGAGACAGAGGCGTGGCGCATTGCAGAGGTGTACGGCTTGTCCAAGACAAAGGAATATTAACCATGAACAGCAACGAAGTGATTCAAACAATTCAACAGGCGCGTGCTCAAGGCAGGATCGCAGACCTGAGCGGCATTGACCTGCGCGTCGAACGATTCCAGGACATTGACCTGAGTGAGACCGATTTTGGCGGGGCTGACCTGAGCGGGACAGAATTCCTGACCTGCAACTTGAAGAGATGTGATTTCCACGGGGCAAACCTGCGCGCATGCAAACTGATGGGCAGTGATCTGGGTGAAGCTGACTTGAGTGAAGCGAATCTGGGTGGGGCCAGTCTGTCCGACTGCAAGCTTGCAGGCTGCAATTTGTACAAAGCCGATTTGAGCGGGTGTATTCTCCAATCTACAGACCTGACCAGGGCCAATTTGATCAGGGCTACCTTGAATGCCACCCGTGCTTCTGAGGTTAATCTGAATGGCGCTACGATGGCGAGAGCCAGTTTACGTCAGGCTGATTTCAACGCCAGTGATCTGGGCGAGGCCGATTTGAATGGCGCTGATCTATCCGCCGCCAGGCTGTATCAATGCAAACTGATCAAGTGCATCCTGCACAAGGCCGATTTGCGCGAATGTGATCTGCACTCTAGCGATTTTAGTGGGGCTGATCTGAGCAAGGCCAACCTTGAAAACGCACGTCTGTCTGGTGTAAAGTTTGCTGCGGCCAATCTCATCGGGGCGAACTTGATCAACACCGATATCACCTCAGCTGATATGAGCGGAGCAGACTTGCGGAATGCCGATTTGACCGATGCACATTTCGACTATAGCGGCCACCCAGTTCTGCGCGGAGCTATGTACGATGATGGGACAGAATGGCCTGAAGCGCTGGATTGGAGTCAGGCTGTACGAACAGAAAATCTTGGCCTGTTTCAAAAATCAGATCCCTCTATGCCGCAACAGAGTGGTTGCCTCGGTATCCTTTCGCCCATACTGAGGATATTTTCGCCGGAGATGTCCCCTCGCTACACTTTGCCCGAAACAAATATCAAAGTGGAAGAGCGAGAGGTCGGGAACCGTGCCTACAAACTGCTATCGGAGGTAAACGAGGCGCTCGCACATAACCAGCGTATCGCGCCAGAGAAAAAGCCTGTTCTGAAGCGGCAGGCCCGGCAAACACTGGACAACATCGTCTCGCTACTGTGGAAATTGTCGCGCGTCCGCAGAGCCAAGTCGGTTGTCCGGTCTCAATCACAGGCAGAGATAGGAGAACTTGAAACCAGGTTACTGACTGAAATCACGCGTTCGTCGGATGTCCTGGAGGACGTTCTGACGTCAACGATGCAACTGGAAATCAAGGGCAGTGACAAAACAGTGGATCGGCTTGTGGAAGACCTGAACGAGTCCAACAAACGGATGCGAGACCTGGCTGAAGCCTATGATGAACTCAGAAGTAAGAGCGCCTGAAAAATCCGCATACGTCAGAACGGGTTAGCGTGTCTACCGGTGTCGGGCTTGCCTGATCATCCCGGTCATCCAGGCTCGTGTTGCTCTGATGGATCTGGCGGTCCAATCCCGGCTTGCTTTCACTGATTCCCTGACCCAGACCCCGGCCGCTCTTACTGTCTCTCTAGTCCACTGTCGAAGCGCCTTGACCGAGCCGACAATCGAAGCGCGGATGGCCCGGGTCAATGCTACCAATTGTCTCCAGATTGCTCTGGTTGCCCCGGCAAGGAAAGTCCCCAACACCTGAGCCACCCTCTTCATCTCTCGCCATGCACCCCGAACAAGTGCGACGACTCCTCTCCACATGAGCGCCATCAGTCGTGCTGACCAGATCCAGACCAGCTTGACCAGCCCACTCAAACCACGCCACACTCCTCGAAACAAGGCGACGATGCCTCTCCAGATGAACGCGACCAATCGCGTCACCCAACTCCAGGTCACCCTGACAAGCCTGCTCAGCCCTCGCCACATCACTTGAACCAAGGCAGCAATTCCATGCCAAATGACCGTTGCCAGTTGACCTAGTCCTCGCCACGCCATTCGTGCGAACACGACTATCCCATTCCAGACGGGTATCACCAACCGAGTCACCCAACTCCAAACCACACGGGCGAGTCTGCTCAGGCCGTGCCACACCAGTCGGACAAGTGCGACAGTGCCATCCCAGATGGCCCTCGTCAGTCGAGTCACCCAGTTCCAAACCCCACGCGCGACTCGGCTCAAGCCGCGCCACACCAGTCGAGCAAAGGCGACAATGCCATCCCATATGGCTCTTGTCAGTCGAGTCACCCAGTTCCAAACCACACGGGCGAGTCGGCTCAAGCCACGCCACACCAGTCGAGCAAATGCGACAATGCCATTCCAGATAGCCGTCGCCAGTCGAGTCACCCAGTTCCAAACCGCACGCGCGACTCGGCTCAAGCCACGCCACATCAGTCGAGCAAATGCGACAATGCCATTCCAGATAGCCATCGCCAGTCGAGTCACCCAGTTCCAAACCGCACGCGCGACTCGGCTCAAGCCACG
>CAYHAR010000083.1:0-4980 GCA_964354595.1 uncultured Anaerolineae bacterium | reverse complement strand
GTCAGTCGAGTCACCCAGTTCCAAACCACACGGGCGACTCTGCTCAAGCCGCGCCATACCAGCCGAACAAAGGCGACGATACCATCCCAGATGGCTTTCGTCAGTCGAGTCACCCAACTCCAAACCACACGGGCGACTCTGCTCAAGCCGCGCCATACCAGTCGAATGAATGCGACGATACGATCCCAGACGGCCCTCGTCAGTTGAGTCACCCAGTTCCAAACCACACGGGCGACTCGGCTCAGCCCGCGCCACACCAGTCGAATGAATGCGACGATACGATCCCAGACGGCCCTCGTCAGTCGAGTCACCCAGTTCCAAATCACACGGGCGACTCGGCTCAAGCCACGCCACACCAGTCGAGCAAAGGCGACAATGCCATTCCAGACTGCCGCCGCCAGCCGGGCGATCCAACCCCAGAGCGTCCTGGCCAGGCGACTCAACCCTCTCCAGACTGCCCGAACGAATCTCGCTCCCATGTTCCAAATGGCTGTCACTGACCAGGTAACATATCTCGCAACAGCCCCGACGACAGAATAGACAAATATACAGATCGCTCTTGCAGCAATGAAGGGAGATATGAGGGGAAACGCCATGACCAGCCAGGCGTCCCCACTATCCCACTCTGTTGCTGTAAAGGTCTCAAAGCCAAAAATTCCATAACGGCTCCCAAACCTTTTCGCAATACTTTCCAGCTTGGAAATGAGAAAGAGCAGTGCTGTGCCCAGCAACATGTACAACATTACGGGCAAGAGTATGACTTTGAAGCCCATTAGCCTATATCCAACTACGACTATCACAGCAACGAATATGGCTAACCCGATCCGGGTCGCCCATGCTCTCTGGCCCGGTGGCGCTAAGATCACAAGCGCACCTGCAATCAACGAGATAGCTATCAGGGCAAGATCCAGCCGCCTGACCTTGGCTTTGACAATTGCCTTGTCTGTGGCCTCGTCTGTTGTCTCTGCCGGCGCCTGGGCCATTCTCTGAATAACTATCCTGGCAACTGCCCTGACGACTGTTCCAACGATTGCCCCGCCAATCATCGCTCCGCAGCCCGCCAGCAAAATCATTTTGGCAATTCTTTCAACAATGCCCACGTTCGTCCCGACCATCGCGCCGGCAACTACTCCAACTATCGCCCCGACGATTGCCCCGCTAATCGCCTCTAACGCGGTTTTTGCGAACGACGTTGGATTATTCGAATCATCCACGCGATTGTTGTACGCCTCGGCCAAGTCCGGCTTGAACTTGATGGCCTGGGCGTAATCGGCGATGGCGCGGGCATAGTCACCTTTGTCAGTGTAGGCGTTCCCGCGACTGTTGTACGCCTCGGCATAGTCGGGCTTGAGTTTGATGGCCTGGGTATACTCCTCAATGGCTAAATCCAACTTGCCTTGCCTTCGATATTCTGCCCCCAGGTTGTAATGTTTGACGGCCTCTTGACTGTCACCTCCGCTATGTGGTACGTCTCGGAGTCTGCGCTTTATCTTGCGTTTGGGCTTGGCTTTGAGTTCATCCATTGTTTCTCCCCCTACAAGAGCAACACTGGGCTGGCCGATTTTCGGCGCCGTCTACTACTTTAGCTTTTTGAGAAGTGCTTCTGCCTGTTGCTTTAGATCTGGATTCAGGCCTAGTTCCAATGCCTTCTCCAGGTCAGCGATGGCCTTTTCCCGCTCTCCGGTATCAGCATATACCATGCCGCGCAAGAGATAGGCCACAGCCGAATCAGGCTCGAGCTTGATGGCCTGGGTAAAGTCGGCGATGGCGGTGTCCCAATTTTTTCGGATGGCGTGAGCGATACCCCGGTTGACATAGGCCTCGACCAAGTCTGGGTCGAGCTTGATGGCTTGGTTGTAATCGGCGATGGCGCGGTCGTAATCATCTTTGTTGGCATAGGTGAGTCCACGACCAAAGTATGCCCTGGCATAATCGGGCTTGAGTTGGATAGCTTTGTTATAGTCGGCAATAGCACGGTCGTATTCGTCTTTTCTACCGTAGGCGTTCCCGCGATAAAAGTAGGCAGTGGCATGGTCAGGCTTGAGTTGGATGGCCTTATCGAGATCGGTGATGGCGCGGTCGGTGTTGCCACTGTCGCAGTAGGCACCCCCGCGGTAGACATAGGCGTCGGCATTGTTGGGGTCGAGCTTGATAACCTGGGTAAAGTCGGCAATGGCACGGTCAAGATTGCCGGTGTAATAGATGTAGCCGCGGTTGAAATAGGCGTCAGCGTAGTCGGGATCGAGCTTGATAGCCTGACCGTAGTCAGCAATGGCGCGCGCCAGGTCGCCTTTGTGGGCATAGGCTTCGCCACGGTTATTATAAGCTTCTGCCAAGTCTGGCTCGAGCTTGATAGCCTGGTCGTAATCGGCGATGGCGCGGTTGTAATCACCTTTGTTAGCGTAGGTGTGTCCACGACTCAAGTACACCCTGGCATAATCGGGTTCGAGCTGGATAGCTTTGTTGTAGTCGGTAATAGCGCGGTCGTATTCGCCTTTTCTACTGTAGGCGTTCCCACGGAAAAAGTAGGCAGTGGCATTGCCGGGCTTGAGTTGGATAGCCTTGTCGAGGTCGGTGATGGCGCGGTCGGGGTCGCCGCTGTCGCAGTAGGCGCCCCCACGGTAGACATAGGCGTTGACATTGTTGGGGTCGAGCTTGATGGCCTGGTCATAATCAGCAATGGCACGATCAAAGTCGTCTTTTTGGGCAAAAGCCTTGCCTCGGTTGTTGTACACCTCTGCAAGATTGGGGTGGAGCTTGATAACCTGGGTAAAGTCGGCAATGGCACCGTCCAGATTGCCTTGGGCCTGGTGAGCGTTGCCCCGATTGTTGTAAGCCTCAACAAAGTCAGGTTTTAGCTTGATGGCTTGGTCATAGTCCGCAATGGCACGGTCATAGTCATCTTTTTTGAAATAGGCGTTCCCACGATTATAGTAGGCTTCGGCAAAGCCAGGCCGAAGCTTGATGGCCTGGTTGTAGTCGGCAATGGCACGGTCGTAATCACCTTTGTAATCATAGGCAAGCCCACGATTACTGTAAACTTCAGCATTGTTAGGGTCAAGTTTGATGGCCTGGTTGTAGTCGGCAATGGCACGCTCTAGCTCGCCTTTGTTGCGATAGGCAACACCGCGATTGACGTATGCTTCAGCATAGCCAGGGTTGAGTTGGATCGCTTGGGTGTACTCCGCGATGGCCAAATCCCACTGGCCCTGCTTTTGATAAGCCAATCCCCGGTTGTGGTGGGCAATGGCCTCTTGATTGTCACCTCCACTGGATGCTGGCAGCCCAGGTTGCTTTAGCTTGCCCAAAAGACCTTCTGCTTCTTGTTTGACACGTGAAGAGAGACCCAGGCCTAACGCCTTCTCCAGGTCTGAAATTGCCTTTTCCCGTTCTCCAGCCTTGGCATAGGCCGCCCCGCGGTTAAAGTAGGCTTCGGCATAGTCGGGCTCGAGTTGGATAGCCTTGTTATAGTCGGCAATAGCGCGATCTAGCTCGCCTTTGTCCTCATAGGCGACGCCGCGATTGAGATATGCACCGAAATTATCGGGCGTCAGCTCGATGACTTTGGCATAGTCCGCAATGGCACGGTCTGGCTCGCCTTTGTGGCGGTAGGCTACACCGCGATCAAGGTAAGCATCAACAAGGTTGGGGTTGAGCTGGATGGCCCTATCATAGTCGGCAATGGCGCGATCTAGCTCGCCTTTGTTGCGATAGGCAACACCGCGACTGACGTATGCCTCGGCGAAGTTAGGGTTGAGAGCGATGGCCTGATCATAGTCGGCAATAGCGTGGTCATAGTTGCCCCTGTCAGCATAGGCACTCCCGCGGAAAAAGTAGGCTTCGGCAGAGCGTGGATCGGCGGCAATGGCCTGATCATAGTCAGCCATGGCGCGTTCAACATCCCCCTGCCTAGAATAAGCGAGTCCTCGATTGCAATAAGCCAGGGCATAGTGTGGGTCGAGGGCAATGGCCTGATTATAGTCGGCGATGGCGCGGTCGAAATTGCCTTGATCGTCGTAAACACTCCCGCGGTTGTTATAGGCCTGTGCAAGCTTTGGGTCGAGGTCAATAGCCCGGTCAAGGTCGGCGAGAGCACGATCAAAGAGACCTTTCTGGTAATAGGCATTGCCACGATTGTTGTAGAGTAAAGCATCCTGTGGCTTGAGGGCGATGGCGTGGTCAAAGTCGGCGAGAGCGCGGTCGAGGTCGCCCTTTTTACTATAGGCATTCCCGCGGTTGCTGTAGGCAGTAGCATCGTCGGGCCTGAACTGGATGACCTTGCCAAAGTCGGCAATGGCGCGATCATAGTCGCCTTTGCTGTCATAGACATTCCCGCGGTTGTAGTAGGCATCCGCATAGTCAGGTTTGAGTTGGATGGCCTTGTCAAAGTCGGCGATGGCGCGGTCATAGTCGCCTTTATCGTAGTATGCATTCCCGCGATTGTTGTATGCCGTAGCATCGTCCGGCTTGAGCTGGATGGCCTGGTCATAATCAGCGATGGCGCGGTCATAGTCGCCTTTGTTGTAGTAGGTAAAACCGCGGCTGAGATAGGTGCATACTTGGCAGTTCAAAGTAGACCCAAGTTGAAGAGCCTTGTCATAGTTTACAATGGCACGGTCTAGGTCACCCTTTTTACCATAGGCATTCCCGCGGTTGTAGTAAGCATCTGCATCGTCAGGTTTGAGTTGGATGATCTGGTCAAAGTCAGCGATGGCGCGGTCATAGTCGCCTTTGCTATGATAGACATTCCCGCGGCTGTAGTAGGCAAGCACAGAATTTGGATTCAACGCGATGGCTTGGTCCAAGTCGGCGATTGCGCGCTCAAAATCTTGTTTGTCAGCATAGGACAAGCCGCGAGCACGGTATAATTCTGGGTCTTGTGGCCTGAGTTTGATCGCCTTGTCGAAATCGGCAATGGCCCGATCATGCGAATTGACTCATCAAGAATGTTACCGAAAACGATTCGTTTCCTCATGGGAA
>CAYHAR010000082.1:9711-16464 GCA_964354595.1 uncultured Anaerolineae bacterium | reverse complement strand
AATGATTTGCATAGTGTGACTCTACAGCAAAAAGGTCTTTTTCACCAAAGACGCGAAGGACGCAAAGGATTCCAATATAAAATTTGCGCTCTTGGCGTCGCCTGGTCGTGTCCCTTTATCGGGTCCAAGGCTCGTTTTTCCCGTTCAAAAAGTGGGCCTGGACCCGTTAGAGGGACACTACCCCAAAGCACGCTGCGGCGCAATCCCATACAATGCTTGCAGAGAGAAACCGCAATGTCTTGCAAAGACGGATCGAGAACTAACGGGGCGGTCGCCCGCATCGCCCAATCTCCGGCTGCGGTGGGCGTGGCCGTGCCCATCGTGCGGTGCTCGATGTGCCACTGGCCGCTGTCCCGTGGCCGGTCCCCAGGACACCCTTCAGGGGTGTGCGTCAATCCGCAGTGCGGTGGACTTGCATTGGGTCATGTCGCTTATCAGCCGGGCCAGCCGTCAGCGCATGGGGACGCTTCGCGGGCGGCAGATTCACCACACGCTCGAATTTTATTTCTCGACATTGGCGGCTTTCTTCATCCTGCTTCACGCGAGCGCGATCAAGCTCGAGTTCGACGGAGAGATATTTTGTGTACAGGCCAGGCCGCTCACGCCCGACTTGATCGAGCAACTCAAGTCGTGCGCGATGTTGGAAATGGGAGACGATCTTGACCGATAGATCTTCCTTGCCGGTCTTTCCTGCAAACCTCTCCACGTCCTCGCCCAGATCAAAGCAAAGCGTGTGCAACTCTTCCAGGGAAAAGTGATTGACGAGCAAATTGCGTAATGCGACAAGACTGATCTCGGTCATCATGCCTCCGAAGGGCATCGGAATGGCTATGATTATACTCACCCCGCGTCAAAATGTCGAACAGCGAGGATGGGATGGATTAGACATTGAGAGATCAATCACTATGCCTGGACTAGCAGCCTGTCGGAGAGCCCCCGTAGCATAGGGCCTTGTGCCCGTCGCCCACGAGGGGCTAAGCTACCTCTCCGACAGTCTCCTAGACAACGAAACAGCATACTTTGGAGCGATACTTGGGTAGAGCGAGGTTAAAATTGGAAGCGGGCCATGTGGCCCGCCTTTATGCGTTTGCGTATCTGAGAAGGCGCAAGCCTTCCAATCGCAGTACATCGGGGAACAGTGCTTTGTAGATGCTGCAATTGGGCGACTGGACATCGTAGCGGCCTGTGGCGCGGAAGGTTTGCAGCGGGCAGCCGCCCGTGCACCAGTAGCGCCACTCGCAATTTCGGCAGCCTTCTTTTTCGTCCACCGGCACGTTCTGAATGCCGCTCAAGTTGGCGCGGATGAACGCCAACGGGTCGTGCGCCTCCACGCTGGTGGATGATTGCTGCATTTGCATCTGGCATTGGCCGATGCGGCCCTGCGGGTCAATGACCATATAGTTGGAGCCGACGCTGCAAGTGTGGGTGTGCGGCACAGCCAGGTTGGTGCGATCCAGCAGCGCTGCCCTCAAGCTGCGCCGTGGCAGGTTGGCTTCGACGACCTGGAACGCGGCTCGCATCCCCTCGATCAATCGCCCCTCGCGCAACTGCAGGTCTTGAAAAGAGGCGCTTGCGTCGTTTTCGCGGTAAAAGTTGAGGCTAAAGGGCAGGTTGCGCTCGAGCACCCAGGCAACCGTCTCGGCGAGGCTGTTCACATTCCGGTCGGTGATGGTGATAGAGATAGCCGGCGTCAACCCGTTGGCCTGCACCCGCTCGATGGAGCGGCTGACGGCGTGGAAGGAGCCGAGGCCGTTGGCAAAGACACGCTGGCTATCGTGCGCCGGCCCGATCCCGTCGAGTGAGATCATTAATCGCAAGTCGTGGGCCAGCATGGCGTCTATCATGGCGGGCGTGAGGCTGACGCCATTCGAGAGGACCACGCCTTCCAGGCCACAGCCATACTGTTGCGCCAGCTCGGCGGCGTATTCGTGCAGTCTGATGACGAGCGAAAAGTTGAGCGTCGGCTCGCCGCCCGCGTACTTTAGCTTGATGGCTGAAAAGCGGTGAAGCAGCATTGAGCGGAAAATGGCGTCAATGGCTGCGCGACCTGTCTCGGGAGTCATGGCCTCGTCGCTCTTGCGCAAATAGCAATAGCGGCAGCGGAGGTTGCAAGCGTTGGTGACGTGCAGCCAGGCCACCAGCGTCTTGGCCCCTTCGGCGGGCCGCTCGACCAGCAAGGCATCCGGCGGAATCAAGAATCGCAACTGGGCCAGAGTCTCTACGGCATCCTGCCAATCGGAGGGCAAGCCGGAGCACGAGCGAGAATGCCCAAAAGTCTCTAGCACGCGCGCGGCGTCATCGTCTATCGTCGCCACGCAATCGCCGGATGGGATGAATGCCGTCTGATAATTGGCATCTAGCGGGATGACTCGCAAAGCCGGGTTGCGCACCAAGTAGGTAGAGGGAGTTGGCCTGGCCGGGTTGTAGGCTGGCGAATCAGCGCACGCGCAGTCACAATCGCAGTCACATGGACTGCCTACGCCGGGGTCAAATGCGCCTCGTGGGCCTTGTTTAATCCAGCTATCTGTAAAGATGATGGGCATCGTCTTTTTTTCCTCTAAACCGTGCAACTGTTTCTATCTTGCGAGTATAGAATAGCACAAAAATCAGTCGAAGCGGGTTTCTGTTAGGTTACAGCGGGATAACACAAAGCGAACCCACACTTGGCGCGAACGTCGTTTTTGTGCTCATGGGGGCTGGAGGAGCCAGGTCGCCTGGCCTCTGGGCCGCTGACTGGGGAGGGACCCAGAACAACTGCCTCACCCCATTTGGAAATCGAGAATCTGGTGACATAGCAACTTGAGCGGCTGCAAAGGCTCGTCAGAGACCGATTCCTGGATCACGTCGAGAATACCGTAGGCCAGGGTGCGGATGACTTCGGGCGAAAGCGTCGAATCCAGCAACTGGTCGCTGAGCCGGTCAAAGAACCGCTCTTGCTCGCGGCCCTGCCGCCGGGCGGTGAATTGCGCGGCCATGCCAAAGTGCTGGGCCGCGCCCACGTAATCCTGCTGCCGTATGGCGATTTGCCCGCGAATCTCTTCCACGTATCCTTGCAAAAGCCGGTCGTTTGTGCGAGAGGCATTTTCCCAAACGTGGTTCAGCATTTCTCGCACATCGTCATCGTGACGCGAGCAGCTCAAAAAGTAGGTGAGCGCCAGCTCGAGCTGGCTGCGGGTCAGCATCCACAGGTCGCCATATTGTTCCGCCAGGGCCAGGCTGCGTTCCAGGTATTCCTGGGCTTGGTTAAAGAGGATGGTCTTTCTCTCTGCTTTGTCGCCGTTGCTCGGCTCGTGCGTCGAAAGAGCGCGGCTGCGCTGCTCGCGCCCGTACACGTTGAACAGGTTGGCCAGCAGCGGCTGGTCGTGGATTTGTGTTGCCAGCTCGATTCCGTGTTCCAGATAAGCTTCCGCGTCCCCGTACTGTTCTATGTAGCGATGAATATTCGCCAGGGAAAGATAGGCCATGACCTGGCCGCGCACTTCGTCCAGCTTGTCAAAGCTGCGCAGGGCCAGCTTGGTATTGTGCTCCGCGCTTTCCAGGTCGCCCTTGTCGAGGTCAATCTCTGACTTGGTCAAGTAGCTATAAGCCAGATCGCGTTCCAGGCCCAACTTTTTGCGATGGGCCAAAGCCACGCGGCACATCACGTCGGCCTCGGAGAGGTTGCCCTGGAGGCGAAAGACGTAGGCCAGGTTGTTGGTCGCGGAAGCCGTCAACGCCTGGTGGCCCGCTCGCCGGCTGTGCTCGATGGCTTGCTGGTAGTGATAGGCAGCCTGGCCAAGCTGGCCGGTCAGCCGGTAGAGCTGCCCCAGGTTGTTGTGCAAAATGCCGATGACCCGGTCGTCTTGTTTTTCCTGGGCCAATTCCAGCGCGGCTTTGTAGTGTTGATTGGCTAATGTGGGGTCGGTGGAAGAGACGATCCGGCCCAGCGTGACGTGCGCCGTGATCAGGTCATTCGGCGTGGCGACTTCCGAGGCCAAGATGTTTTCGCAGATTCGGCGCGCTTGTTCGACCTCTCCCCGCAAGAGCAGAGCCTCGGCCTGGCGCGGCTCGAGCGAGCGCAGGCTGACCTTTTCGGCCATCTCCATCTCGCCGAGCAAGAACTGGATGCGCATGATGTGGTTGTTGTTCCGGGCCTCGCGAAACCGCTCTTCAAAATAAGCCACTCCTTCTTCTGCGTTGACCTTGAGGTGATAGTGCAGGCACTCGGCCTCCAAACGCCAATACTCCCATTCCGCTTCGCTGATCGTGGTACGGCGGATGGGGCCTTTGTACGATTCGATCTGCGCTCGGATCTTTTGGGTCAGATCGTTGAGGCGCGGCTCATAGTAGCGCTCGATGATTTTCTGTGCCAGTTTTCGCCGCACCTCGCCCATCGGGTCCACGTAAGGCCAGGCGTGCTTGTTGACCAGGTTTTTCATCTCGTCGTGCAACAGGCAACTCTCCGTGTAGCGGTTGTATTTGACGAAGGACAGCTCGGCCAGTTGCTGCACCAGTTCCTGGGCGTCCGCCAGGGAAATATCCAGCAACGTGGATAGCACGTCCGCGTTGTTGCGCCGGTTGATGTGAGCCATGTACAGCACGGCGCGATCCAGCGGGCCTTGCAGTTGCCGGAGGCCATCCACCAGCTCGAACTCGAAGTGCTCGCGCAACTCGCGCAGCGCGCTGTCGGACAAGGTCTCTAGATTCTCTAACGATTGCTCGGTGATTTCCGGCAGCGGCACCTCACGGGCGAGCCATTCGAGCGCCAGGGAGAGCAAGACCGGCCGGCCGTTCGTCAACAAGTGAAGCTTGGCCCGCAGGTCAGGCGGCACCAATCCTTCTCGATCTACTTGGCCAAAAAACTCGTCGGCCTCTACCTGGTCAAAGCCCTTCAGATCAATACACGTCACCTGGTCTGCGCCAAAGCTCTCCTGGAACTCGAGCAAGAATCGCCGGGCGTAACGCCCGGCAGAGATGAACAGAGCGTTGGGGATCGCTTTGACGTACTGGTACAGTTCTTTGCTCTTGGCTCGCTGGGGCGCCGTGACATCGAGCGTGTCGGTGAGGCGGATCAGGCGTTTTCGGCTCAGAAAATCTCCCAGCTCCCTGAGGCCGGCCGAAAACGCTTCTCGCTCTAGTTGAGGCAAGCGAGTATCGGCGATGTCATACTTGCCGCTGGCCAGGTCGTTAACCTTGGCCCGGAATTGAGGAAAGTTTTCCCACCCCAGTGAATCGGCCAGGTGCAGGGCTTCTTGAAAGCTGCCGGAGGGCTGCTCGGCCAGGTCATAATAGACGACGGCAAAGTCGTCCTTCTTTTCGTACGTTTGCGCGACCTTTTGCAGCAGAAAAGTCTTGCCGATGCCCCCCGGGCCTTCGACCAGCATCAAGCGCAATGTTCCCCATTTTTCTGCCTGTTCGTCAATCAAGTCGAGCTCTTGTTTTCTTCCCACGAAAACGTCAAACTTGGCCATAGAGCATCCTCCTCGGACTAGCTAGCCTTTAGCCAACTACATACCGTCGAAACGCCATCATCGCCCAGGCGATGGCGCAGCAGATAACACGTCTCTGGGTCTTGGACGATTTCTTGCGCGATCAAATCCGCTACCGGCAACGTTGCGCTGCCTTGCGCCAGGGCCTGCGCATGTTTTTGGAGTGCGGCTTGAATCTCTGGCTCGTCTATCGCTTCGTCCTGAAGCGCATGGAACAGCCATTCGGTGACAGACAACAGTCGCTGCATCGCCTTGAGGGGAGTATCCGGCAAACCCTGGCCCAGATTATGAATCCAGCTCTCGTAAAGCTCGAGGGCCACTTGATTCAGACGGTAATACAACGCCCGGTCTGTGGACGAGTGAGCCATATCCAACGCCAGGATGCGCCGCATCAGATGATCGCGATAGAACGGCTCCTGGATGCACGGCTTGTTCAACAGGTGAAGTCTTTGCAGATCGCCCAACAGTTGGACTTCGTCTGTGCTGGAAGGCATGGTCAGCGCGCCCGCTTTGACCAGGGCTTGCACGGTGTTGGCGTTCACGCGGCGGAACACGCTCAGGACGCGGATCGCCTCTACGAGAGGAGGCGCAATGGCATCCAGCAGGCCGTCTACGACCGGCGCGAGGTGCTTGCGCACCAGGCGCTCTCGTTGCTGCTCAAAATATTCCGCCACCGGCCCAATCGCGAACGATTGGCCGACCAGTTCCTCCATCAGGCTGCAGATCACGCGGGGGTGTCCGCCGCTCAAGAATTGCAGCTCGCTGGCGATCTGGACGACGGTCTGCTCGTCCAGGCTGACTTGGGTGGCTCGCCCTTGCCGCCAAACCAGGTCTTGGATGGGATTGCCATCAAAAGGGGTCAGCTCGATTCGCTGCGGCGCGGGCAGTAGAGCGGCCGCGCGCACATAGCTTTCCCAGAACGGCTCCACGTTGCGGCCTGCCACGATCACGCGCACCGTGACGATCTCGCTCGGGCCGGAGCGAGTGCGTTTCCGCAGAGCGCCCAGCAGCTTGCAGAGCCACTGCGCCGTCTCGTCGTCGAGCCGCTCGACAGCGTCGAAAATCAGTAAAACTGCGCGTCGCCCGGCGCGACTGTCGGCCAGAGGCTCGGCCAACCTCTGAACGACATACTTGCAGGTCAGGTCGGCGGCGATATCCGGCTCGCTTTGGGACGACTGGCCTGTAATGGATTGAACGACGTAGGCAATCGGGTCACCGATCTGCTGGCTGAAATCCACGTAGCGGTAGCCCCATTTCTGGCACAGCACCGCGTCGGTTTCCAGCG
>CAYHAR010000082.1:0-9611 GCA_964354595.1 uncultured Anaerolineae bacterium | reverse complement strand
CTCCCAAGTCGCTGCACAGCGCGCGCAACTCGTCCTCGTCAAAGCAGTTGACGAGATTCTGCCGCAACTGAGTCAGGTATCTGGGCGTCGGTGTCCATGCTGCCTGGGGGGGCATGTCACTCTCCTGAGCGTTGACGGAAGGTAGTGTTTTGGGTTATTGGTGCAAGTTACCTGTTCATGGCGGCGTTCGAGTTTGCGTTCACGCAGCTAGACCGGTACATGGCGACAATAAGGTGGAGATAACAATTCCCTGCCAAGACCAAGAGTGGCGAGCACCCTTGCAATATCGTTCATAACTATCAACTGGCTTACCCGTGACCGGGCAGGGGCAAGCATCTGAGATTATAAGCCAGCTTTGCCAAAATGCAAACCCGCTGTTGCCCTGTCGCTTTATGCGAGACCTTGACAAGTCGGGCGTAGTGCATATAATTAGCCCAGCTAACCATTAGGGGAGCTAATGAGCAAGTCAACTGAAGTCAAGGCTGTTGCCCAAGAGATCATCAAAGTGATTCCACAGGTCATGTGCACGATTGGCGCCGAGAGGCAGTTTTTGGGCCACACGATGTCGCCAGCGCACTTGCGCCTCTTGACCATTCTCGCCAATCACTCGTGCAATCTGAGCGAGTTAGCCGTGCGGCAGGTGGTGAGCTTACCCACGATGTCCAACTCGATTTCGGTGCTGGTCGAGCGAGGCTGGGTGAATCGTGTGCCGTCGCCCGACGACCGGCGACAGGTCTTGCTTGAATTGACGCCGGATGGCCGGGCAGTGCTGGTTGAGATCAAAAGTCGAGCCGAAGCGCGTGTGGCCGAGGTGCTAGGAAAACTCTCGTCGGACGATCTCGCCAGCCTATCCTCCGGATTGGCTGTATTGGAGCAGGCTTTTACTTTTGCCATGTGCCCTAGACCAAACGACCATGTGCAAGATAAAGTGAAACGTACAAGTAGGGAGTAATCCATGCAAAACATGTCACCGAGTCATGGGCGCCGCCCTGACCGAAGCAAAGCCAAAGGCCCCAACCCGCTTGGGCGCGCAATCGGATACTTGGGCCATTACAGAAAGCTGGCCGCGGCCGCTTATGCCAGTTTGTTCCTTTCGTCTGTGGCGTCACTGACGATACCGTTCCTCACGCGCACCGTCATCTCTCAGGGCATCCAGGCCGGCAATGACACCGTCATCACGTCGTTGTCGCTGTTGATGGTCGTCGTCGCGGCAATAGGCGGCGTATTCTCGTTCCTGCAAGGCTACCTGGCTGAGAACGTCTCGCAGGGTGTGGCGTTCGATCTGCGGAACGAATTGTACGAAAAGGTTCAACGCTTATCCTTCAGTTATCACGACAAGTCACGCACCGGCCAACTGATGACGCGCGCCACCAGCGACGTTGAGCAATTGAGAATGTTCATCGGCCAGGGTTTTTTGGTCATGATCAACTCGGTCGTGCTCTTGATCGGCATCACCATCATCCTGTTCACGCTCAACTGGCGCTTGGCGTCGGTGAGCCTGCCGATCCTGCCCGTGGCCATGGTGCTCTTTGCCGTATTTGGCAGTCTGGCGCGACCGCTCTTTATGGTGGTGCAACAAAAGCTCGGCGTGTTCAACACGATTCTACAGGAAAATGTCGCGGGCTTTCGCGTGGTCAAGGCCTTTGTGCGGGCCGACCAGGAACGCCGCCGCTTCCAGGACGCCAACAATGACCTGGTCAATGTCTCGTTGCAAGTCAACCGGACGATGTCGTTCATTTTTCCCGTCATGTTCTTGATTTCCAATCTGGGACAGGTCGCCATCCTGGGCGTGGGCGGCAACTATGTCATTCAAGGGACGCTGGGCGTGGGCGAGCTGGTCGCGTTCACTTCGTATCTGCTGCTCGCCTTCTTCCCCATTGGCCAAATGGGCATGATCCTCACGCTGATGAGTTCGGCCATGGCGTCAGCCGAGCGCATCTTTGAGATCCTGGATGCCAAGAGCGACGTGACTGACACACCGGACGCCAGGCCGCTTCCGCAGATTCGAGGCCACGTCGAGTTCGATCGCGTGACCTTCCGCTACTTTGGCGGCGAGCCGGTATTGAACGATGTCTCGTTCACGGTCGAGCCGGGCAAGGTCGTGGCGCTGTTGGGCGCGACGGGCAGCGGCAAGAGCAGCATCATCAACCTCATCCCGCGCTTTTACGACGCGACTGAAGGGCAAGTCTTGATTGACGGGTACGATGTCAAACAAGTTTGCCTCGACAGCCTGCGTTCACAGATCGGCATCGTGCTGCAAGAGACGCGGCTGTTTGCTGGCTCCATCCGCGACAACATCGCTTACGGCCGCCCGGATGCTTCGATGGATGACGTGATAAAAGCGGCCCAGGCGGCTGCCGCGCACGATTTCATCGTCGAGTTTCCGAAAGGCTACGATACACCGGTGGCCGAGCTGGGCGCGTCGCTTTCCGGCGGGCAGAAGCAACGTATCGCCATCGCGCGCGCGCTGTTGCTCGATCCGCGCATCCTCATCCTGGACGACAGCACCAGCTCAGTTGATTTAAAGACCGAGGCGCACATCCAGGCCGCGCTTGAGCGGCTGATGAAGAACCGGACGAGCTTTGTCATCGCGCAGCGCATCAGCACCGTCCAGACCGCCGACGTGATCATCGTGCTGGACAAGGGCCGCGTGGCGGCGATGGGCAAGCACGCGGACCTGCTCGAATGTGAGCCGATCTATTCCGAGATATACCACTCGCAGTTAGTCGAAGATGTTCCGGCGACTGGTAAGATTAAAGTCGAACTAGAGATGCCTGTTTTGGCGGAGGTGGCGCGATGATGATGGGAGGGGGTCCTCGGGGACATGGAATGTTGGAGCAGGAAGCGCGGCATGCCAAGAACACGAGCGAGACACTCTCTCGCCTGCTGGGTTACTTTGCGCCCTACCGGCTGATTCTGACCGGTGTAGCCGTGCTGATCATCCTGAGCACGGTGGTCGGCGTCGCTTCGCCGTTTCTCATCGGGCAGGCGGTGGACTGTTTCATCGTGCCGACGTCCGCGTCGCGCTGCGCGTTGACACAGCATCCCGCGCCGAGTGTGAGTGGCTTGGTGTCAGTCGTGATCGCCATGACGTTGCTGGCGGTGATAGGCTCCGCCGCCAGCGGCCTGCAGTTCTACCTGATGGCGCTGGCGGGTCAGAACGTGATCAGGCAGTTGCGCAATAAATCGTTCGAGCAGATTCACCGCTTGAGCGCAAGCTACTTTACCGGGCACGAGTTCGGCGACGTGATGAGCCGCCTGACCAACGACGTGGACACGATCACGCAAGCCGTCAACTTTGGCCTCGTGCAGGTCGTGTCCAGCAGTCTCTCGCTCGTCGGCATCATCATTGCCATGTTGGCGCTGAACGCTTCGCTGGCGTTGGTGAGTTTGCTCGTCATCCCGTTCATGGCGGGTGTGACCGTGTTCCTGTCGGGTCGAGCGCGGCGTGCGTATCGGAACTCGCGCCAGCAAATGGGCAATGTCAACGCCGACTTGCAGGAAAGCATCAGCGGCGTGCGCGAGGCGCAGGCGTTCAATCGCGAGGCGGAGAACATTGAACAGTTCCGCCGCACCAACGATGCGAACCGCCAGGCGAACATCCGCGCCGTGACGATCACTTCTGCATTGATGCCTTCGCTCACCGTGTTGAGCGTCGTTGCCACCGCGATTGTCGCCGGAGTCGGCGGTGTGCTGGCGGTGCGCGGCCAACCCGTGTTGGGTCAGATCGTGACCGTCGGCGTTATCGTCGCGTTCCTAAATTACGTCGGTCGGTTCTATCAGCCGATTCAGATGATTGCACAAATGTGGACGCAACTTCAGAGTGCGCTCGCAGGTGCCGAGCGTATCTTTGAACTGCACGACGAAAAGCTCGAAATTGCGGATGCGCCCGACGCGCAGGCGCTCCCGCCAATCAAAGGTCGTGTCGAATTTCGCAACGTCTCGTTCGGTTACAACGATTCGGCTACTGCTGGTGAAGAAGCCTGTACCGTGTGCGACATCAGCCTGACTGCCGAGCCGGGTCAGGTGGTGGCGCTCGTCGGGCCGACCGGCGCGGGCAAGACGACCATCATCAACATGATCCCGCGCTTTTACGACGCGAAGGAAGGCGCGGTGTTGATTGACGGCTATGACGTGCGCAAGGTGGCGCAGGAAAGCTTGCGCCGACAGATGGGCATTGTGCTGCAGGATACGTACCTGTTCTCCACCACCGTGCGAGAAAACATCCGCTATGGCCGCCCGGATGCGACCGATGAAGAAGTGAAAGCCGCCGCCAAGATCTCGCTGGCGCACGACTTTATCCTGCGCCTGCCCGAAGGATATGGTACAGTGCTGGGTGAGCGCGGCAATAACCTGAGTCACGGTCAGCGGCAACTGATCGCCATCGCCCGCGCGGCGCTGGCCAACCCGCGCATCCTGATCTTGGACGAAGCGACGAGTAGCGTAGACACGCGCACCGAGCGGCTCATCCAGCGCGCACTGGCCGACTTGATGAAAGGCCGCACGAGCTTTGTCGTGGCGCACCGGCTGAGCACGATCCGCAACGCCGACCAGGTGCTCGTCGTGTTCGATGGTCAAATCGTCGAGCGGGGCACGCATCAGGAATTGTTGGCAATGCGCGGCAAGTACTATGACCTGTACACCAGCAACACGCTGGGGCGAAGTGTGGAGACGAAAGTGTCGGGGAATGGAAGATATGGTGTAGAGGCGATAGCGGCGCCGGCGTAAGTCGTGACCATCGCGCATTACCAGTGAGGAACGGTGAGACGACTACTGAGCCGCGAAACGATTGGAATATCTCTGCTGGCGCTGGCCGTGGCCGCTTTGGCGCTGGCGTGGGTCGCGCCCAGCGATGTGACGCTGGCCGGGACGAGCAAGGTGGTCTATCTCCACGGGGCGCTGGTGTGGACGGCGCTGCTCACGTTGACGGCTGCCGGCGTTGTGGGGCTGGCAGCGATGCTGGTCAGGCGCGGCGACGCACTGCACACCTGGACGCTGGCGCTGGGCCGCACCGGGCTATTATTCTGGCTGGCTTTTATCCCGGTCAGTCTGCTCGCTTCACGGATGGCGTGGAACGCCGTGTTTCTGGCCGAGCCGCGGTACACGACGGCGTTCCGCGTGCTGGCCATTGGCGTTATCGCGGAAGTGCTCGTCATGTTAGTCAATCGCCCGGCTATCTCTAGCGGGCTGCACGTGGCGCAGGCCGTCATCTTGTGGGTATTGCTGCTGACCTCGCCCAGCGTGCTGCATCCCGATCATCCCATCCTCCGCTCGACGCCTTCCATTCAATTCTTTTTTGGGCTGATCGTCCTGGCTTGCGGCGTGGCGGCGTTGCAAGTGGCGCGCTTGTGGCGTCGTTAAAAGTTGCGCGCGCTTTACTCAACAGGACTTATTCGTAGGCCAGCACTTGTCGCACGGTCAGCCGCGAAGCGTTCCGCGCCGGGATAAAGCTGGCCAGAACGCTCAGGATCACCACCACGACCAGCCACAGCCCGACGCCCGCCAGCGAAAAGGTGAACGTGATGGGCGTGCCCATGAGCGGCATCCCTACCGCGTCGCTCATGATTTTGCTCAACGGCAGCGCGAGCAGCGTCCCAAACAGCCAACTGAGCACGCCGATGGCGACGCTTTCGACGATAAACACTTGCGCCACACTCCGCGTCGGCGCGCCAATCGCGCGCATCACGCCGATCTCGCGCGTCCGCTCGATGACGTTAATGCTCATCGTCCCCATCAGGCCCAGCCCCCCCACGATGGCAAACAGAACCGCCATGGCCAGCAGCCCCGTGACGAGAATGCCATAAGAGGCTTGATCTTTGGCGCGCTCTTCCACAGTCGTCTCGGCCGAATTGGCGCGCAAGCCAATGTCCTTGTAGTGCGATTCCAACGCCGCCGCGACCCGGGTCGCGAACCCTTGGTCGTGCTGCTGGGTCGCCACTGCCACGGTGCTGGCTCGCCCTACGTTCCCCGTCCAGCGGGCCACAGGCGCATAATTGGCGTAGACTGCCGGCGGCGCCTGGCCCAGGCACACGCCCACCACACGCCACGTCCTTTCGCGCTCGCCGATTTTGAGCGCCATCTCGTCGCCCAGCTTGACGTCGGGTTCCTTTTTGAGCAGGTACGTGTTGACGACGATGGCGTTTTCGTCCTCGGGCGCGAGCCAGCGGCCCTGGACGATGAACGGCGAAGACACCAGGCCCGAGTCGGCGCGAGTCGCTAACAAGAACAGCGGATCGCTTTCGCTCTTGTCCGGGCGCACGCGAAGCACAGGCATGTCAATCCACACATCGGTTTGGACGACGCCCGGCACGCGCAGCGCCTCTTGCTCGACTTTTTCAGCGCGGTAGGGCCGGGTGAAGGTGAGCATCGAATCAAACGCTCGCCACTGGATGAGATCGTTGATGGTGCGGAACAGCGACGCGCGCACGCTGAACACGCTGATAAAAATGGCCCCGGCCAAGGTCAGCGTGGTGAGCGTGAGCGACAGCCGCACCCGGCTGCGAAAAGTGTTGCGCAGCGAAAGCAGCAGCGGTCGCGCCAAAACGTGCCGGGCAAACCAGACGTTCGCGCCCGAAAACAGGCGGCTGATCGGGCCGGCGCTGAACGAGTGTTGGCTCACTCCGTAGGCGCTCATCGCCTCGGCGGCGGTCACGCGCAGACCCGAGATGAATGGATAGAGCGACGCCAGCACGGGCACGACCAAACCGATCGTCACCTGAAGCGCGATGGTCTGCAGCGGCACGCGAAAGCTCGCCAGGTCAAAGTTGAGCAGGCTTGTGGCAAAGCGGCACACCACATACGCCCCGCCGATTCCGAGCGGCGCGGCAATACCCAGCGCGACCAGTCCGTACAGCATGACCATCGCCAGGTACATGCTCAAGATTTGGTAAGTGCGCGCGCCGATGGCCTTCATCACGCCGATCTGCCGCACTTGCTGCGCCAGCAGCGCGGAAACGGTGTTGACGATCAAAAAGGCGCTCAGGCAGAGCGAGAGCACGCCGAGGATGCTCAAGAGCAACAGGACGCTCTGCACCATGTCCTCGAGCGGGAACTTGTCCACAGAAGTCGAAAGGACGGTCAGGCCGCTCTTTTTGGCTTTGGTTTCCACGGCGTCCAGGACGGAGCGCACGGCGGCTTTGTCGCCCGGATTTCGGGTGACGATGTGCAGCGTGTTAAAGCCGTAAGGCTCGCCCAGCCATTCGAGCGTGTCGAACGAAACGTAGCCATAAACCGCGTTGGTAAAGCGAGCCGGGAACTGGGTCAGGTCGTGGGTCAGCCCGGCGATGCGGAGCGCGCGCTGCTTTTCGTCCGCGGTCTCGACGAGCACCACGTCGCCCATTTGCGCTCCGAGCAGATCGAGCGCGCCGCGCTCGATCAACACCTGGCGCTCCGGCGGCGGCCAGTCGCCGCTCTGCGGCCACACCTGGTTGATCTGTATGTCGGAATAGTCGGCCATCGCCAAGAGCCGGAGGGTGAGCCATTGACCTGACTTGGCCTGAATGCGAAAGGTCATGCTGCGCCGGGCGTCGGCCTCTTGCACGTCCTTCATCGCGTGCACCGACCGGAGGAAATCCTCGTCAAAGGGCTCACGGGTGCGGAGGGTGCCGCTGGAGGGATGGGTGGCGGCGTAGCCTTTTGCCATCTGCTCCGCCAGGATCGTTTGCGAGCTGAGGATGACGCCGGTGGCAAACAGCCCGACGGCGATAGAGAGCACGATCAAGATCGTGCGCGTCTTGTTGCCCCACAGATCGTAGAGAACCTTGAGCCATTGTGCGCTAATCATGCGCGATCTCTCCATCGGCCAGCATGACGGCGCGCCCGGCCCGTCGAGCCTGGTCTCGGTCGTGCGTCACGACCAGGACCGTTTTGCCTTGGCCGACCAAATCCTCGAATACTCGCCAGACCGCCTCTGCCGTCGCCGAGTCGAGGCTGCCGGTCGGCTCGTCGGCCACCAGGATGGGCGGATCGTTAGCCATGGCGCGGGCGATGGCGACGCGCTGCTGCTGCCCGCCGGAAACCGACGAGGGCAGCTTGTGAGCGTGTTCGGCGATGTCCATTTGCTCGAGCAGCGCCATGCCGCGTTCCCATCGCTCCCGCAGCGAATACTTGCGCGCAAAATCCATCGGCAGCGTCACGTTTTGAAGCGCCGTCAGGGTGGGCAAAAGCTGGAAAGACTGAAAGATGACGCCCACCGTGCGCCCGCGCCACTGCGCGGCTTTTTCCAGGCTCAACTGGTGAACGGGCGCGCCCGCCACCTGGATTTCGCCTGACGTGGAGCGGTCAATGCCCGTCATCATGTTGACGAGCGTCGTCTTGCCGCTGCCCGATTTGCCCGTCACGGCGACAAACTCGCCCGGCTTGACCTGGAGGTCAATGCCCTTGAGCGCCACCACCTCGCCTGCCAGGCTGTTGTACTTTTTCACGACCTGGCGCAAGTGGATGATCGGCTCACTGCTCATGGTTCACTTTTTCGTCCACAATCTTGCCATCGGCGATCACGACCGTGCGTTGAGCGCGTCCGGCCAGCTCGCTATCGTGCGTGACCATCAAAATCGTCTTGCCGCGATTTGCCCACTCTTCAAAGAGCCGCAAGACCGATTCGGCGGACTGAGAGTCCAGGTTGCCGGTTGGCTCGTCGGCGGCCAGGATGGGCGGATCGTTCGCCAGCGCGCGCGCGATGGCGATGCTCTGCTGCTGTCCGCCCGAAAGCGCCGAGGGCAGCTCGTGCGCGTGATCGGCCATGCCCATCTGTTCCAACAATTGCATCGCCCGGTCGGGACGCTCAGCGGGCACAAAGCGCCTGCCATAGTCCATCGGCAGCATGACGTTCTCGACGGCTGTCAGCGTGGGCAGTAGTTGAAAGAACTGAAAGACGACGCCGATGGTGCGGCCACGCCACACGGCGATCTGTTCCTCGGTGAGCGTATGCACGGCTGTATCGCCCACCAGCACTTGTCCCGCCGTGGGCCGGTCAATGCCCGTGATCATGTTGATGAGCGTGGACTTGCCGCTGCCGGACTTGCCGATGATGGACACAAACTCGCCGGCCTTGACCTGCAAATCTACGCCTTGGAGCGCCGTAAAGATGCCCGCCGCGCTTTCGTATGTTTTCACCACCTGCTGCAAACGAACGTGATGCCCGTTGCCCTCTCCAGGGCGCCCGTTCGATTTCCTAGACTCGTTTCGCCAGAAACCCAAGCCAAACAAACGCACCTCCAAAACCCGAGACCGCCGCGCCGCAATGTATCACGTCTGCGGTCGGCGGTCCGAGACACCCACGACAAACACTAGCATAGCACGGGCAGGGAAAGCCAGCTTTGCAATATGCTTGCAAAAGTATTGCAGAATGATTGGCGCGATTCCCGTGCGCCAGAACACAAGACCTCCCAGGTTTCCGAAACCTGGGAGGTCACTGTATGCCCCTGGCGGGAATTGGACCCACAACCTCGGCCTTAGGAGTGCCTCGCTCTATCCATTGAGCTACAGGGGCCTGTCAAAATTATAACACCCTTCCCCGCGCGCGACAACTTTCGTTTTTGGTGAGCGTTTCGACCTGGGAACAAGGCCGCGCGCATAATATGAACGCGCTCAACGCTTTATATCCGGCGGAG
>CAYHAR010000081.1:7581-16644 GCA_964354595.1 uncultured Anaerolineae bacterium | reverse complement strand
ACGGCTTGGTGTTGGCGATTCAGCGGCTCGAGACGTTGAGTGAACAGCGTGGAACGATAGGCGATCAGCGATATGCCATCCATTCTGACTTCCCTCACTCTTACCGACTCCCAACGTGAAGCAGTCACGCTGCGCGACAAGCCCATCGTCGTCACCGCGGGCGCCGGCTCTGGCAAGACGCGCGCGCTCGTGGGGCGTTACCTCAATCTGCTAGAGCGCGATGTGCCGCTGCGGAACATTGTCGCCATCACGTTCACCGACAAGGCTGCCCGCGAGATGCGCGCCCGCATTCGCCAGCAAATCAACCACTGGCTGGTGATGAGCACGAGCGACCGCGAGCGGTGGCAATCCGCGCTGGCCGACCTGGACGCGGCGCGCATCAGCACTATCCACAGCCTGTGCGCTGAAATCTTGCGCGCGCACCCCGCCGAAATCGGGCTTGACCCGCGCTTTGATGTGCTGGAAGAAGGCGTCGCCGCCACGCTCAAAGCGCAGGCCATCGAGTCGGCGCTGGCCTGGGCCTCTGCCGACCCGGACGCCGCGCAGTTGTTTAGCCTGTTGAGCGAGAATGGCCTGCGAGAAACACTGGCTACGCTGATCGAACAACGCCTCGACGCGGACACGGCTTTGAGCCAAGACTGGCGCGCCGCGTGGACTCGCGCCCTGTCCGCGGCCGTTGCTGCGTTTGCCGACGATGCAAGCACGTGCGGCGCGCTCGACACGTTGCGTGACCAGGACTCTGTCCAGGCAGGCGGCGATAAACTGGCTGTGGCTGTCGCAACGCTTGTAGGAAACTGGTCGGCGTTCGAATCGGCGCGCGCGGCGGGCGATTGGGATGCGGCGCTGACGGCCTTGTTTGCGATGCGTCGCCAGGGGATGCCGGGCACGGTGGGCAAAGCGGGCGCTGCCAAAGACGCGCTCAAACTCTTGCGTGCGCGGTACGACGAAACGCTCAACGCCTGGCTAGGCGGAGCCAAGAATACCGATGCGCCGCCCCGCTGGTCGCTCGACGTGCAAATCGGCGACATGCTCCCGCGCCTGCGCTGCATCTATGACCAGGCGCTCGTGGAATACCGTCGGCTCAAAGATGAGCGGCGTGCGCTGGACTTTGACGATCTGGAAGCCGGCGCGGTTCAACTCTTGACGCAAAACGAATCGGCGCGCCAACGCTGGCAATCCGAGACACGCGCCCTCCTCGTGGACGAGTTTCAAGACACCAACGACCGCCAGCGCCAAATCGTCTACGCTCTCTCTGGCTTTCACTCCACGCTCCACGCTCCACCCTCCACGCTCTTTGTCGTGGGCGATGCCAAGCAAAGCATCTATCGTTTTCGTGGCGCGGACGTGACGGTGTTCCGCCGCGTGCAGGAGGACGTGAAACAAGCGGGCGGCGAGCCGCTGGAATTCAATCTCACGTTCCGCGCGCACGGGCCGCTGGTCAAAACGACGAATGCGCTGCTGGAGCCGATCCTGGGACAAGACGACCCGGCGCGGCCTTACGCTGTCCCCTTTGCTCTGCTGCGCGCCGGACGCAAAAAGCCGGCAAGAGTCCGCGAGCCATTCGTCGAGTTTTGCCTGGGCGTGGGCGAGACGGCCGAAACCGGCCGCGCCATCGCGGCCTCGGCGCTCGCCGCGCGCCTGATTCAAATGCGCGACGAGGAACACGTCGAGTGGGGCGAGGTGGCGCTCCTGTTCCGCGCCTCGACGACGTTTGGCATCTACGAGGATGTGCTAGAGCGCGCGGGCATTCCATTCGTCACCGTGGCCGGGCGCGGCTTTTACGACCGCCCCGAAATCCGTGATCTGCTCAACGCGCTGGTCGCCATTGCCGATCCTGCCGACGATTTGGCGATGGCAGGTCTCTTGCGCTCGCCCGCCATCGGCTTGAGCGACGCGACGATCTACTTGTTGCGGTGGGATGGAGACAAACCGAGGTCATTGTGGCAGGCGGTATCAAATGTCAAATCTTTGCTATCCGACCTCCCGCCCTTCGGGCGTCCGATCTCTGACCTCGGACTTTGTGAGCGGGCACGAGAGATCGTCGGCGAGTTGAATCGGTGGGCCGGGCGCGCGACGGTGGCCGAGGTGCTCAAGCGTTTTCTCGATGCGACGGGCTACCTGGCGATGCTGCGGCAGGTGGAAGGCAGCGCGCGGTTGCGTCGCAACGTGGACAAGTTGTTGGCCGACGCGCACAAGAGCAGCCTGGTCAGCGTGGGCGATTTCCTCGAATATGTGCGGGGCTTGCGCGATGTGGGCGCGCGCGAAAGCGAAGCGCCGGTGGAAGCGGGCGGGGCGGTTCAGCTGATGACTGTCCACAAAGCCAAGGGGCTGGAATTTCCCATCGTGGTCATTGCGGACGCGGCTCACGAGCGGCGCGGCAGCACGGCGACGGTGCGGCTCGATTCCGAGTTGGGCGTCTTGGTGGCGATTCGAGACGAGCACGACAGTCGCCCGGTGATGCAACGCCTGGCTGCCTTGCGTGAAGAGGACCGAGAGGAGGCCGAGGATCGCCGCTTGCTTTACGTGGCCGCCACACGCGCGCAAGAAAAGCTCATCGTGAGCGGACATGCCCGGCTCAAAAAAGATGGCGCATTGTCGCTCGGCGGCTGGTTGGGGCGATTGGGCGAGGTGACGGGCCTGGCCGATGTCTCGATCAAGGACGAGCTGACGCAGCCGCGCGCGATGAACTTGTTCGGCGTGGCTTGCACCTTGTATCCGAGTCTCCCCGAGTTCCCGCCGGTTGTAGAGCGTGGAGCGAAGAGCGAGGAGCGAGAAGCGAGGAGCGAGGGCCAGTTGAATCTAGTCGCCCCGCTGATGCCAGCCAGGACCGATCAGCGCGACGAGAAAACGCGGGAGCGCGAGGTCGAGCCGCCGCGGCGAGTGTGGCGCGTGACGCCGCGCGCCAAGCGTCCCACCGGCCCGGCCTGGGTCGTCGGCAAGCTGGTGCACGAGGCCATCCGCCGCTGGCGCTTTCCAGATGTTCCGGATTTCGACGCCTTTCTTTACCCGCACGCGCTAGAGGCCGGGCTGACGGACGAGGAGGAAATCAGCAACGTTATCCACGAAGTGCGGCGACTGCTAGAACGATTCCGCCGGCATCCGTTGTGGGCAGAGATGAACGCCGCGCCGCGCTGGCATGAGCTGGCCTACACCGTCGCAGGCGACACGGGTATCGTAGACTTGTTGTATCGCGCGAGCCAGGATTGGATCGTGGCCGATTTCAAGTCGGACGAGGTCCGCGACCCGGCGCAACTGGCAGAGCGCATCCGCGGGGAAGGATATGACAAACAACTGCGCCGTTACGCAGAAGCTCTGGCCGCGCAACTGGCAAGCCGTCCGCGGACGATGTTAGTGTTCCTCGACGTGGCAAGGCAGGTGCAGGTGTGGGCGCCGTATCCTACGGTCGCTCGACCGGCAGCAAGATGGTGAAAGTCGTCCCGATGCCCTTCTGGCTCTTTACGCTGATCTGGCCGCTGTGCGCCTGGATGATTTCGTAGCTGACGGCCAGCCCCAGTCCGGTCCCGCCTGTCTTGGTGGTAAAGAACGGCTCGAACAAGTGCGCCACGACCTCTGGCGACATTCCCGCGCCCGTATCGCTAAACTCGACGCGCACGGCGGGCAGCAGGCGATTGTCGGCTCCTGGCATCTGGTCAGAGGCCGTCCGTATACGCAGCGTCCCGCCGCGCTCTGGTATGGCGTCAATGGCGTTGAGCGCCAGATTCAAAAAGACCTGCTTGAGGTGATCCGAGTTGGCCTGGATCAGAGGCAAGTCTTCCGCCCATTCGCGCTCGGTGACGATGTTGTGGTGCTGCAATTGTTTGCCGGCCAGTTCCAGGACGCCGCCCAATACGACGTGCACATCCGTCGGCTGCATCTCTCGGCGCGCCGGGCGATAAAAGTCGCGCACGCGTCGCACGATGGTCGCGATGCGCTCGGTCTCTGTCTCGACGATGCCCAGGTAGCGCTGCAGCTTTTCTCGACGCGCATGGTCGTCCAGTTCTTCTCGGAATAGCTCCAGGCAGCCCAGCACGGCTTGCAACGGATTGTTAATCTCGTGCGCGATGGAAGCGATCAGCCGTCCCAGGGCCTCCATTTTTTCCGCCTGGATCAGCCGGGCCTGTGAGGCTTGCAAGCGATTGTATTGTTCGCGTTCGGCCTGATACAGCCGGGCGTTCTCGATGGCGGTGACCGCCGAGCCGGCCATGGCCTCTAGCAGTTCCAGGTCGTGCTCGTCAAACACACCGCTTGCCTTGTTGACGGCTTCGATCACACCCCGCACTTGTCCCTTAAAGATCAAGGGCACGGCTAAAAGCGAACGCGTAGTCAGGCCGGTCGTTGCGTCAATCTGTTTGTAGAGACGCGGATCATTTTGCGCATTGTCCACTCGCGCCGATTGCCTTTCCTGTAAGACAGCGCCGGCAATGCCGGCGGTAGCGGGCATTCGCGTGCCGATCAGCTTTTCGGCGCCGGGGCTATCGGAAGCGGCAAAGACCAGTTCGTCTCCGGCTGAAGCCAGATCGCGCAGCAGCACCGAGGCGCCTTCCGCATCCAGTAGACGCCTGACCTCGGCAATCACAGTTTCCAATACCCCCTTGAGATTGAGCGAGGAGGCCATGGCCCGGCTGGCTTTGTTGAGAGCGGCCAGCTCTCTGGCGCGGCGGGCCAGGCTTTGATTCAGTTTTTGGACTTGTTCTTCGGCCTGCCGGCGCTCGGTGATGTCCAGCATGTACCAGTCAAAGCTGGTCACATTGCCCAGCTTGTCTCGAGAGATGGTCGAATAGTCGTGCACCCACCTCGTTCTGCCATCGGCGCACACAATCCGATATTCTTGCTTGTAACGATTGACGCCAGATTCGTTGTATTCTTCTACCTCTGCCTGCACGCGCTCCCGGTCATGGGGGTGGATGATGTCGGCATAGTTTTTTTGGCCGCCGATAAAGTCTTGGGCCTGGTAGCCGAATTGAGAAATGTTCTCTGAAACAAATTCTTTAGAGAGGGGATCTTGGCCCGCCTGCTGCCAGACGACCACGGGCCCGGCCAGGAACAATTCCTTTTCTCGTCTCAGGGTATCTTCCATTTTCTTGCGCTCGGTGATGTCGTGCATGATGCCTTGCCAGGAGTGGGGCTGACCGGTTTCGTCGCGCACGAGCATGGCCTCGTCGTGGACCCACACCACGCGCCCATCACGGGCGATCAGGCGGTAATCCATGTGGAACGGCTCGCCGGCCGCGTTCGTGCGGGTGTGTTCTGCCACCACCTGCTCGCGGTCTTGGGGGTGGAGTAGCTTGATCCAGAGAGCGGGCGTTTGCAGCCATTCTTCAGAAGAGTAGCCCAACATCGACTTTACTTGGGGGCTGATGTAGATGGCCGAACCCGTCTCGTCCGCCACATCAATATAACTGACGGCGGCGATCTGCTCCACCAACGTGCGGAACTTTTTCTCGCTTTCCCGAAGCTTGAGCTCCATCTGCCGGCGCTCGGTAATGTCCCAAAAGATGTCCAAGACGCCGGTCACTATTCCGGCGGGGTTGTGAAGCGGAGCTTTGATGACTTGCACGTAAGACTTGTCCCCGCCGAGCGGTTGGTGTTCTTCCATTACTTCCAGGATTCGCCCGGTTTCGACGACCAGGCGGTCATCTTTTTGATACTTGTGCGCCAACTGGGGCGGGTGGATATCCATGTCCGTCTTGCCAAGAATGTCCTCCAATGATTTGCCCTCGGCCGCGCAATAACGCTGGTTGGCGTACGTGAACCGACCTTCCAGGTCTTTGCTGAAAATGTTCTGCGGCAGGCTTTCAATCAGCGATTGAAAGAGAGCCTCGGACTGGCGCAGGGCATTTTCCGCCTGCTTGCGCTTTTCCACCTCGCACTCCAAATTGTGATGCGCCTGGGCGTTTTTTAGAGCGATGGCCGCATACGTGGCAAATGTCTCGGCCAGAGCCAGGTCTTGATCAGAAAAGGGAATGCCAATCCGGTTGAGGCACATGGCGCCGAGAACCTGGTCGTCGGCGATAAAAGGCGCTGTAATGGCGCACTCCTTTGGCTCTGGGGGGGTGCCTGGAATCTGTTGGCCGGAGAAATCGTCCGCGGCCTCGTTAAAGATCAGTCCCCGCCTGGCTTTGACCGCCTGACCGGTAAAGCTGGTCTCGACGTCGAGCGGCGTGGCGAGGATTTCTTGCTCATACGGCGGTTCGATGGCGGCCATGGGCGTTAGCGTTTTGCCGTCTGCTTCGAGGAGATAGATCGCGCAGCCATGGGCGTGGAGGATCTCTTTGGCCGTGACGCCAATCCGAGTCAAGACCTCGGTGACATCGAGACTCGCGGTGAGCTGGTGAGCGGTTTGGAAAAGCTGCTCTTGCTGACGGCTTTTCCTTTGAAGCTCTTTCTCCGCCTGCTTGCGTTCTGTAATGTCCTGGCAAATACCCACTAGGCCGATGATCTGGCCGTGGCTATCTCGCAAGGGGACCTTGTCGGTGTGATGCCATCTCCTCTCGCCGAGCGCCAGATCCAGATAGTGCTCTTCTTTGTTCAACAGAGGTTGGCCCGATTGAATAACCTGCCGCTCGTCGGCGTCATATTGCGCGGCCAGGTCCGGCGGATGAAAGTCAAAAACCGTCTTGCCAATCGCTTGGGCCGGGTCTTGCACTCCCAGAGAGCGCAAGTGTGCTATGTTGTTGGCAACGTAGCGGCGTTCAGTATCTTTGATAAAGATATAGTTGGGCACGTTGTCTATCAGTATGCGCAAGAGGTTGCGCTCTTGCTCCAATGCTTCCTCTGCTGGCCTGCGCTCGCTCTCTGCTTCCAGCGCGGTCACGCGCTGGCGCAGTTCCACCAACTCGTTCAAGAGTTGCGCTTTGGTTTTAGAACTGTCTTTCATAACGATTCTTCCTTTGGCGCGACGGGCGCAGCGTCAAGCCGCGCCACTGTGCTTGCCACTGCATACTATTCTACTCTTCCTCTTCCCTTTGGCAAGTTTACCGCCCGGTCGAAATGGTAGTATAATCTCTAGAGTCTTGAGCAAGTCGGACTCTTGAATGCCCAAACAAACGAGGAGGAAAAATGATCGGAAGACGAGTCGCAAGAGGCGCTCTGGTCATTCTGAGCATCTGGATCATGCTGTCACTCACCTGGCAATCGGGGCCGGCGCTGGCCGGTTTTACCCCCACGCCGCGACCGACCGAGATACCCGCGCTAACGCCGCCGTCGAAAGAGCCAAAGGACTCTCCGACTCCTATTGGCTTGACGGCCACACCGGGTCTGCTCCCCATTGCGGGCGCGCAGACGCAAGAGCCGGGACTGTTCGCCGTCATAATAGTGGGCACGTTGATTGTGCTGACGGCCGGGGTGATGGCGTACCGAGGGAGCGGAGCAGGGCCTCGTGAGATGTAGCGAACCCTGACCCGGATGGTTGTCTTGGGCCAAGGCGGGCCTAACGATGTTGCAACAATGTTGCAACGTTTAACAAATGTTACCCGGTTCGTTTTGTGGTATCCTAATCAAGGATTCTGCCTACTGAAGGATATGTTGTGCCCCCCTGGCGTCGGTTATATTTGAATGTTGCGGCGGTAGCCGGAGGCCTCGTCGTCGTCATCGCGCTTTTGTTTGTGTTGAGCTCGGGCGCGTCGTGGCCGACTCGAGCTACCGCCGTTGTTTCTGCACCTGGGACCGCCATAGCGTCTCAGGTATCTCCGTCGTCTCTATCTCCCGATACGATTGCCGTGGTGAACGGCGAGCCGGTCACACGCGCCGAGTGGCTCAAGATCGCGGCGCTTGACCGGGCGATGAGCCAACTGTCTGGGCAGCCCTCGCCCAGCGCCGAAGCCACCCTCGACCGATTGGTCAATCAGCGACTGGTGTTGCAGTTGGCAGGCAAGATCGCGGCCAGTGATTCGCTTGCCGCGGAACGGCTGGCTTTACTCCAACAAAACTGGCGCGCCGATGACGCGACTGTAAATCGTATGTTGAGCTCGGCCGGGCTTGCACGCCAAGACTTGGTGGCGGAAGTCCAGCGTCTGCTCGTCGTCGAAGCGTATCTGAAGCAGATTGCTGCAACGCAAGACCCGGCGGCCTGGCTGGCTGCGCGGCGCGCACACGCCCAAGTCGGCATCTATGCTGACCTGACAGAATCTGCGCCAACGCCAGTGGCCCAGGCCACTGCGCCAGCGCCGATGCCGACCCCCACGCCGGCACAGAGCATCCCGACCGGTTCTGCTGTTGGGCAGCTTGCGCCGGATTTTGCGCTGGCGGATGTGAGCGGTCAGCGCACCAAGCTCGGCGACTTGCGCGGACGCCCAGTGGCCGTGAACTTTTGGGCCAGTTGGTGCCCGGCGTGTCGCCAAGAGTTGCCTGCGCTTCAGGCGGCCTATCAACGCTTTCGAGAACGCGGCGTGATTTTGTTGGGCGTGGACGTGAAAGAGACGGTCGAGACCGTGGCAAGTTTTGCGCCGCAATTCGGGTTGACGTTCCCGCTGTTGCTCGACCTTGACGGCGCGGTATCGGATCGCTACCAGGTGCGCGGCATCCCGACGACCGTGTTCTTGGACGCGGAAGGCATCGTGCGCGCGCGGCACGTCGGCCCGCTGACGGAAGACAAGTTCGCCGAGTATGTCTTGCCACTGCTCACAGACCTCAAGGGTCCGCAAGGCCCTTCGAGTCTCAAGGCGGCTCCCGATTTCAGCCTTGCGCGCGAGAACGGCCAGGTCGTTCGACTGAGCGATTACCACGACAAATCGTCCGTGGTACTCGTCTTTTACCGGGGACAGACCTGAGGCCCGTGTCGAACGCAACTCGGCGAGTTGCAGGCGGCCTACAATCAATTCCGCGCGCGGAATGCCGAAATCCTGGCGGTGGCCTACCAGGATGTCTCGCGCGCTCAACAGATGGCGCAGCTCGTTCACTCCGAGTATCCCCTGCTGGCCGATGCGAATCACGCTGTAGCGGATGCCTATGGCGTGTTCAACTTGTTGGGCGATGGCGTCGCAACTCCATCCGTTTTCGTGATTGATCCGCAAGGTCGAATGATCTGGTCTTTTATTGGCAAGGACGCAAACGATAGACCCTCGG
>CAYHAR010000081.1:2292-7481 GCA_964354595.1 uncultured Anaerolineae bacterium | reverse complement strand
GGCTGGTTCACCGGCCTGTACGAGCCGCCTGCCAGTCCCGAGCGGGCGCCCGAGTTCAAGCCGATGAATACTCCCATCGCCGAAGCTTTGCTGTCGGTCAACATTTCCGGGCCCTCGGTCGCCAGCCTGGGCGCTCCGCCTACTTTTGGCGAGGTGTATACCGCCGTCATTCGCAACACCAGCGCTTCTCAGATCGCTTACAATGCCTTCTTTACGGCGACGCACCAGTCCTATTTCATTTACGATGGTTGGTCGCAAATTCTTTCCGGCACCCAGCCCATCACGTTTGCATTGTCCAACTCGGCGACGGGGATCACGTGGACGCCGGGCGTCACGGTGAACCTGGCCCCCGGCCAGGCCATTACGCTCAGCTTTCGGCTGCGCGCAGACTGCGCCGCGCAATCGGGCCAGCAGATGCGCGTGGGCGTGCGCTACAATGCCGATCCTCCTCCCGCGTCTCCTGTGGAGCTCAACACAGGCGGCCTCAACATCACCACCGGGCGCGGCAACCTGGTCATCAAAAAAGAGCCGTCGCTGCAAACCCTGGGCACGCCCGACTTTGGCCGGCCGATTACGTGGGTGGTGACTGTCCAAAACACTGGCCTCGGCATATTGTATGGCGGCGTCATTACCGACACGGGCGGCATCAACCTGTCACAGCCATCGGGCAGCTTGAATCCGACCGCGACGATTTCATCGCTGGGCATCAACCAAGAAGTGACTTTTACGGTCGTCGGCAGGGTAGAGGCGTGCAACTTTACGAACGTCGCTCAGGGCGCATGGACGTGCGGCAACCTGGCGGGCGACGCCACGTGGTCGAAACCGGTCTCTTCGACAGCGAGCGTCTTGTTTACGCCCATGATCCCACGCATCACGGTTCAGGCTACGTCGCCTGTGACTTTTCCCTATTGTAGTCCTCTCACTCGAACCATTGCGCTCACCATCAGCAATTCGGGCGGACCGGCGGCCAATTTCCGTCTGGATTCCAACCTGGAGGGCAACGCCTTTCTCGACATCATCACGTCGTCGCTCGGCTCCAGTTGGCAGTACAATGCTTCGACGGGTGTGTTTGCCTATGCGAGCGGCAGCCCCACGGGCACCATTCCGGCTCAGGGCGCAGGCGCGCCCGTGACATTGACGTTCCAGGTGCGACCGCGCGCGAACGTCTGCGCGGCGGGCAGCGGCGATATCCTGTTCGAGTCATTCTACAACGACGTGTGCAGCGGCGATCCATTCACCGGCAACCCGGTGCAAGTGACCTATCAATATGCTCAGGGCCAGTCGCCGGAGGTGGCGATTGGCAAGAGCGGCCCGAGCGCTGTTGACAGCGGCCAGGTGTTCCCCTATCAGGTGCAGGTGCAGGTGCAGAACCCGATCAATATCAGCGGCCCGGTGGTCGTCAGCGATGTGCTGCCATCCGAGTTTGTCCTGGCCGGCCCGATTACGGCCAGCGCTGGTGTCGTCTTGACGAATGGGCAGAACCTGAGCTGGGTCTTTACTCCGACGGCTGCTTACGGCACCTTTACCCAGACCTTGACCTACTGGGTGCGCGCAGTCTCCACGCGGACTTTGTGCGGCGCGAGCCAGGTGGTCCACAACGATGCTCGTGTGCGGGCTGTGCCCACCTGCCCGGGTTGCTCGATATTGGCCGACGACGACCGGGTGGATACCGCCATCGGCAACAATGAAGGGATTGATATTTCCCGCTGGTATGACGGCTCCCCAGAAGCCTGCGGGCTGAGCGGGCTGACTTTTTCCAACCGATACGTCGTTTCGGGGAGCACCGTCATCACCTGGACGGGCGCAGCGTTTACCGATTCCATGGGCATCAACCTGGGCGGCGGCGCATTGCCGCCGGGCGCTCCTCCGCTGATCTATGTGGCCGACTCACTGAGCGTCACTGTCGGCGGCGCTGATTACACAACTTTTCTCACGCCGCCGACGATTGACATTAGCGGCCATCTCGTCCTCGACCTGACGCCGCTGCAAGCTGCCGGCGCGCCGACGCAAAACCTGACGCTGATGATCACCTATACAGCCGCGATTATTAACGAAGGCACGCTTATGGGCGCGAATCACATTCATTTCCTCGATTGGTCGCGGCTATACTTGCCCAGCTTGAGCGCGGCGACCGCGTGCGCCACGAACGATTCTTTTAACCGGCCATTGGACGTGATGCTCAGCCGGGCCGATATGGGCGTCGGAGTGCAACCGGCTATCCTGGATCGCTGCCGCACCAACCGGGTGACGATCAACGTGGATCGTGTGGAACAGGCGGCAGATGGTCACCCTTTGCTCCCCACCCTGGCCGATCACGTCGTCGTCACCTATACTTCTTCTGTCACCGAAATCCTCACGGCACGCAACTTTACCTTCACCGGCTCGTTGGCGTCCATCAGTCCGATCACCATTCTCACCGACACCGCGATAGGCGGCGGGCGGGGCATCATCACGTTTACGTTGCCCGCAGCAGCCGACGTCCCCGGCGATGGGACGATCCAGTTTGACGTGGACGTGAACTGCAAGGACTCGGCAGACTGGACTGCCGGTCTCGCGTTCCAGAGCTTGTGCGCCATCCCCTATGGGAGGGCTGCCACGCGCGATCACGTCTACCGCGTGCCCGACCTGACGCTCTTTACCACGCCCATCGAGTACACCGTTCGCGAGAAGGATGTGCTTTGGAAGTTTTTTGTCGCCAACAACGGCAATCTGACCGCGACCAACGTCGTGGTCACGAATGCGTTGAGCGGCGTCGCCGTCACGGGCTATTCGACCAACAGCGGCGCGGGCGTCATCTCGCTCGGCGGGACGCCGCCGATCACCGCACCCACTCCGGCGGTGTTTACGATTTCCGAGATTGCGCCTGGCGAGCAGCGCGAAGTGACTGTGACAGCGCGCGTGTTTCAGTGCACGCCGCTCATGGTCACCATCACGGCCCGGCTCGATTGTTTCGGCTCCACCTGCAAACAGCTTCAGGGTGTCGTCAAGTTCAATACGCCTGATCCCTATCTGTTGACGAACAACGGTCAGACGGCCGACCTGCCCATGTG
Organism: uncultured Anaerolineae bacterium; assembly: GCA_964354595.1. GTDB lineage: Bacteria > Chloroflexota > Anaerolineae > Fen-1058 > Fen-1058 > JBGLNJ01. Next base: position 4,431 of record CAYHAR010000081.1, on the reverse strand, counting down.
CGACCTGGGGTACATTGTCTTCCGAACCAAGAATGCTTCGTCCGATGTGACGCTCTATCAGCTCGACATCACCGAGACGTTGCGCCAGCTGATGCCGGACTATACACAGCCGTTCACGTTGAGCATCGTGGACAGGAACGGCAATGTCATCACCACGACGACGGCCTTTACGCCCGAGATCGTCATGTCCACCACGGCCCAGACGGTGCTGCGCTGGCGAGCGGCCCTGGCGCCGGGCGGCATTTTCGACTCTCTCGACCCGCTGGCGGTGGTCGTCATTACCGTGCCGGTTCGCACTTTGTGTGTGCCGCCCGACTCGCCCCAGTCCTTTGCGTCGGCTGTGGCGTTTGGGCCGTGCGGCAAAGAGTTGGGCTATACCGAAAACGCGGTCACATTGCAGACGGCCAAGCCGAGCATGAGCGTGCTCAAGCAAGGCAAAGGCCCGACGGGCGACTATGACAAGACGGTTTACGCGCTGCCGGGCGACATTGTGACCTGGCGGCTGCGCGTGCGCAACGAGCCGGTGGATCGCGCTTACGTGGCGCACAACGTAGTGCTTTCGGATACCTGGCCGGCCAATTTCAGCCTCATCACGTACACGGCAGCCTATTCGCCCGTGATTGTGGGAGGCGATACGCTGGGCTGGACGATCGGCGATGTCCAGGTCAATGACGAGATGTATTTTTACATCACCGGCACGTTGAGCAACGTGTCCTGCGCGGCTCTGACGACCAACACGACCCAGTTGACGTTCGGCTGCGCCAGCGGGTGCGCTTCCAGCCTGGTGCCGATTGACACGGCCAACGTGGACAGCCGGCCCAACTTGCAGGTGATCCTCTCGCCTTCCTCCATGTCGTTGTGCGAAGGCGATATTCCGGTGACGGTGCGCAACCTCGGCGCGACGGCCTATTCCAACACGCTCACCATCCAGTTGCCGCCCGGCTTTGTTTACAGCGAGACGGTCGGCGCCAGCCTGACGCCTTCGGCTACCAATCCCATTACCAACGCGCCGCAATTCCTGTGGAACACGATCCCCGGCCGCGTGACGCCGAATCCCTATTACGAGCTCACGCTGACGCTGCGGATCCGAAACAGCGCGCCGAGCGGCTCTTGTCCGGTGGACAATGGCCGTCCGGTGACGGCCACGCTGACCTACGACAACTATCCTACCTGCACTGACGGCGGGCCGTACACGGCCTCGCACAACGTCAACCTGAGCGTGCTCGCGCCGACTCTGCAAATCCTCAAGTCGCCGCGCACCCAGACGGTGGACGCCGGCCAACGCGTTACGTGGACGATCCGGCTGACCAACACGGGCGCGGGCATTGCTCAAAACCTGGTCATCACCGACGTGGCGGGCAGCAACTATGACAGCCTCACGGCCACCGTGGGCACGGGCGGATCTGCGCCGACCGTCGTGGGCAATACGATCACGTGGACGACGCCGTCCATCGCGGCGGGCGGCGGCGTCTGGACGGCAACGGTGAGCGCCTTGCTCCTGCCGGCCGGTGACAACCGCAATATCGTTACGGCCCGGGCGGGGTGCGCCACCGGTTGCGAAACCACCGTGGTTTCAGACACAGCCTATACAACCCTCTTGCAACAATTTGCCAAGTACCCACCCGTTCAAACCGGCACCGTCGGCAGCCTGACTGTATTTACTTTCACCGGCTCATTGCCCGACACGGATGCGCTTTACCGACGATTGACGCTGACGGATACCTTGCCGATTGGCCTCGGCTATGTGAGTGCGTCTGTGACTTTTGCCTCGGATGGCGATGCCAGCAGTGGCGGGCCGTATCTGACTGGGCCAAACGCGCCAACCAGCGCCCCTGGTTTGTATGGCTCGGGCAATGTGGTTTGGAATCTGGGCGATTTGAGTGGCACGGTGCAAATGTTTGGCGTCATCACTGCCGTCATCCAAAATGTGCCGTCCAACTATGATGGTTTGCGGCTGACCAACATTCTCTCGATGACCTACACCGATGACGGTCAGCCCTACATTTACACCAGCACGTCGCCGGTGGATGTCCAAGAGCCGCTCTTGCACATTGGCAAATCGTACGTCACGCCATACGGGTGCAATGCGACACTCGTTATCTCTAACTTTAACAGCGGCACACTCATTCCGCCGTGGAC
>CAYHAR010000081.1:0-2192 GCA_964354595.1 uncultured Anaerolineae bacterium | reverse complement strand
GGGTACATTGGCTTGTACGCCAACAACCAAAACGCGGCTTTCTTTGATGATATTCTGGTCACTCGCCTGGGCAACAGCAGTTGTTACGTGGGCGCGAATGACCTGGTGACGTACACGTTGACTATCTCGAATCAGGCGCGGCTGCCCGGTTACGACCTGGTCATCACCGATAGCCTGCCGGCCGGGCTGAGCCTGGTGACGTACACGCTGAGGTGCGATGACGCGGCGTCCAGCGTCACGGCTGAGCCGTCGCCTATCCCCGGCGCGACGGGTAATTTGATTTGGGGTGTCAATCAACTGACGGCGACGACGCCGTTCAATCCGTTGGCGCACCGCGCGCTGACGTTGACGGTGGTGTTGCAAGTCTCGCCGGGCATCACGGCGAACATCGTCTTGCCCAACCAGGCGTTCCTTGCCTACGATAACTGGCCGGGCAGCACCAGCCCCACGACGATCACGCGCCAATACAGCGGCGGCTCGCACTCGACGGCGGTTCGAACCGTCGAGCCGGCTTTGATCAAGTCGGTCGTACCGCCGACGGCGACGCTCGGCACCGTGGTCACCTATACCATCGTGTTGCCGCAGCCGCCGATCACGGCGACGGTGTATAACGCCGTCGTGACGGATCGGCTCGATTCGCGCTTGATGTTGTTGACGGTGGATGTGAGCGCGGGCAGCGCCGTCCAGAACGGCAATCTGTTCACGGCCACGCTGGGCACGATCCCGGCGGGTGAGCAGCGCAGCATCACCGTGACGGCGGTATTGTCTTCGCCACTCGCGGTGGCCGGGAATGTGATCACCAACGTCGCAGTGCTTTCGCACACGACTGGCATCACACGGAGCAACCCACCCGTATTCACTGTGACCGAACCGTCGCTGACGCTGGTCAAGGCCAGCAGCCCGCCGACGAGCAACACGGTCTCGGTGGGTCAACTCGTCACCTATACTGTCTACATCACCAATGCGTCGGGCATCACGCGGAGCGCGGCGTATGACATTGCCTTTACCGATACGCTGCCGGTCGGCCTGCGCGTCGCTCCGCCGGCACTCTTGACAATCACAGTCAACGGCACGCCTGTGTTGCCCGGTGACTATTCTACCGGCTACAATTCCACGACGGGCGTGCTCACCGTGACCTTTGCGCCGGGTTTTGATATCCCGGTCGGCGGTATGTTGGCGATCCAGTATGTGGCGACGGTGGATAGCAACGTCCAGGCTGTATCGGAGCTGATTAACCTGGCCCAGGTCACGTGGTCGTCCTTGGGCGGCGCCACGCCGGGCGACCGCAACTATGGGCCGGTCAGCGGCACGACCGATCTTCACGCGCGAGTCTCGCTGGGGAACTATGTGTGGTACGACGTGAACAACAATGGCGTGGTGGATGTGGGCGAAGTGGGTGTGCCGGGCGTGGTGGTAGAGTTGTATCGGGATGCGAATGGCGACGGCGTGTTTACGCTGGGCGTGGACCAGTACCTCTCTACGACGACGACGAATGCAAGCGGCTACTATACCTTTACCAATCTGCTGCCAAGCCTCGCGCCGACGCAGGCATACCTGGTCGTCATCACGTCCACCAACTTTGCAGGCGCGGGTGCGTTGGCGAACTATCAGAACAGCGATGGGTCGGTGGGCGGCAACAGCGACCTGAACAGCAACGATCACGGCGTGGTGAATGGCGCGCTGGGCGCGGGCGGGTATGTGACGAGCACGGCGGTGTCGGTGACGGTGGGCACAGAGCCGATCAACGATGGCGACACGGACGCCAACTCGAACCTGACGATAGACTTTGGGTTCTATCGCTTGAGCCTGGGCGACCAGGTATGGTACGACGACAACAACAATGGCGTGATAGACGGTGGTGAGAGCGGGGCGAGCGGCGTCACGGTGCGGTTGCTGGATGCGACGGGCGTGAGCGTGCTGGGCACGACGACGACGGACGCCAATGGGTACTATACCTTCACCAACCTGCTGTCGAGCACGTATCGCGTAGAGATCGTGGTGCCGGCGACCTACACGAGCAGCACGGACATTGCCAGTTCGGCGAACCCGGACAACAATGTGAACCACGACGACAACGGGGTGACCCGGGTAGGCAACGCGATCCGGAGCAACCCGGTGACGCTGGCGCCGGGCGACAGCGGCGCGTTGGGCAACAACACGGTGAACAACGCTGCAGGCAGCACGCACAACCC
>CAYHAR010000080.1:0-16669 GCA_964354595.1 uncultured Anaerolineae bacterium | reverse complement strand
CGCCTCTCAGGAATGACTCGAATCGTTTTTGCAGCATTTGATGGGCGAGGCCAATATCTCGGGTGGCCTGATAAGCTTGCTTGATTTCTCGCAAGTCGGCTTTAGGGTAATGGCACGCGCAGCCGGTCATGATTTGTTTGCGCTTGCCCTCGTCCACCAGCGCGTCGAGGCGTTCCATTGCCTGCTTTGACCACGCAATGACTCGCTCTCGGCTGGATTGCGAAGATAGTTCTTCGTGCCCTTGCATCACCCTGTCTCGGATTTCTTCTCCGGCGACTTGTTCCAGACAATGGGAGAACTTGGCCAGCCAGGCTCGTTCAAAGTCTAGTTCCATGTTTTCCCTTTAACAACATTCTCTTTGACCCACGACGAGAGCCATTCCTGCGCTGCCCCGTGTTGCTGCTTGTCTTGCTTCGCCAAACAGGTGACCAGTCCAGGCTCCGGTCTGCCAGGGTGCACGAACATGTCGTAGATGCACGAGTTGCAGGAAATGCACTGGGCTGTCTTTCCGCCCCGACCTTCGCGCCAGCGGTTGGGCAAGTCCGGCTCGCGGATGAGCGGACGACACAGGGCAATGAAATCTACTTTGCCCTGTCGCGCGATCTCTTCCAGCCGCTCGACGTTCCGGTTGCCGCCGACCAGAATCACGGGAACGTTCAGGTCCAACCTTTCTGCGTACTTGAGGAAATAACTCTGCTTCTCCGCTCGCCCGATGCGCGTGTGAGATTCCGGCACAGGCACGGGGCGAAAGCCCAGTTCTGCTTCGGTCCTCGCCAGGCAATCCCACATGCCGCCGCTGATCTCGATGGCGTCCACGCCAGCGCCCTCAATTTCCTTTGCCAGTTTCGGGAAGGTATCAAGATCAACGCCGCCTGGCACATAGTCGGTGCAATTCATCTTGATCAAGATCGGCCAGTCGCCAACCTTTGCTCTTGCTTTGGCGATAATCTCGCGCACGATGCTGGCCCGGTTGCGAGTCGAGCCGCCGTATTCGTCAGCGCGGCGATTCGAGTAAGGGGAGAGAAAGCGACTCAACAGCCCGCCGTGAGCTGCGTGAAGTTGGACGCCGTCAAAGCCAGCCGCGTGCAAGTGAATCGCCGCCTCGACAAAGCAATCCACGATTTGATGAATCTCATCAGCGGCCAGCGGCCTGGTCTTGTCCGCCGTAAACGGCGAGGGCAACTCGGACGGGCCAGCGCTCACATGGCCCACTTCCAGTTGCGCCACGATCCTGCAATCGGCTCGCGCGGCGTGGACGATGTCTGCCATCTTTTCGACGCCATCCACGCGGAGGTCATCGTATCCGAATGCGCTTTTGTCTGAATCTTGGTCAGGAAATCGCTCGCGGAAAACCGGCAAGCCGCCTGTGACGATCAACCCGACGCCGCCGAGGCCAAGTTCTCGATAGAGGTTCAATACTTTATCCGTCATCTTGCGAATGCCCAAGATGGACGGATCCCAGGTCGAAGACCGCACCAGGCGGTTGGATAACTTTAGATGGCCGATTTGGCCTTGAGAAAAAATCTTGTAGCTGTCCCTTCTCATCGTATTCATCCATCCTTTATAGCCATTTGTGCATATTCATGTCAGCTACTTGGTGCCCGCGCTTTTTGTACAACTCGACGGCCACTGCATTATCCGCAAAGACATGCAGCGCGATGCGTCTCATCCCCATTGCTTTCATCTTTTCATCTACAAACTAGAGAATTTTTCCGCAAGCCTTTTCCCCTGTGTGGCTCCAGGACAAAAATATGGTCAATCTGGCCGCGATAGTCCAGGTTGAGCGAGAACACCCGATCGCCCGCGTCGGATTTCGCCAACACCTGCGTAGAGAACCGACAAATCCTTGCGTTCCAAGGTGGATTCTTGACCCTCAGTGTAGTAGGGGCAAGGCCCTTGATGTATGTCTGGGCGACGGTCTGCCTCGGCCAAGTCTCGGTTGAACGTCCTTTTCAACACCGTGATCTTGCGTTGGCATCGTAACCCCCTTTTGCATACTCATTTGTCGGACAAGCGTTGATACAAAAACTTGACGTTGGCCTCGAAACGAGCTATTCCGCGCGATAGCCAGGCGTCAAAGGGCGCGGGAAGCGGCTGCCGGATAAGCTCTTGTATTGACTGTCCAGCTTTGATCGCCTGTGCAACTGTTTCTTCCAACATGATGATGTATTGCCGTTGCAAGGCAATGTCTGCTTTCGTGCCCACAGGCCCGTGACCCGGCACCAAGGTCTCGATATCGGATTGTTCCATCTTTTCAAGCTGGGCGGTCCACGCCTGCGGCTCACAAGAAGGCATGAACGGTTGACACTGGAAGAACCCCAAATCCCCGGCAAAGGCAATTTGTTCTTCCGGCAAAACGAGAAAACAGTCACTGTACGTGTGCCCAACACCCCAGGTGAGCAACTCGGCCGTCCGCCGCGTCCCGTGAAAAACCAGCCGCGTATCAAATGTCACGTTCGGAAGGCAAACCGCCAAAGTGGGCAAGGTGTCCAGAGTGTAACGCAATCTGATCGTGGACGATTCCAGGTATGCGCGCCAACGCTCGTCGGTTTCACTTTCAAGACGCTCTTGATTTTGCCGTATCGTGTCTTCCAAGTCGGAAGGATCGTGGCGCATCGCTTCGATTTGCTTTGCGAGTGGACGCATCTCTTCAAGCGTCTTGTGCGTGGCAATGATGGCGGCGCGGGCAAAGACCTGGTTGCCCGACCAATGATCGCCATGCCAGTGGCTGTTGACGATGCAGGTGGCGGGATGCCCGGTGAGATGCTCGGCGGCCGCCTTTAGGTCTTGCGCCGCCTGGGGCGCATCGAACGTATCAAAGATCAGAGTTTGATTGCCCAGGTCAATGATCCCGGCGTTGCTGTAAGCTGCGCCACCTTGCATCTCGAGGGCAGCGTATACGCCTTCGGCGAGTTGCGCCAGTTCAAAATGCTTAAAAGTGGGTAGCATAGTCATCTTATCCTCCATGATGATACTCCGGTGTCACGACTTGGCTGAATCCAGTCGGGCTGGCGGATAAACGGCATTTTGGATGTCCACAATGGACGGGGCGTCATCTACTGGCTCCATGCGCCTGACAACCCCCTAACCTATAGCAAGAGGGCCTCGGTCCCTTTATCCGCGCATCTAGTATAACCGCCAACTGGTAAGTTGTCATCCTCTCAAGTGGGTGATTGAGGCAGGGGATTTGGCAAAGGCCCGAAAGGTCCTTTTCAACCCTTCGGGCTCGACTGTGGGACCGGTTCCTTTGCCCGCTGAATCGCTTCTTGCCGTGTATGGATGTTCAGCTTGCTGTAGACACTTGTGATGTGTGGTCTGTACTAGCTGTCTCTTCTTTACCCTGTGAAATCCAGACAAGGCTGATCAAGAACCCGATAAACATGATCGCCGCGCCACTCAGATAAGGATAGTCAAAATTAACGTCAAAGATGAACCCCGCCCAAAGAGGCCCGACGATGCGCCCCAGGCTCATGAACGAGTTGCTCAAGCCCATGGCGACTCCCTGCCCCACGGTGGCTTGCTTTGAGGTCAGCGAGAATACCGCTGGCCGCAGGAAGGTCTTGGACAAGATGAAAAAGCCTGTGGCAAGCAAGATGGTTGGATACGTGTTGGCGAGCAGCAACACCAGGAATCCAATCGAACCTGTGAATAGCGAAGTCTTGATGACCGACGCATCTCCCCAGCGCCTTGTCAGCGTCCCGGTAAACACCTTGCCGACGGTGGACACTAATCCCACGACCGCCAGAATCATCCCCACGCGTTCCGGGCCATAACTGAATTTCTCCAGAGCATACAGTCCGAACACCGCCTCAAAGTTTGCCAGCCCAAAGCTCGCCAGAAAAGCCATAAGCAGCAGAATCCCGATGGGACTCGACAGCGCGCGCCACAATTCGCCGAACTGGATCGTCTTGATTTTCTCATCCGCCGGCTGACGCGCTTCTTTAGGCAGCGATTCTGGCAGCAAGAACAAGAGCATCAGCATGGACATGAATGCGAGTCCTGCAGAGGCAAAGAACGGCGTCGCCAGTGCGACGCCGCCCAGCCAACCGCCAAAGCCCGGCCCCAGGATGAGGCCCAGTCCTCCTGCCGCACCCAGGATGCCCATGCCGCCGCCGCGATCCTCGTCCGAGGTGCTGTCGCCGATGTAGGCCATCGCCGTCGAGGCAGTTGCCGCAGAAAGAACGCCCGATAGCGCGCGTGCCGCGTAGAGCATCCACAGCTGGGTGGCAAGCCCGAACAGCACCGACGACACACCGTAGCCCACCATGCCTAGCATCAGAATCGGCTTGCGGCCAACTCGGTCAGAAATGCCGCCCCACACCGGGCCAAAGATCAGCTCGGTGAACGCAGCCACCGCGACGAGCAGCCCCAGTTCCTTGCCGCCGCCTCCCATCCGCTCGATGTAAAAGGGAAAGATCGGAATGACCATTCCGAATCCCAGGGAGACGACGATCAGCGCGAAGGATAGAATAATGACGTTCTTGTTGCTGGTTCCCACATCAACCGCCTCAAACTATTCGTTCGTGAAACGTGATGCGTGAAACTCAAGAGACGCGTTTCACGCATCACGTTTCACTCATCACACCCCATTCTGCAACAGCATTGCCATCCGTCCGGATCAATTGTTTGTGCGCCTACTTTCGGCCGGCGAATCGCCAATATTCATCTCGCTGGCTTACCAAGCCGGTAGTGGAAAATGCCCATAACTTTGGCCAACGGCGGAATATAGCGCACCCATTGAATATGAGCCAGGCGCGGCTCGGGGCGGTCAAAGGGAAACCACTCATCCAGCAGGCTTATGCCATCGCCCCAGCTTTCGACGTCTTTGCCGCGTTTCAGTCCCCAGTAATAACGGGCACCGATTTTGGTACGGGCGATCCTAAAGTTGTTCAACCTGACGAGCAACGGCGAAAATGCATCACAAACCAATTCCGCGCCCGGGAAATGGTCGCGCAGCATCAGGATTAATGACTTGACCTGTGCTTCCTCAAAGTACATCAAAACGCCCTCGGTCAGAAAGAGAAAAGGGCGCGGGTGATGGACGCTCACCGTGTTTAGCCACGCGCTGTCGAACGCCGAATAAGCCAGGAAATGGTAGCGCACCCCTTCACTGCCGATGAACTTTCGGCGCAGTTCAATGACTTGCGGTAAATCGAGGTCGTACCACTCTACCTGGCCATTATCCACGCGCTCAAAGCGCGAATCGAGGCCGCAGCCAATATGGACCACGACCGCCTCCGGGTAGCGGGCCAGAAAATCCCGCGCGTAGCGGTCGAACTCTCGGTTACGCATGACAAGACCTACCTTATCTTCCTCATCAACCCTCATCTGCGCGATCCACGAGGAATCATAGTTCATCTGCCTAATCAACGCAACGGCTTTATCGTCTTTGAGCAGCGCATCGGGGCGCTGTGATTCCATGGCTCGAATGTAGAGCGGGAGGAGCAGCGTTTCAGCCACGCCGCTCAGGTTTTGATTAGTCATCTCGGACATGTTCAGCCTCCTTGAGAATAAAATCTAGCGTATTGCTTATTACGTGTTCCATTTCAATGTCCGTTGTTGGATAACGTGACAATACCCGTGCTGCCATCCACTGTGATGAGTTGGCCGCTGTGAATGCGTTTGGTGGCCACGCCCGTGCCCATCACCGCCGGGATACCATACTCGCGCGCGACAATCGAGCCATGACTGAGCGGCCCGCCAATGTCGGTGACGACAGCCGAGGCCATCGCAAAGAGCGGCGTCCAGGCGGGAGTCGTGGTGGTCGCTACCAGCACATCGCCAGGGCGCATCTGGTCGAAATCCTCCGGGCCGCACAGAACGCAGGCGGAAGCAGTGACGCGACCCGCGCTCGCGCCGATGCCCTTGAGCGCACCGCCAGTCTGGCTCTCTTCGGCTGCCGGCGTCCACTCTGCCATATCAAAGCCCATATACTTTTTCTTCGGTGGCAGCATGGGCGGCGGAGTGACGCGCTTGAACGCCTCGTGAGCGGCCTGGCGCTGCGCGACGTGCTCGGCCATGTCGCTCAGCGGATCGCCGCGCTCCAAGGCGGCAACGGCTTGGCGCACTTTATCCGCTTCCAGCCAAAAGATGTCCTCGCTTTGCGCGATGCCCCCCGCCTGCACAAAGCGGCGGCCCAGTTCGCGCAGCATTTCGCGCAGCACAGGGTAGCCCAGGCCGATGTCGGAGAGGGCGCTTTCGCGCACTGCGGCCATCGTTTGCGCCATCCCCAGCGTCTTGCGGAGGGCCCATCGGCGCAGCCCCTTTAGCCGCTTGAGCGTCGCCTCGGCGGCCTGCACGCGCTTTTCTTCGGCGGCACGCTGGCGCTCGTGCGGATTCACGCCCAAGCCTTCCAGGTACATCTTGATTGTTCCCAGCATCGGCGAGGCGTTGTCCAGCGGCAGCGGCCTGGCGAAATCCAGGTTGTAGATGATGTGGCCATAGTCTTGCAGGTAGGCCTGGAAACGTCCGCAAAATTCCTGCCAGCCGGAAACAGGCATCTGACCATTTGCCAGTTGCGCGGTGAGTTGCTCCACCGGCGTCTCCCGCAAATAGGCGGCCAGGCCGTCCTGTCCCTGACACCACATCGCCACGTCGTAGAGCGACTTTTCGGCGCGGATGGGCGTGCTGTCATAGCCCATCAGAAACGAGGTCGCAGAGGGGTCGCCTTCACGTCGGATCATTTTCTCGTACACGCGGGTGAACAACCCCTCGCTGCCTGCCGACGCGCCCGTCGTCGCCACCAGCAGCGAAGCCAGATGGAGCATGGCCGCATCATTGATTTCCTGGATCGCAGCCCACAGCTCGGCGGTGGACAGGGCCTCCAACGGCCTGGCCTGCCAACGCGCGGCCGTCGCCACGTAACGCGGGCGTATCTCGTCTCGCCAGAGCGGAATGGCCTCACGAATGATGCGGGGGAAGGCAGCTATCATCCGGGTGAGAATCCACCACCACTGGCGCGGCGTGTAGGCGATGCCCATGTAGGCATAGTCGTTGATCGTCAGAATGTAATCGTCCGGCAAGGCCGGCTCGGAGCGGGTCAAAGGCGCCAAGACTTGTTTGATGCCGACGCGGGCGACCGCCGGTATTGCCAGGGTCGCAAACAGCGGGCTGACCGGGTCAGGCAGGATGTCCACGATGCTGCCGCGCATATACTGGCCCTTGGGGTTGGGCAACTTCCACTCGATGGTGGCAGATGCAGCCGGTTCCGGGCGAGCGGTGAGCGTGACCGTGCCCGCGCCGCCGTCCACTGTGATCACCTGCCCGCTGCGAATGCGACGGGTCGCCACGCCCGTGCCCATCACGGCGGGGATGCCGTACTCGCGCGCCACAATCGAGCCGTGGCTGAGCGGCCCGCCGATGTCGGTGACGACGGCAGAGGCCATCGCAAATAGCGGCGTCCAGGCCGGCGTGGTGATGGCGGCCACCAGCACCTGGCCTGGCTTCATCTGGTCGAAATCCTCCGGGCCATGCAGGACACAGGCCGGAGCCGTGACGCGACCGGAGCTTGTGCTGGCACCCTTGAGAATGTCTCCAGTCTGATCGCTGACGCGCGCAGGCCCTATTTTCTCCAAGTCCATCCCCAAAAATTTTTGGCCCACGGGAAGGCCCGGCGGCGGCGGCACACGCCGTTCTGCGCGCCACACAGCTTTGCGCTGCGGAATGCATTCCGCCAGACGGCTCACCGGCTCGCCCTTGTCGAGCGCCGTGGCGGCCTGGACGATTTCAGCCTCGTACAGCCAAAAGATGTCGGCGGCCTGCTCGATCGCTCCAGCCTGAACCAGACGGCGTGAGAGTTCCAGCAACATCTGCCGCAAGAGCGGATACCCCAGGCCCAGATCGGCAAGGCTGTCTTCGCGCAGAGGCGCGGTCGTTTGCGCCCACCCGACCAGCTTGCGAAAGATTTTGAGGCGCAGGCCCTTGAGCTTTTTGAGCATGGCCTCGGTGGCCTGCTGCCGGCGCTCTTCTGTGGCGCGTTGGCGCGCATGAGGGTCTGTGCCCTGGCCGCGGATGTACAACTTGCAGGTCTCTATCAACGGTGCCGGGTCATCCGCCGGCACCGGATGGCAAAAGTCCAAATCGTAAAGGGTGTGCCCGTACTGCCGAAGGTGTGCGCGGAAGCGGCTCTGCCATTCTGACCAGTCAGCTTTTTCAACATCAGGCGGCGTCTGGTCGCTTGAGAGTTGAGAGACAAGCGTTCGAGTCGGCGTGTTCGCCAGGCAGGTAGCCAGGCCGGCGCGCGTGCAACACCACATCGCCAGGTCATACAGCGCTTTTTCCGCCAGGATTGGCGTGCTATCGAACCCAAGCAGGTAGGTCAGCGCCGGGGGATCGCCCTGGCGCTTGATCATCTTGTCATAGACGCCTGTGAACAGTCCTTCCGCGCCCACGGCTGCGGCAACAACGCCCGATTGAAGCATCGTATAGAGATAGATGGCCCCATCCAGAATCTCGCGTACGCCGGTCAGGATTTCGGTGGCGGTCAGATCGCCCGATGGCCTGGCCTGCCAGCGATGGATAGCGTTCAAGTAGCGCGGGCGCGCCTCTTCACGCCAGCGTCGCTCCCCGCTACCCAGCATGTCCGGCGTGAGCCTGACTATGCCGACGAGAAAGCGCAACATGTCCCAAGGCGTAAACTTGATGCTCAGATAGGCATAATCATTGATGGTGTGGACCATCCCCTTCGGATGAACGTCTCGCCCTGCAATCGCGGCAAACAATCTTCGGGTATTGACGTCAATGATCGCCGCGCCTAACGTGCCGAACAAGGGCGTCAGCGGATCGGGAAGGAATTCGACAACGCTCCCGCGCGCATACCGCCCTTTGGGGTCTGGCAATTTCCACTCGGTCGGAGTGGGCGCTTCTGGCTCCGGCAAAGCTGTGATCGGTCGCGCCTGGACGATGGCAAATTTGTTTTCTGCCCACGTCCACTCGATGTCCATCGGCATGTTGTAGAGTTGTTCGATTTGCACACCCAGTCGCACGAGTTCGGCAGCTTGTTGATCGTCAAGCACGGGCGCGCGGCGCTTGGCTTCTGGGACAGGCTGTTCTTCCGTTCCATTTTCGACGCGCACCGTCATCACTTGCTTGTCCGCCGTCTCGCGCGTGAGCACGCGCCCCGTGGCCTTGTCCATTGTGAGCGTGTCCGGCGTCACCAGTCCGCCCACGATGGCTTCGCCCAGTCCCCAGGTCGCCGTGAGCATCGCCTGGTCGCGCTGGCCGGTGATCGGGTTGGCGGTGAACAGAATGCCTGCCGCCTCGGCCAACACCAATTGCTGCACGACCACGGCCAGGCTGACCGCGTTGTGGTCAATGCTGTGCTGCGTGCGATAGCCAATGGCGCGCGCTGTCCACAGCGAAGCCCAGCATCGCTTGACCGCGTCCTGCACGGCGGCGATGCCGTGAATGTTGAGGAACGTTTCTTGCTGACCGGCGAAGGAAAGGTCGGGCAAGTCCTCGGCAGTAGCCGAGGAGCGCACTGCGACCACAGGATGATCGCCGGGCAAGTCATCGTAAGCCTGCGCGATGACCTCTGCGATTTCCGACGGCATCCGCGCTTGGATGAACATGTCGTGGATGGCGCGCGAGGCTATCTCAAGCGTGGTGGGTTGTGAAGCGTACACGGTCTCCAAAGCTACCAGGATGTGTGGCTGCAAATTGTTTTCGGCCACAAACTGATTGTAGGCTGCGGTCGTCACGTGAAAACCGCCTGGCACAGGCAGGCCGGCAGCAGTGAGTCGCGCCAAAGAAGCGCCTTTGCCCCCTACTATTTCCAACGTGGCCTGTGAATCGGCCAGCGGCAATACGTATTTCGGTGTCATTGTTTTCTCCCTTACCCGATTTGGTCTACCCCACACTCGGCAGCAATCGGTAGCGCACCCGAGCGGCGTATTCTTCGTAGCCCAACAATTCGTCGTGCAGGGTCTTGTCTTCCAATGCCGTGCGCACAATCAGAACCAGAACGATGAGGCTGGCTGGAATCAAGGCCCAGAGCGAATTGAGCATGAACGGCGTTGCCAAATGCAGCAGAATCGTGCCCCGCATAGCCTGGATGGCGCACGTAGCGGTACGGCCCGCTCGAAACCACCATCTGATTGTGATCGGTTTGGATGCGAACCGTAGCCACAAAGAACGCATTCGCCACCATGGCCCAGACAAGCAACACATCATGGCCCAATACGGCCAAAGGAAACTGGGGTGACCATCCCCACCGCACGTCCAGGCTGGCTATAACGTACGCCACGATCACCAATATCCCCATCATGCCCAACAGGGCCATATCCCATTTTTTCGTCCCCGCATGAGGGCGGGCGCGCTCGGCCAGCATGGCGGCATTTACAGGTAGGATAAAAATCGCTGTGGCCGCCGTCCAGGTGATATACACCGCTACCAGCGCCCAGCCCATCCACCAGTCCCACCAGCCCACGACGCCAAACAGTATGGCAATCAAAAACAGGTTGCCCAGCGTTTCTCGGATGAGCCAGCGAATGGCTCCACGCCGCACGTCAATTTTGCCGCTCGTTTGAGATAAAGCCGTCTTCATCCTTTCGCCTCCGTCATGTCAATTTGCGCTACAGAGATCAACGCCAGATTCAGATCCCAAAGCTTGGTCAGGGTGCCGCGCAGGGCGGACTGATCGGCAACCGCGCCGGTCAACGTGGTGGTATCGCCGTCAGACGTGACCGTCATGCCGCTGAACCAGCCCGACCAGCTCTTGTCGAGCCTGCCCTGCATTTTGATCTGGTAGACCGTGGGTTGGTCAGGCTGGTTTTTGCTCATATTGTCACGTGTCCTTCGATCGGCATGATTCAGGTGTGGTCATGTGCGGCAATTGTGCATAGTATAGTCGGTTACGGGGTGAAATGTCATCCCCCAGTGGGGGATTGTAGAGGGGGATTACGTGGGTGAAACATCCGGCGGATGAAGCCGTCGAGGGGACATGAAAAGGGACAACTGGATAAGTAGGGTTATAGCAATCCCAGTTCTTTTGCTCGCTGAACGGCCTCCCATCTCCCGTGAACATTCAGCTTGCCATAGATGCTCTTGACGTGAGACCGAACCGTGCTCACGGCAACATAGAGTTGCTGGGCAATCTCCGGATTCGATAAACCGGCTACCAGAAGCCGCAGCACTTGCAGTTCGCGCTCGCTGAGCGGCTCGACAAGCGAGGGTTGAGCCGAGACTGAGGGGGAAGGAACAGGCCCAGGTGCTCGCTGAGCCTCTATTGTCTTGGCGGCGATTTCCCCGAGAAGCTTGGTATATCCGGGTGCGACCCCGCGCGCATTGGCCTCGCGGAGCAGGCGAGCCATTGGCTCGCCTTCATCGGCAAACAAGCGGACATAGCCGCCCGGCTCGGCGAGGGACAACGCGCGCTCCAAAGCGGCCATCGCCTGGGCGACGTTGCCCTGCGCTCGAAGAGCCAGAGCCTTGAGCATCAGCGTTTCGATGAGCAGCCGAGTTCGTCCTTGCTGTTCCATCCGCGCAAGCACCGGTTCCAGAATTGACAATGCCTTGTCGGGGCGATTCTGAGCGAGCAACAGCCGCACCCAAACGAGGTATTCATACTTGCGCAGGTGGAAACTGACCCAGTCGTCTTTTCGATCCAGCTCTGACGGGTCAATCTCTCCGTCCAATCCCCGTTCCCTGGCCCATTGCGTGGCAGCGTCAAGGTGGCCCTGCCCCACCCCGAGTTGCGCTCGAAACAATGCTACGCCCAGATCGTCAATGTCGGTGGTGTCATATTGGGCGGCGAGCTGCCGGGCAGCTTCCATCGCGTCGTCCGCGTCTTGCCAGTTCTCTTGCGCCTGCCTGATACGGGCGAGCGTGACGTAACCGATCATAGAGTTAACCGATCTCCACAGTCGAGACAGCTCGATGCCTTCGAGCGTATAGTGCAACGCTGCGTCAAGTTCGTTCAATTCACGGCACAGGTCGCCCAGGCCCATGAGCGCCTCGCTCGCAACCGGCAATCGTTGCCCTTGCGCGTCGGTGGCAACGTCAATCGCTTTTCCGTATGCAGCTTTTGCTTCGAGAGTCTGTGCCAGCCGCAAGTGTACTTCGGCCAGATGAGTCAAAGCGCCCACGGCAATCATGACGTGGCCGGCTTGCAGGCTCGTTCGAGCCAATTCGCCAAAGGCCTGACGGGCCGCCGGAAAATCACCTGCGGCCACATAGGTGTTGCTCAACAGCCAGGCGGCGTTGATACGCATGAACAGCTCGTTCTCGGGCAGCTGCTCGAGTGCCTGGCGGGCCAGCTCGGCGGTAACGGACATGCGGCCTTGAAAGGCGGCGATGTAGGCCCGCAGGAGAGCGACCTTACTGGAGATCACGCTCGAACTCGTATCAATACTCTTTAATCGCAACTCGGCGACGTCGAGCGGACGGCCGCTAATCAGGAGTGCCCAGCCATGCAAGACGCCCAAGTTGGGCCGGGCTCGCACCAGCTCTTCGGGCAGTCTGTCTACCCAGTTCATGAAGGTGACAGTTTCGCTTCGCATCAAGGTGGCTTCAGCTATCGGCTCGAGCAGTTGCGCTGCCCGATCAAAATCATCCGCGGACAAAGCGTGTTGAATGGCCTCGGCCATGTCGCCATTTTGCTCATGCCACTCGCTGGCCCGGCGATGCAAGGTTGGCGCAAGGTCCGCGTGCGCCTGGTACAGTCGCTTTTGCAGCAAATCGGCAAAGAGGCGGTGATAGCGATACCAGCGCTGGTGGTCGTCCAACGGCAAAACAAACAGGTTGGCATGATCCAGACGTTCCAGCATCGTCTGGCTTGATCTCCACTCGCGCGCCGGCCCCTGCCCGAGGAGGGGAGGGGAGCCAATCACGGCGTCGCACAACGGGCCGCACATGCGATCCAGAATCGAGGTCTGCAACAGAAAAGCCTGGACGCTTTCGGGTTGCCGCTGGAAAACCTCTTCCATCAGATAATCGAGGATGTAATGCTGGCTGCCAGTAAATGCGGCAACAAAGCTCGCAAGGTTCTCCTGCCCCTGCATGGAAGCTCGCGCTTGTAGTGCCAGCGTTGCCATCTGCAATCCGGCGATCCATCCTTCGGTGCGAAAAGTCAATGCGGCGATATGATCCGCCGAGAGCTCTATCTGCATGACCTGCTTGAGAAATTTGGCAGCTTCGTCGGGAGTGAAGCGCAGATCGGTTTGGCGCAGCTCGGTCAGTTGGCCTCGGGCGCGCAGACGCGGCAGAGGCAGGGGCGGATCGGCGCGCGTGGCGATCACCAGGTGCAGATTGCTGGGCAAGTGATCGAGCAGAAAAGTGACGGCAGCGTGAATCGGCTGAACCGTGATGAGGTGATAGTCGTCGAGAACCAGGACCAGGGCATCCGAGGCCGAGCCAATCTCGTTGATCAGCGCCGTGACAAGCTCTTCCGTTGCAGGCGGCTGCGGCGATTGCAGCGCATCCAACACACTCTTGCCCATGCTCTCGTCAATGGTTTGGAGTGCCGCGATCACATAAGTCAGGAAACGCGCCGGGTCGTTGTCGCTTTCGTCCAACGACAGCCAGGCGACGCGTAGACGCGGTGCATAGTCTCGAATCCACGCACTCAGCAGCGTGGTCTTGCCAAAGCCTGGCGGCGCGGAGACAAGGGTGAGCTTGCACGCTGTGCGCAGGCCCATATTCAAGCGTTCGATCAAGTGCGGGCGCGGCACCAGTTCGGGTCGGACAGGCGGGATATACAGCTTGGTAGTCAGGAGAGGCGCAGTCATGGTACCAGAATCTTAGCACGTTTCCTGCACAACTCAAAACGAAAAAACCATGGAAACTTGCCAGGTATTACTCCTCTTGTCGTCAAGCGATACTTGCAGATCTAGGCGGAAGGCGTGCACGCCGTTCTCGCTCACTTGGTGCCAAAAGCAAAAAGCACCGACCGGGTAAAGCGAATGCCATCAGCATCTTGGTGATCCTGAAGTATCGCATACGCGTCCCCTTTGAGCTTTTCCAATACACCTGAACCCAAGCTTTGAATTCTTGCAAGATGATTTTGCCAGCCCGAGCTTTCCATGACTCCCCACCATTCCTCTTCATCCCGAAATACAAACGCCTGGTCCTCTCTCAGCACCAGGATGTCTCTGAATCCAGCCTTTTCCAATACGTCCTCCAAAGATTCCACTGTATCCATGCTATAGACGCGCGGTCGTCTATCCGTGTTGCCTGGTTCAGGGATCAACCTGCCGATCAACTCACCCATCCATTCGCTATCTTGTTGCCACGCCCACGAACTGAGTGCAATTCGGCCCCCGTCTTTGAGCAGTGGAAAAACGTCTCCTAGTGAGAACCAGCAGACTGCAAACCCGCTGAGCACGTAATCGAAGGAATCGTTTCGAAAGCCAAGGTGCTCGGCGTCCATCTCGGCCATCCAAGCGTCCAGTCCGCGCTGCTTGCCCTCAAAAAATGTTCCCTGCACATGCTCACTCCAATTATCTATCCCAACTGCGAGCCCACGCGGACCTACTCGAGTGGCGGCTGGAAGAAGCGATGTACCTCTGCCTGAGCCAATGTCCAGCACGCACGCCCCGGCAGTTATATTGGCAAGATCGACGAGCCTCTTTCCGAAATAGGCCCAGTATGGAGGCGCTGCCGTTGTCCAAAATCCTGCCATTTGAGCTAGCCCCCTATTATTCTCTTCCACGCCATTCTCGCTTTAACAGTGAAAAGAGCCAATGGTCGTAGAACTGGTTATTCAGGTAATGATAATCGCGCAGCAGCCCTTCTTGCCGAAACCCCAATCTTTGCAGGAGGTGGATGGAGCGGCTATTCTCCACATAAATCACCGCCTCAATCCTGTTCAGCTCCATTTGCTCGAACCCAAACCGGATGGCGGCGCGCAACGCTTCGGTCATGGTCCCTTGGCCCCAATATGCCGGTCCCAAGTCATATCCGATCTCGGCGCGGAAATTACGCCGGTCCCATCGGTGGAAGCCACACGTGCCAATCAATCGGCCTGCTGCTTTGAGGACAATTCCCCAACGGTTATACAATTTATGCTCAGGCTCTAAATAGAATTCGATCAACGCCTTTGCTTGCTCGTAATCGGTCAGCGGCGGCTCGTCCAAAAGATACTGCGTCACGGCTGGATCGCTGAAATGCTGAAAGACAAAATCCGCATCGTCCGGCGTCAGCGGACGCAAGTGCAGATGTTCTGTTTCCAGAGACAGAAATTCAAAGTTCATGCTCGTTTCTCCAAAAGAACGCGCAAATGTTTTTCATTGGCCTTTACAAAGGATGGGATCTCGGCGCGCCAATCGGGATTGGGGTCCTGAAGAATAAAGTTGACCAGGCCGACGCCGCGCGCCGCGATGAAAGCGTCAATCTCGCCAGGATAGCGTTCAGGCCATGGGCTGTGGCCGGTATAACCTTGCCGGAAAGCTGTTCTCAGTTCCTCGTAATCCTCTCGGTCGAGCAACCCCTCCAGCGTGGTGGCGATATCCTGCACAGGCCAGCCCCACATCAGGTCCTCAAAGTCAATCAGGGCGAGCACCCCGCGAAATATATGGACATTCCACTGGTGCAGATCGTTGTGGATGACGCGCATAGGCTCTCCGCTGGCCTTGAGCCGGTCAATCGCCGTCTGCGCCCATTGGATGGCCTGTTCGTACACAGCCCGCCGCTTGAGTGGAAAGAGACGCCGGTACTCGTCTTGAAACAGGATGACCGGCTCGAGGAAGGGAAATACCGTATCATAGCGCAAGAGGCGCAAGTCGTGTTTCCAGTTTGCCGCGTGAGCGTGAAGTTGAGCGGACAAGCGACCCAGCTTGTACAGATTTGTCACGGTCAGGTGCTTGGCAAGATTTGTTCCGGGCACCCAGCCAAAGATGGCGCAGAGGCGCGGCTCCGGGACGCCCTCGCAGCTAGCCTGTACGACCAGCTCGCCTGCCCTGGACGCGACGGGCTGCGGAACACGCAGGTCCGTGTCGCGGCTGAGAGCTGCGAGCCAGGCCATCTCTGCGCGCACCGAGTCCATGCCATGGAAGCCTTCAGGCAACGTCACCCGGAGGATGTGTTTTGCGCCTGTGATGGTATCTACTCGAAAGATCCCATTGAAACTGTTGGTGATCAGACGCAGTCGAGCGACTGGAAGGTCATACTGTTCGAGGGCATTGAGCGCCAGGCGACGCAACCGAAACGCCTGCCCCCGACAGGTCAGTTCGCTCCAGGGCTTGTTCACGAATCATGCTCCTTTCTATTCTCACTACCAGGCTATCCTACGGCGTACTCTGAGAGCGCCGATTCTCATTCATCCACGTCACCGCAAAATCCACCAATGCGTGTTGCGGCATGAACAAAGCCTTTGCGCCCGCGATGGGACCACTTTGGACACAATTTGTCACCCGCGCCCAGCACTCGCCGATCTCGTCGAAATCAGATTCGTCCAGCTCAATGTCGCGCAGCGTCACCCATTCTCGCCGTCCATTCACGAGCATCGGCGCTCTCGTCTCTACCATCTTGCGATCAGGGTACGAGGCCCTATATTCCGCCAAATGCAGCGATGTGTTGTTGGCGTGCCCCACGCCAAGCAGCAGAACCCACCCATCCAGATCGTACACCCTGGCGAGCGGCGATTCTTCTCCCAGCTCGAAATCGAGCGAATGTCCTTCCGTGATCTCGCGCGCCCGCGCTCCCCACGCGGCGAACGAAACCCGGGGATGGCCGC
>CAYHAR010000079.1:0-16770 GCA_964354595.1 uncultured Anaerolineae bacterium | reverse complement strand
GGGTACACGCCTGGCAGCCGATGCACTTGTCGAGGTCAATCACCATTGCCCAACGCGTCATGGTTCCTCTTTCTCGCCACCAAGACACTGGGAAATTTTCGTGTTCTTTGTGTCTTGGTGGTAAGGTTCCACTTTCAAGCTCGATAAACCTTTACGCGAGTTGGAAATGCCGTCACCAGCCCCGCCAGTTTTTCCGGCTTGTCGTCTGCCAGCGTCAGCGGATTCGCGCCGATGGCGTGCGGCATCTTTTCCTCAAAGCGCCCCCACTGGATCAGCGAGACGTGGCCCTGCCCATAGGGGATATGCACCGCGTTCGGCCAGATACCCGCATAGACCTTAGCCTTGACCTTGACCTTTGCCTCAACCGATTCCACCCACACTGCGTCGCCATCCTGGATGCCCAACGCCGTGGCCGCTTCGGGGTTTAACTCGACCCAGCTTTCCCAGCGCGATTTCATCTGCAAGCCATAGCATTCTTGAACCGAAGGCAGCGTGCCGCCCCAGCCGCGAGTGTTTGTCATCATCTCCTGGCTGATGAGCAGGAAAGGATACTCGCCCGATTTGGCGCTTTCGATTGGCAACTCAAAGTGCGGCAGGCACGCGCGGTCATCCGCTGCGCCGAGCGCGTAGAGCTCACGCGAAAAGAAATCAAAGCGGCCATCCTTGGGCGCGGCCAGCCGGTCACGTCCGACCACATCGTTCCAGGCTTGGCTGCCGCGTCCGGCCCCGTGATACACCAACCCCGACCACACGCCTTTGCTCTTGAGCTCGTCCCACGAAATGTCGAGCTTGGCGTAGCGGTGTTGAAGCATCTCGTGCACATTCGCCCACGGCAACGCTTGCGCCACCGAGCCGCCGATGGCTTGCGCGACGGCCAGCACCACATCACCCGCGTTGCGCGTGTCGTGCATCGGATGCACCACCGGCTGCGCGAGCGCCACGCCAGGATAACCTGTGCCTTCGACCAAATCATCTTGCCACGTCTCAAAGAACGTAGACTCGGGCAGGATGAGATCGGCATGCACCGCGCTTTCGTCGAGCACCGACGCAAAGCTCACAACGAACGGAACACGAGTCAGCACATCAGCGAGACGTTGACCTCGCGGTGTATCAAAAACAGGATTGGCGCGATAGAGCAAAAGCGCGTTAATGGGATACGGCCTGCCGCTCGCGATGTGGTCGTCCATGTTTTGATAGACCGAGAGCGCAAGTGGATAGTCGCTTCCGGCGCCGTCCACGCGCTCCATCGCGCGGCCCTTTTTGGCGATGGGGTCAGCAGGCAGCTCGGGCCAATCGGCCAGCGTCGGATACTGCTGAACCTGCACGCCGCCCGCCGTTTCAATCGAGCCGACGAGAGCGTTGAGCGCGTGAATCGCCATTGCCGTGAACAAGCCATTGCCAGAAGACAGCGACATGCGGCCCGTCGGCAACATCGCCACGGCTGGCCGGCTCGTGCCAAACTCGCCCGCGATGCGCGCAATCGTCCCGCCCGGCACGCCCGTAATCGCCGCGACACGCTCGAGCGGGTACTCGTCCATGACCAGGCTTTTCCAGCCGCGATGCGGGCGACCTTGCGCGTCCGAGAAATCCTCAAAGCCAAAGGTGTAATGCTCGACAAATTCTTTATCGTAAAAACCGGCCTTGATGAGCACATTGGCGATGCCCAGCGCGAGCGCGCCAAGCGTGCCCGGGCGAAGCGGAATCCATTCGTCGGCCTTGCCCGCCGTCACGTTGAGCCGCGAATCCACGACGACGAGCTTGCCGCGATTGGGCTGGCCGCGCCGCATGGTCGAGATGCCGGAAATGTTTCGCATCACATGGCGGCCCGCTTCGACCGGACTGCCGCCAAATGAAATCAAATAGCGGCAGTTTTCCAAATCGTACACGGGATAGCTGTTGATGCCTTGTGTGAGGAGCATCGCCAGCCGCGCAGCCTGCGTGTCCATCGCTTCTTGCGCGATGAGATTGGGCGAGCCATACGCAGCCATAAAGCGCTGCATCAGCGGGCGCATCTGCCCGCGCGTCTCGCCGTGCATCAGCGCGACCGTGTGCGCCTGACCGGCGTCGCGCAGTTCTTTGAGCTTGCCACTCACAAGCCCAAGCGCATCATCCCACGCAATGCGTTCCCAGTCGGCAGGATTGCTGGCCGATTTTCCACGCGCAGCTTTTCTGCGCAGGGGGCCAGGCAAGCGCTCTGGGCTGTAGAGCATCTCGAGCGAGGCTTGACCCTTGGGGCAGCACACGCCCTGATTGACCGGATGCAGCGCGTTGCCTTCCACCTTGACGGCGCGCCCGTCCACCACGCGCACGTCCAATCCACAGCCGGAAGGACACAGCGCGCACACGGTATACTTGCGCGTCTCGACGCCTTGGACGGCTGCGCGAGTTTGCGTCAAGCTAGTCAGGTCTGGACGCCAAAGATAGCTCGCCGCACCAACTGCCGCCGCGCCTGCCCCGATTTTGAGAAAATCTCGTCGTGTCAGTTTGACCATGCGCGATTCGTCCTACACGTCTTTAACCATCAAGAACACAAAACAAAAACTTTGCCTGTGTGGCTTGGTGTCTTGGTGGTGAGAACCATCCCTCAATTACCATCATAGTTCGATAACCACGCTTGCCAATTGTCGCGCGGTGATTGTTCAGCGTTCAAAGACTTGGGCGCCGGGCGCGGCAAGGGAGCCGGCGCGTAATCAGCGGGATTGATGCTCGTCTTGACGCCCAGCAATTTCATTGAATCTTCTATAGAAGGCACTGCGCCCGGCTTTTCCTGCGCCACCCATGCCTGCCCCCGCGCGGTGCGCAATCCGCCGCCCGCCGGACCGATGTGGCACGTGGCGCACGGCTCGCCCAACTGGGTGGCATATTCCGGCATGGCCTGTGATGGTACTGCAATTGCCAATGCGGCCAGCGCCGTGATGACGACGCAAGCCAATATCCAGGCGATTTCGGATTTCGCACAAAGCGTGCGGATTGCGGTACGCCGCTTTGACATTTGACATTTGACATTTGACGTTTGCCGCATCATGCTTCACCTACCACAACCTTGTCCTGCAACACCTTGACCGGCACTCGCTCTAACGGCACGGGCGGCGGGCCAGAGATGACCTCGCCGTTGCGGTCGAACTTGCCTTGATGGCAGGGGCAATAGAATTCTTGTTTGCCCTCTTGCCATTGCACTTTGCAGGCTAGATGTGTGCAGACCATGGACATTGCCACGACGCCTTCTGGCGCGCGCATCACGAGCACCGGATTGTTTTGATAGCTGATCTGCTTGACGCCGCCCACGGACAATTCGGCGAGTGGAACCTCGACCGCTTTGGCCTGGGCCTGGGTGGGCGAAAGGAACTGGCGTTGGACGATGAATCCGGCCCACGCCGCGCCCAATCCACCCAGGAGCGTCAGTAAAAATCCGCGCCGGTTCATCAGTCGAGATGGTCTTGCCTGTGTTTGCTGCATCCGCTTACTCCGGTTCAGTGGTTAGTTACTGACCACTCACCACTGACCACTGTCCACTAATCTGCTTGACGCCAACGTAACTATGGCAATTATTGCACGACTTGTTCGGGTTGTGGCAATACAGGCAATCCTGCTGGCCCAAGTCGCCGTTATTGACCACAGTCGGATGATTGGCCTGCCACCAGTCGAGCGGGCTGTGCGTCGTCGGCGCAGGCACGCCTGGGTCAAGCCGCACCGCAAGCGGCCCCGTCCCATCCCTGACCGGCCGCTCCGGCATCGGCTGGCTGACCAGCGCAAGCACAATCGCCAAAACGACCAAGCTCACCACTAACCCGGTAAGCCACTTGCGGGCTGGATTTGAAAATAGAGGTTTCATAGCACCAATGCTTTGCCCAACAAATCATGCACGCCGCCCACCCGCACAACCTCGTCCTTAACCTTAACCTGATGATGCTTCATCACTTCGGGCAGTTGCGCCTTGCAGATGGCGCACGGCGTGGCAAGGTAATCCGCGCCCACAAAGCGCACGGCCTCGGCGCGCGGCCTGCCGCCCGCCATGCGAATCGGCATGATCTCGTCGGTGAGCAATCCGCCGCCCGCGCCGCAGCAAAATGTCTTTTCGCGGATCGTGTTGGCGGGCATTTCGACAAAGCGATTGCACGTGGCGCGAATCATCTCGCGCGGCTCTTGGATCAGGCCGCCCGCGCGCGCGGGATTGCACGGGTCGTGATACGTCACGAGCACATCGTCGTTAGCCGACTTGTCAATCTTGAACGCGCCACGGCGGATATAGTCAGCGGTAAACTGGCAGATGTGAACGGGGTACGGCGGATCGAGAAAATCCATCGGGCCGTTGAGCGTATCGGTGAAAATGCCCGCGCGCCACGCGTGGCCGCACTCGCCCCAAATGACGCGCTTGACGCGCAGTGCGCGCGCCGCGTCCACGATGCGCTGGTTCACCTTTTTGAGATTGGCATAGTTGAGAAAGAGGCCAAAGTTGCCGCCCTCGTTGCAATAGGTGCTCGTCGTCCACGAAATGCCCAACACGTAGAACAGCTTGGCATACGCCATCATCGTATCGGTGTTGGCAAAATTGTCCGCCGAAGGCATCACAAGCAGCACATCCGCGCCTTGTTCGTCTACGGGCAGACGGATGTCCTTGCCCGTCTCTTCTTTGAGTTCTTCTTCGAGGAACTGGCAGTTGTCGAGCCACGCGGGCGCGGGGATGCCCAGGTTATTGCCGCGCTCATAGACTTTGGCGACGACCTCGGTGACGTACTTGGTCGCCACGCCGATGGAGGCCATAATCTCGCGCGCGGCCATCGTGATTTCTGCCGTGTCAATCCCGTACGGACAAAAGACCGAACAGCGGCGACATTCGGAGCACTGGTAAAAGTAGGTGTACCACTCTTTGAGCACCTCCTCGGTCAAGTCGGCGGCATCGGCCAGGCTGCCAAACAATTTGCCTTCCGGCGTGAAATAGCGGCGATAGACCTTGCGCAGCAGTTCGGCGCGCGCGACGGGCATGTTGTTCGGGTCGCCTGTGCCCAGATAGAACTGGCACTTGTCCGCGCACGCACCACAGCGCACGCAAATGTCCATGTAAACCTGGAGCGAGCGGTATTTTTCCAGCAGCTCGCCAAATTTCTTGATGGCCTCACGCTGCCAGTGCTTGACCCGCGCCGTGGGCAAATCAATCGGCGCCATGTCCTTGGGTTTGCACGGATAGCAAGTCAGTTTTTCTGTCGCGCCCTCTTGCAAGGCGGGTGTGTCGACCTTGAAGGTCATTCTCTGTCCTCTATGACTGCAAATTGCTGACCGCCGGAACTGCACCTCTGCGGTCGGCCGTCTTGGGTCTGCGGTCTAATTCCATGGATTGACATGCCGCCTGGCAAGGTCGTACGTCTGGTTGCGTGTGGGGCTAAAGAACAGACCGCCCGCGTGCATCAACTTGCTGTACGGAAAGTAAATCAAGAGCAGGCACACGAGCAAAAAGTGAAAGATGAAAATCGGGTGCATCGGCGGGGCGACGGGGCGCAGCGTGACCAATCCCAGCGCAAACGCTTTGATGTCCACCAGGTACGCGCGCGCCACGTAATGCACGAGCAAGCCCGTCCCCGCGATGCCGCCGAGCAAAATCAGCGCGCCATAGTCCGGCAGGCCCGACGTGTAAAACTCGCGCAGCGAAGCCAGCCGCCGCCAAAAGAGATACACCGCCGCAATCGGCAAGAGATAGCCGGTATAGACGGCGGGCGGCTGCATGAACATAACGAACTCGGGCACGGGATACAGGAAATAGCGCAGATGCCATGTCAGCGTGATGAACAGGCTGGCGTGAAAGACCCAACTACCCGCCCACAAAACCTTGTCGGCCCGAAACAGATTTTGAAACAGCAGCACATCGCCGGTCAAGCGAGCGATGACGCCGCCCGCCGTCTTGGGCGCAGGCGTGAGCGCAATGTTGAACGGCGCGGGCGCTTGGGCATACAGATAAATCCGGTACGCCACACCGGCCAGAAAGATCGCCAGCGCAAGATAAGCAAAAGCAATGAGAAAGAAAGAGACCACATCCGCAACGGTCATACCCGCACTCCAAACGCGCTCCTAGGCCGCAGACCGCAGTTGGTCTTCACCAGCCGCGGTCTGCGGCCTATCGTCTGCGGCCGTGGAAGCTAGACGCAGCCCGTCGGCTTGGGCAAGCCCGCAATCTTGCACGCGCCCTTGGCGGGGCCGCTGGGGAACAACTCGTAGATGTATTTGAGTTGAAAGCCCGTTTCCTTGCACAGCTTGCGGATCATCGGCGCGACGCCGAACTCTTTGTAATACTTGTTGAGATAGTAGATGACTTTCCAATGATCCTCGGTCAGTTCCTTGATGCCTTCTTCGTGGTCGGCCAAAAAGCGGGCCATGTCTTGGTTCCACGCGGCAGGATCCGTGATAAAGCCGTCCTCGTCCACTTCGATTTGTTGTCCGTTGTGCTCGATGAATGGCATGACTTACTCCTAGCGCATACTGCGTATTGCATAGTACGCAGTATGCAGTACAGGGTTACGAATTGCTGTCTGGCAACTTGATGAACGTCGCGCCGCCGTATGACGTGAATTCGAGTCGCCCCTCGTTCACCAGCACGGTGAGCGCCTTGTTCGCCAGCGCGTGCTCCAGCCCCAGCCCCGATGCCACGTCGCGGGCCGTCATCATCTTGTTGCGCTTGTGGAACAATGCGAGAATCTGTTCCAAAAGCTCTGGGCTGACTTGAACTTCTTTCTCGGCCACGGCGGCGACGCGCCTTTCGCTCGAAGCGACGGCGGTCGAAGAAGACGACCACTTGAACGCGGCGGTGCTTCGATACGTTTCCGACGCGTGCGTATAGTCGTCAATGAGCTGCTCGGTGAACGGGATGCCCGTCAGATCGAAAAAGCGTTCCCAGCCGATGCGCTCGATCCACTCGCCCATGCGCTCATGCTTGTGCGCGTGCGCGGCCCACGTCTCCACGATGTTCTTGACCGCGGCCACCGTCTCCGGCCAGCGCGGCGGAGTGTTGGGCAGGTACGGGATGACGAGGCGCGAGAACATGGGCGCGCTGCGCGCATTCGAGACCTTGCCGCCCACCCAGATCGAAATGCCGTCGCCTTCGCCATCGGCCACCGGCATGCCGGGGCACATGGTATAGCAGTTGCCGCAGTACATGCACTTGTCTTCATTCACGACGAGCGACTTGGTCTTGGGGTCGGGCCGGATCGCGCCGGTGGGGCAAGCCGCGATGACGTTGGGCAGCTCGCACTTTGTTCTTACGAGATCGTCGTTCACACGCGGCGGCTTGCGATGGATGCCCAGGATGGCGATGTCGGAGCAATGCACCGCGCCGCACATGTTGAGGCAGCACGCCAGCGAGATGCGGCAGCACGCGGGCAAGTCCATCGTGCCAAAGTACTGGTACAGTTCGTCCATCACCGCCTTGACGATGCCGGAGGCATCCGTCGCGGGCGTGTGGCAGTGAATCCAGCCTTGCGTGTGAACAATGTTGGTGATCGAGTGACCCGTCCCGCCGACGGGCCAGCCGCGCAACTTGAGGTCAGCCAGCAGCGGCTCGACCTTGGCCTTGTCCGAGACAAGGAACTCGATGTTGTGGCGGCTAGTGAAGCGGACGTAACCCTCGCAGTACCGGTCGGCCACGTCGCAAATCTCGCGCACGTGATCGGTGCTGAGCAGTCGCTCCGAGCCGACGCGCACCGTGTACAGCTCGTCGCCCGATTTGGCGACGTGCTTGAGCAGGCCAGGCTTGACGCGCTCGTGATACAGCCACTGCCCATAGTTCTTTTGCACGACGGGTGGAAGGAATTGATGGAAATCAGGCGGCCCAAAGTCAGTTCGAGTTGACATCTCACACCCCCTCGCGCCAAAAGTAATAGGGATTTGCGCGCGGCCGCTTGACCATCTGCGGCGAGGGCTTGAGGCCCATGTCGCGCAGGAAGCGGCTCATGCCAAGCCTGTTGACAAGTTCGCCCACTCGCTCGCGCATCTTGCCGTTCTCATCCCACCAGTCAAAAATCTTTTGAATCACGTCAAACACTTCGGCGTAGGGCGGGACGACTTGTATAAACGGGACGATGACCCAGCCCAACAGCGCGCCATGCACGATGGGCGCTTTGCCGCCGATGAGGAGTGTGGCGCCTTTTTCCTGACCCTGCCGCAGCGCCTTGGGCATCAAGTTGATGCAGTGCATACAACGATTGCACTCGCCGTCGTCAATCGAAAGCGAACTGCCATCCCACGCCATACACTTGGTCGGGCACAGGTCAATCACTTCGGCGCGGATGTCCATGCCGTCGCCGGCGTATTGTCGCACGGCGTCCTGATCAATCCGAATGTTCCCTTTCCACGTGCCGATGATCGAGAGGTCGGAGCGCGCGATGGAAGCGACGCAGTCGTTGGCGCACGCGCTGATCTTGATCTTGAACTTGTAGGGGAACATGGGCCGGTGGATCTGATCCTGAAAAGTCGTGGTGATCTTGTGGCACAGGTCCAGGCTGTCAATACACGCATACTCGCAGCGCGCTGGGCCGACGCACGCGCTCGGCGTGCGCAGCGCCGACCCCGACCCGCCCAGGTCAAAGCCGATCTCGGCTAGGTCGTCGTAACAAGGTTGAAGCTGATCGGTCTTGGTGCCGAGCAAGATAATGTCGCCCGTCGCGCCGTGAAAGTTGGTCAACCCGCTGCCGTGCTTGTCCCACACGTCGCATAGGTTGCGCAAGGCCTTGGTCGTATAGAACCAGCCTGACGGCTGATTCACGCGCAGCGTGTGAAAGTGCGCCACGCCAGGAAATTCCTCAGGCGAGTCGGTGTAGCGTCCGATGACGCCGCCGCCATAGCCCTTGACGCCGACGATGCCGCCATGCTTCCAGTGGCCGATCCTGTCTTGATACGATTTTTCCAACTGGCGCAGCAAGTCGGCGGCGGCGGGACTGTCTTGAGCGGCGTCCTTTATATCTTTGACGAAGCTGGGCCAGGGGCCGTTCTCCAGATCGTCAAGTAAAGGCGTTTCTGATTCTGCCATAGATGACCTCCGTGGAGTTGATCAAAGAGCTGAGGGACTGCGTGTCGCAGGACGCGACACACTGTGCATCGTCAGTCGTATCGCTCCGCACCTCCTTTCGAGTCAGAGTCTTTTCGGAAAGTCAGAGCAGGCTTTTTCCCGTTTGAGCGGGCAGTGGCCCATAGCGGCTCTTGCTGTTTTACCCCCAACGCACACACTTCATGAGGTTCGTTATGGTAATATCCGACTATCAGACTTTCCGAAAGCACTCGTCACTCGATTGGAAACAGACTGCGCCGGAGTGTGGTACCCCATCACCGAGGCTGAGGTGGTCAGCAAGACACCAAAGCACTGTTGATTTTACAGGACGAGACAGAGGAAGGGAATAGGTAAATGACCTATTTTGAAGTAGGGTGTTAAGAGTATTTTGATGACAGGGCTAGACACTCGTCAACCCTTGCCGAATCGCATACTTGACCAATTCGGCGCGGCTGTGAATGTCCAGCTTTTCTATGATGTTGGCGCGGTGAGCGGCAACCGTCTTGATGCTCAGGCACAATGACTCGGCGATCTCTTTGTTGCTCTTGCCTTCAGCGATCAGGCGCAGCACCTCTTTTTCGCGCTCAGTCAAGCGAGGACGGCCTGTCCCTTCATGCGGGTGTTGAATGTAGCGCTCCATCACCTCACGCGCGATCCCAGGCGGCAGGAAGGCGCCCTCGTTAAACACGCTGCGAATCGCCGTAATAACTTCGGCGCCGCCCGCGCGCTTGAGCACATAACCGGACGCGCCCGCCTGCAAAAGCGAGAACACATACTCGCGGTTGTCGTGCTGCGTAAGGATAAGCACGCGCGTTTCGGGATGTTCCTGCTTCAAGCGGCGGGTCGCCTCAAGGCCATCCATGACGGGCATGGCAATATCCATCACCACCACATCCGGTCGAAGCCGACTCACTAGCTCGATGGCAGCCTGACCGTCGCTCGCCTCACCAATGACGTCAATATCCTCTTGCAGCGAAAGGAGCGAACGCAATCCTTCGCGCAGAATGGCGTGATCGTCGGCCAAGACCACGCGAATCTTGTCCATCATGCTTGTTCCACGGGCACACGCATCGAGATGTGCGTGCCTTCGCCGGGCGTCGAGGTGACGCTGATCTGTCCGCCCAGCAGCCCGATCCGTTCCTGCATCCCGACGAGACCCAGTCCACGCCGCTGATCAGTCGAGCGTGCAACCTCGGCCAGGTCAAAGCCGAGGCCGTCGTCTTGCACGTCAATGCCTACCACGCCGTCGCGGCAATCGAACGTCATCCGAACATTGCGCGCTCCGGCGTGCTTGGCAATGTTATTGAGAGCCTCTTGCACCACGCGAAAGAGCGCGGTCTCGACCTGCGCCGGCAAACGCCGCAGCGTGCCTCTTTCTTCCAGGCGCAGTCGAATGCCGGCGGATTCGAGATGCGTTTCCGCGTACCAACGCAACGCCACAAACAAGCCCAGGTGATCTAACATACTGGGCCGCAAATCAAAAATCAGCTTGTGGACGCCTTCCAAGATTTGCGTGACGCGCTGGCGCATGGCGGTGAGAGAAGGCTTGGTCTCGGGTGCGTTGCATGTCGCTTCCGCAGCTTCGAGCAAGTACATCAACGCAGACAGCGCCTGGCTGGTGTCGTCGTGCAGCTCACGGGCAATGCGCTTGCGCTCTTCCTCTTGCGCGGTGATGACTTTTTCCAGCAGCTCGCCGCGCAGTTGCTCGCGCCGCGCCAGTTCCTCATACAGCCGCGCGTTTTCCACGCCCACCGCGATCTGGTTGCCAATCGCCATGATGAGGCTCACTTCGTCCGGCGCAAAATCGCGCGGCGTCTTGGTCGCCACGCACAGCGTCCCCAGCGGCACGCCTCGGCTGACGAGTGGCACGTGTACCAGCGAAGACAATCCCGCCCGATTCAGCGTACGCCTGGCGCTGGCGCGGTACAAGTTGATGTCGGGGATCACGATCGGCTCGCCGCGTTCGATGACGCCGCCGCAGCCGCTGTCGTCGAGGTGCAAGCGATTCATCGCCTGAGCCGTTTCTTCCGACGCGCCCAGGTGCGCTTGCAGTTCAAGACCGCCGGTCTCTTCGCTCAGCAAATAGACCGAGCCGACGTCCACGCCCGTGACCTGCAAAACCTTGTCCAGCGCAGTGGTCAACAGCTCGTTCAAGTGGAAAGGTCGAGTGACGACGGTGGCGACCGCATTCAAAGCGGACAGCTCGTGGTTGCGCCGCACCAGCATCTCACGCAGCTCGCGCTCTTGTGTGATGATGGATTCCAGTTCGCCGCACGTATCTTGTCGGGTGGCTTGTTCCGGCATGGGATATTCCTCGCGGCTAGAGTTTAGCGGCTTTGGGACAAGGTGTCAAGCCATTCCGTAGTATAATCAAACGCCATGAGCAACTATCCCATCGTGCTGACGAACCTGCAAGACGGCGTGATCGTCATCGGCGGCGGCCAAGTGGCCGCGCGCAAAATCGAGGGGCTGTTGGCGGCGGGCGCGCGCGTCACAGTGATCAGCCCGCAGCTTGCGCCGCTGCTGCAAGAGATGGCCGCGCAAGGTCGCATCCTCGTCTTGCCGCGCGCCTATCAGCCGGGTGACTTGGGCCATGCGCGGCTGGTCATCGCCGCCACCGACGATAAGCAAGTGAATCAGGCTGTGTGGCAAGAGGCCCAGGAGCGTGGCTGTTTGATCAACGTCGTGGACGATCCGGCGCGCTGCACGTTCCACGCGCCGGCCGTGGTGCGGCGTGGCAAGGTGACCATCGCGATTGGCACGGGCGGTTCGAGTCCGGCGCTCGCCCAACATCTACGGCGAGAACTCGAAGCCGCCATCGGGCCAGAGTACGAGCTGCTTGCGGACAACCTGGCCGAATTCAGGCTGCGCGTGCAAGCCAGCCTTCCCGCCGAAAAGCGCGAGGCGTTCTGGCGCGAACTGATTGATGCCTTGCTGCCGCTCTTGCGCAAAGGCAAACTCGTTGAAGCGCGACAAGAAGCCGAGACAGTACTGCAAACTTTTGGATACGGATTTCACGGATGAACACGAATTCAAATCAAATCTGTGTTCATCCTTGTCCATGAACAAAATCATTATCGGCACACGCTCAAGCAGGCTGGCGCTGTGGCAAGCTGAATGGGTTGCGGCCAGGCTGAGGATGCTTTATCCCGAGCTTGGAATAGTCATTCAGCACATCACCACCAAGGGCGATGTCGTCTCGGACGTCCCCTTGCCACAGATTGGCGATAAGGGACTTTTTACGCGCGAGATCGAAACGGCTCTGCTCTCCAGTCAGATTCACCTCGCGGTCCATTCGTTCAAGGATTTGCCCACGGATTTGCCGTGTGGCTTGACGATTGGGGCGATCACGGAGCGCGAGGATGTGCGGGATGGTCTCGTGTCTCGACTGCGCCTGGGACTGGATGACTTGCCGCTGGGCGCCAAGGTCGGCACCAGTTCCCTGCGCCGCGCGGCGCAACTCTTGGCGCATCGCCCCGATTTGCACATCCGCGGTCTGCGCGGCAATGTGGACACCCGCTTGGGCAAGGCGTCGACGGAAGAATATGATGCGATTGTCTTGGCTGTCGCGGGCCTGCTGCGATTGGGACAGGCCGACCGCGTGACCGAATACCTGCCCGTGGACATCATGCTGCCCGCTGTGGGACAAGGTGCACTGGTGGTGGAAATGCGCGAGGACGACACTCACACTCGGCAGTTGTTGGCGGCTCTGGATCACGCGCCTACCCGCGCGGCCACGACCGCCGAACGCGCTTTCCTGCGCGCTCTGGGCGGCGGCTGCCATGTGCCCGTCGCCGCGTATGGAGAAACCCGTGATGCCGATTTGCGCTTGCGCGGCCTCATCGCCTCGCCGGATGGCAAGCGCGTTGTGCGCAGTGAAATGACGGGCAACCTCGCCGACGCCAAAACGATAGGACCGGCATTGGCGCAGCGCCTGTTGGCACAGGGCGGCAAGGAGATTCTCATAGTATGAGCGGCAAGGTGTACCTCGTCGGCGCGGGGCCGGGCGACCCTGGCTTAATCACTTTGAGAGGCATCGAATGCTTGCGGCGCGCCGATGTCGTGATCCATGATCGCCTGATTTCGCCTGCGCTGCTCGACTACGCGCCGGCGCAGGCCGAGCGAATCTATGTGGGCAAAGCAAGTAGTGAGCATATACTGCCCCAGTCCGAGATTAACGCTTTGCTCGTGCAAAGAGCGCGCCAAGGCAAAATCGTCGTGCGACTCAAAGGTGGCGACCCGTTTGTCTTTGGACGCGGCGGCGAAGAAGCGCTTGCCCTCGTCGAGGCGGGCATTTCATTCGAGATGGTTCCCGGTGTTTCCAGCGCGGTCGCTGTTCCAGCCTATGCAGGCATTCCGGTGACGCATCGTGGCGTTGCGTCGTCGTTTGCCGTATTCACGGGCCATTATCAGGCACACTCTACACTCTCCCGCCCTTTGGGCGTCCACTCTTTACTGGCTACCGCAGATACGCTAGTGTTCCTGATGGGCGTGGAGAACCTGGAAAGCATTGTGGCCTCATTGCTCGAAGCAGGACACGCGCCCGAGACGCCCGCGGCATTGGTGCGTTGGGGGACGACGCCTCAGCAAGAGACGGTGACCGGCGCGCTGGGCGATATCGTGGAACGAGGCCGGAGAGTAGAGCCGCCCGCCGTGCTGATCGTGGGCCAGGTCGTCACGCTGCGCGAGAAACTGCGCTGGTTCGAAAATCGTCCGCTATTCGGCAAGCGCATCCTCGTCACGCGAGCGCGTGAACAGGCCGGCGAATTATCGGCGCTGCTCAAGTCGCAAGGCGCCGAGCCAATCGAGTTTCCCGTCATTCGGATTGCGCCGGTAGAAGACACCGCGCCTCTCGACCAAGCCTTGAGCTGCCATTACGATTGGGTCATCTTTACCAGCGTCAATGGAGTCAAGGCCGTTTGGTCGCGGTTGCAGGCGAGGGGACGCGATGCGCGCGCGTTCGGCGGCACACGCCTGTGCGCCATCGGCCCGGCCACCGCCGAGGAACTGGCCGCGCACGGTCTGCGCGCCGATTTCGTTCCAGGTGAATACGTGGCAGAAGCCATCGTCGCAGGCATTGGCGACGTGTCGGGTCAGCGCATCTTGCTCCCTCGCGCCGGCATTGCCCGTGAGGCGTTAGCCGAGGGCTTGCGCGCCAAGGGCGCACGGGTGGACGAAGCGATCGCTTATCGCACGGTGACAGCCGATGCTGGAGACCCTCGCGCCAGAGAAATACGCGCCCTGCTCGAGCAGAATCATATAGATGTCATCGCCTTTACCAGCTCGTCCACGGTGCGGGGCCTGGTCCACGCACTCGACATTCGACACTCGACGCGCTTCGCGGACATGCCGTGTGTCGCCTGCATCGGGCCCATCACTGCTCAAACCGCCCGTGAGTTGGGTCTGCCGGTTGATGTGGCGGCGGACGAGTACACACTAGAAGGACTCGTCGCCGCTCTCGCGGCTCATTTTCAGGAGAGTTGATGTCATGACGGATTCATCCTTTCGCCTTTCGCCTTCAGCCTTTCCCACTGTCCGTTTGCGCCGGCTGCGCCAGAATGCGGCCTTGCGCAGCCTGGTGCGCGAGACTGAAATCAGCGTGCAAGATTTCATCTATCCCATCTTTGTGTCCAGCGGCAGGCACATCCAACAAGAGATTGCGGCCATGCCAGGTCAATATCGCTGGTCGGTGGATCGCCTGCCTGGGCTGATTCAAGAGGTCGCTTCTTTGGGCATCCCCGCCGTGCTGCTCTTTGGCGTCATTGACGACTCGCTCAAGGACGAGTGCGGCAGCGCGGCGTGGGACGAGCGCGGCGTCGTGCAGGAAGCGATTCGCGCCATCAAGCGCGTGACGCCCGAGTTGGTCATCATCACGGACGTGTGCCTGTGTGAGTACACGTCGCACGGACATTGCGGTTGCATCCGCGATGGCAAGGTGCTCAACGACGAGACGCTCGACCTGCTGGCGCAGCAGGCCGTGAGCCACGCTCGCGCGGGAGCCGACTTGGTTGCGCCGAGCGACATGATGGACGGGCGCGTGGGGGCGATTCGCCGCGCGCTCGATCAGGCAGGTTTTACCGACACCCCCATCCTGGCGTATTCGGCCAAGTATGCCAGCGGCTTTTATTCCCCATTCCGTGAGGCCGCCGCGTCCGCGCCCCAGTTCGGCGACCGGCGCTCGCATCAAATGGATCCCGCCAACGCGCGTGAGGCGTTGCGCGAAATCGAGCTGGACATCCGGGAAGGCGCAGACTTGATCATGGTCAAACCGGCGCTGCCCTACCTGGATGTGATTGCCAAAGCCAGGCAGCGTTTCGACTTGCCGCTGGTGGCTTACAACGTCTCGGGCGAATACTGCCTGGTCAAGGCCGCCGCCGCCAACGGCTGGATTGACGAGCAGCGCGTCACGCTGGAAATCCTGACCGCCATCAAGCGGGCTGGGGCCGATCTCATCATCACCTATCACGCCCCGGATGTCGCGCGCTGGCTATCGCCACGGTAGCGGCCTCGGCCGGCGCGCAACGCCGATAGGACCCCGGCCGATAAGAGTGTGCGCGAAGCACAAGCTCGACATGACAGGTCAATCGCGGATGCGTTCGGCGACGCAAAGCGAGCAACTATTGAACGTGCAATCAGGTTTTGATTGCGCGGCGATTGCCGACTCGCGTCGGTGACAGCGCAAGTAAGTGGGGCCCTTACGAAAGAGCCGTGTGAGGCAAAACGCTTCGCGCTCGCACGGCCCGCAGGGGAGGACTGGCAGGGAGGTGGGCAACTGCCGTATGATGAAATCTATCACCTGCAACAACACGCACAGCACAGCCAACCGCGTGGTTGACGAAAACCTAGTCAAGACGAGTGCTTGACCGGAGTGGCAGGGTGTCTGGCTCATCACTCTATTCACTGGTGCTACCATTTTTGACGTGGGATAATTCTGCGTCAAGGGAGAGGACAGGCGAGGTGTTGCGTTATTTTGAGAGCCGTGATGGGCTCTCGTTTTTCCGACGGTAGGCAAACGCCGCCGGCCGGTGGGACAGACGTTAGCCCACGGGGAAAGCCAACAACTCCTGCACGGACCGAATATGATCAGTGAGACCCACCGCCATCGCAGGGGTGCGGGGCAAGAACCGACGCGGCGTCTGAACACCCCGACGGGCTTGAGGTACATCGAGTTTGAGACGTAAAGACTGATGAGAGCGGCAGAAGTGATAATAAGCGCGCCACCAGTGGAGGTGCACCACGAGTTCGCCGGACAATTGAGCCGTGGCCCACGAGCGGCGAGAGAGAGCGGCCAAGGCATGACGGAGAGTGAGGTTGATGCGTTCGACAAAGGCGGTGTTGATGGAGCCGGGTTGTGCTGCGATGTCCTGAGCGACCTGGTATCGCACTGAGTAGCTGAGTGGGGCGTGTCTCTCGCATGACAGCTACCTATCCAAACTCAGTGGGTGAATCTCACAAGAATCGCTCCCCTCTGTGCCGCTCAGTGGAAACTGATAAAAATGGGCCTCAAAAAACGAAAATGCCTTCCAGAACCGTGAAAGCTAGGTCTTGAGCTGACACAATGGGGTGATTTTTGCCAGTTGTGTCGTGATGTCACATGTGGAAGTGACGCCCGTCGTCCCCGCGGCTACCTTACTATCCCCAGCGGGATCACGACACAAGCCAAATTTACCATTGACACGGCAGAGTGCTCATCTTTCGGTCATTTTCGCTCACCCGCTGTCAATTAGCATCGCGGGAGTGGC
>CAYHAR010000078.1:8618-17202 GCA_964354595.1 uncultured Anaerolineae bacterium | reverse complement strand
AATTTTTGCGCTTGGGTGTAGCCGCGTTCGACGAGCGTCTGGCGCAGGTTGGCATCGTCGAGCAGTCGCCACATGGCCTGCGCCAGTTCACCGACGTCGGTCGGGTCAACCAACAGCGCCGCCTCGCCCGCGACCTCGGGCAGCGACGACGTGTTAGAACAGATGACGGGCGTGCCGCACTGCATCGCTTCGACGACCGGCAGCCCAAAGCCTTCGTAAAGCGAGGGGAGCAGCAGCGCCACAGCGCCAGAAATCAACGCGGCCTTGTCCTCTTCGGCCACCCGCCCCGGAAATAGCGCTTGACCTTCCAGCCCCAGCCGCTTCACCTCGGCATAGATGTCATTGTACAGCCAGCCTTTTCCGCCCGCCACAACTAGTTGCAGATTTGCAGATACGAGATTAGAGATTTGGGACTGGATTGAAAACGCCTGGACAAGTCGCGTGATGTTTTTGCGCGGTTGGAGTGTGCCAAGGTAGAGCAGATAATCGCCGGGGATTCCGTAGCGCCGCTTGACGGCCTCTATCGCCGCCGGGTCGTCCACGCGGCGCAGGCTCTCGTCGCGGCCTGGATAGACCACGCTGATTTTGTCCGGCGAGGTTCTATAGCGGCGCACGAGGTCGTCTTTTGTTGCTTGCGAGTCAGCGATGACCCGCGCAGCAGCGCGCACACTCCAGCGCGTGGAAAGGTCGAGATACAATCGCGCGGAGATAGGATGCGCCAGCGGAAAATAGAGATAGCCCAAATCGTGGACGGTGACGACGGTGCGCGGATGAATCAGCGGGACGACGTGCGCCGGGACAAAGAGCACGTCGGGAGGGCGTGTGAGCATCTCGGCCGAGAGCCGCGCGTGCGTCCACAGGCGCGGGAACGGCATGACGCGCGGCTCGGCATTCGACGCATCAAGCTCGTGCGGCAGCGGGCGGTCGGCATACAGCCGGAAGCGATGTTGCGGCGCAGCCGCCAGCAGGGCGCGGATGAGGTGGAGCGAGTAAGCCTCGGTGCCGGTGCGCTCCGCTCGCGCGGCCCGGCTGCTGTCAATGCCGATCAACATGAAACTTGCGTGCCACGTGTTGCGTATTCTAGTCCGTCACGCAATACGCAACACGCAATACGTCTCAGGCTTTGGGCGGACGCGGCCTGCCGACGACCGCTTGCAGCAGCGCGGCCAGGCCGACCAGGATCAGCAGGACCGGCCAGAATTGCGCGAGCCGCCGCCCCATGTCGCCGGGCAGCCAGCCCAGCGTAAAGAGGAACGCCACACAGCCGACGACGACGGCGAGGGCGCCGAGGCTGAACAAGGCCCACGGGCGGCCTGGCTCGGCCAGGAACAGCGCGATGAACGACACACCGCCGATGACGACGAACGCCGGCCACAGCCGGCCCATGTCGTCCCACCGCACGCCTTCCCGCAGCCCGGCCACAGGCAGCGGCAGGCGCAGCGTGAACAAGAAAAAGAACGCGCCGATGAGCGCGGCGGCCAGGCCGACAAACAGCAGCCCCGGATCGCGACGATTCAAGAGATAGCCGCCCAGGAACAGCAGCCCCGCGCCCAGCGGAAAGATGGGCCACATGGCGTCCATGCCGGGCAGCCGCACGCCCAGGTTGCCCGCCAGGAACCACGCGCCGACGAGAATCAAAACCAACGAAAGAAAAATCGTTCCGCGTTTCATCCCACTGCCTTTCGAGTGTGATGCCCCCTTGCAAAGGTCTTGCAAGGGGCATGATGAATTCTCAGCCGCGCGACCGTTCCAGCAGCACCATCATAATGACGCTGGATAGCAGCAGCCCTTCATCGGCGTCTGAAAACTCGCCGCGCTTTTCCAGCGAGAATTTGCCCTCCATGACGGCCGGCTGCTTTTTGAGATACAGCACGGTCTGGCCGCGCAGGTCAACCAGGTAGGCCGGGTTGATGAACATGCCCACAAAGGGAATGTCGCTGAGCAGGCCATCCAACACCTTGATCCACGGGTTTTCTTCGTGGATCACTCCGACCTCTGCGCCGGCGGCGTCCAGGATGTTGTACGACGCTTTCCACAGTGACTTCATGCCCTGCCGCTTGACCGTGCCCACCGCCGACCCGGCGGGCGTGGTAATGTTGTACTGGGCGGAAAAGTCAATGATCTTGTTAGCCTTGATGCCATACAGCTCGCGCTGCTGGCCCTCGTCGGCAAAGACCTTGACGGCCTCCTTGAGCGCCAGCGCCTTTTGCTTGACGTACAGCACCGTCTGGCCGGCCGCGTCGGTGATCTTGACTTGCGGGTTGAACGCAATGATCTTGAACGATAGATTGAGAGGATAGTTTAACATGATCGCCTCCTTTGCGATATGAGCGGGGCAGCCCGGTGTCCCCACCTGACTACAGTTTACTCTGAATTGGCCGATTCGCCAATTCGATCAATCTGCCGCTTTCTGGACGGGCTGCCTCGCGCGTTGACGCAGCGGCAAGAATACGTGGAACCGGCTGCCGGGGCAGGTCTCTTCGTCGTAGCCGGAGCTGCTAACCCACAACTTGCCCCCGTGCGCCTCGATAATCCCCTTGGCGATCGCCAGCCCCAGGCCCGGCCCGCCGCCTTTGAAT
This sequence comes from uncultured Anaerolineae bacterium, assembly GCA_964354595.1. Taxonomy (GTDB): domain Bacteria; phylum Chloroflexota; class Anaerolineae; order Fen-1058; family Fen-1058; genus JBGLNJ01. Next base: position 14,623 of record CAYHAR010000078.1, on the reverse strand, counting down.
TTGGTTTTGCTCGTCGAGTGCAAAGCCAGCTCGCCGGTCTGGTAAAACTTGGCAAATATCAATTCTTGAAAGCGGAGATCAATGCCGATGCCCGTGTCGCTGACGACCACTTCGATTCCTTCGCCCAGGTCTTGATCGCCGCTGGCGATGGCGCGGCCCGAGATGGTGATCGAGCCGCCGTCGGGAGTGTACTTGATGGCGTTGACGATCAGGTGGTAAAATACTTTGCGCAAAGCGTCCAGGTCGGCTTCCACCTCCGGCATGTCGCTCATGTCTTGTATCGTCAACGTCAGGCGTCGCTCTTCCAAAGGCTTGGCAAAGCTATTGCTCACCGTCTGGATCAGCGTCGGTATAGAGAGAGGCTTGGGGTAGAGCTGCAGCGCGCGGCTGTCAATCTTGACCACGTCGAGCATACTGTCCACGATCTCGTGCAGGCGGACCGCGCCCGAGTAAATGGTCGAGGCCAACTCCTGATGCATGGGATTGGCTTTGATGGCCGAGTCGCCCAGGAGGATTTGACTCGAGCCGCGCAGGCTGGTGATAGGGGTGCGTAGCTCGTGCGAGACCATGCCGATAAAGTCGGACTTGGTGCGGTCCAGGCGCTCCAATTGCTCGTAGGCTTTGGTGATGTTGTCATAGAGACGCGCGTTTTCCAGGGCAATCGCGGCCTGCCCGGCAAAGGCCGTCGCCAGCGTGATCTCGTCGTCGCTGTAAGGATCGGGAGTCTCCCGCGTGAGAGACAACATCCCAATCACCACTTCGGAGCGGATGAGCGGGACGCCCAGCCAGGAGCGGGCCGGAGGCAAATTATCCACATATTGCCAATCGGACCGCTGAGACACGTCGGGGATGGACAAGGGCCGACGGGTGAGATGGATTTGCCGAAAGATGTCGTTCTCTTCTCCCACCAGCGAGACGCGAATCTGGGAAGGTCTGGCTTGGGACGGAAAGCCCCGGGAGGCGACAATTTCCATATCGTTTCCGCTGACCAGCATGACCGAGCCGCGGTCGAATGGCACCAGCTCGGCCAGGCGCTCCAACACCAGGTTTAACACGCGCGTCAAATCGAGCGTGCCAGCCAGCGCGCGACCCACGTCGTACATTGTCTCGGCCAGTCGCCGTGCTTCTTCGGTGGAGGCCAGCGCCACTTCCAGCTCGGCTTTCTGGAATTCCTCGTGGAGGCGCAGCGCGACCAATCGCCGCACCATGCGGACCCGACTGGTTTGGATGACGACGGCAAGCACCGTCGCCAAAAACAGCGCAAAACCCAGGTACGTCCAATCGGCAGGCGGCAGCAGCAACACGACAATGCCCCATCCGACCAATGTCACCGCAATCACCAACGTCAGCCATTGGGCGGAAAGAAAGACCAGCCCGGCGCCGACGACCAACAACACGAGTTCCACCGTCAGTTTGGGATCGGCGGCCAAGTATAGGTGAAGGAGAGTGTTCAACAAGACAAAGCCGGCGAGGGCGGCGGCCGTCGGCTGCGCCCAAGAGATCGGGACCGACCAGCGGTCCAGCGCCGTGCGGAGGCCCAATGCCGCGGCCGCCGAGCAGGCGGCCAGGATGACCATGGCCGGCGCGACCGCCGCCGGGAGCGTCAGCGCGTGGCTCGCAGCCAGGAGGACAAACAGCGCGCCCAGGGCCATCGAAACGGGCCGCAGGTTTTCACGCACCATCGCATCGAGCGTGGCGCGCAGGTCTGAATCCTGGATATTGAGGCTCGATGGTTGTGTTGTCGTTGCGCCGAGTCGCATAGGTCAGTGACCTCAGAGTATTCTCACTGTAACCATTCGCTCAATCGCGCCGCGGAAACAGGAGCCGTCATGTCCAGCGTGATCGGCGTCACCGAGACGACGCCGTCTATCGCCACTGCGCGTATGTCGCTATCCGGCTCTAGCGTTTCCAAATCCACGCGCACCTCAAAGCCCATCGGCCCCGGGTCGCTGGGCCGACGGCGGCGCGGTTTGACCGGGTAAAAATATCGCTGGCGGCTGATGCGCGTCCAGCGCCAGGGCGTCTGCGGCGTAGCCGATTGGGGCACGTCAATCTTGAGCAAGTCCGCGCCGGGCGGCAGCCCGGCCTCTAGCGTTCGCCGCGCAAAGAATCGCACAAAGTGCATCGCCGTTTTCATGTCAACGGTGTCAGAGTGATTCAAGTAATACTCGGGCGCCGTCTGGCGCGAAACGGCCAGCGAGGGAATGCCAAAATCCGCGCCCTCCATCGCCGCGCCCACCGTGCCGGAGACGGTGATGCCAGAGCCGATGTTTTCCCCATAGTTGATGCCCACTACGAGCAAGTCGGGCCGGCGCGGGGCGATTTCCATCACGCCGTGCTCGACGACCTGCGCCGGGCTGCCCTCCACACCATAAGCTTCGACCGTATGTCCGTTGAGCGCGATGGATTGGCGGATGATGCGGCCTTCGGAAGCGGGCGGCATCGAGCGACCTGCGCCCGAGTGCTGTTGCACCGGCGCGACGACGAGCACGTCGCCCATGTCTTCGAGCGCCGCCGCCGCCGCGCGCAGCCCCGGCGAGTTGATGCCGTCGTCGTTGGTCACTAAAATCAGTGGGTTGCCCATCATGCTTCGATCTCATCCTTGCGAAGGCTGGGAGCCTTTACAAAGTGTAACCATGATACCAGCGATTGCGAGTTTCAACAAGCGATTGACAACCTCTTCCGAACGGGGGATAATTGCCCCATGACCTTACCTTCACCCATTCTCATCACGCAGCCTCAACCGCTCGCCGAGATGCTCCATCGCTTGATGGCAGAGCCGGCCGTCGGCGTGGACACTGAATCGGACAGCCTCTACGTCTACCACGAAAAAGTCTGCCTGATTCAGCTTTCCATTCCGGGCGCGGATTACCTGGTGGATCCGCTCTCGCCGGGGCTGGACCTTGCGCCGCTGGGCCAGCTGTTCGCCGACGCGCGCGTGGCCAAAATCTTTCACGCCGCCGAGTACGACGTGATGTGCCTCAAGCGCGACGCGGGCTTTTCGTTCTGCAGCCTGTTCGATACGATGTGGGCCGCGCGCATTTTGGGCTGGACGCAAATCGGGCTGGCCGCCATTTTGCAGGAGCGCTTTGGAGTGCGACTGGACAAACGCTGGCAGCGCCACAACTGGGGACGCCGCCCCTTGGAGCGCGAGGCGCTGGCTTATGCGCGGTTAGATTCGCATTACCTGCTCGGCCTGCGCGACATCCAGGCGCGCGAGCTGGCGCAACTGGGTCGGATGGAGGAAGCGCGTGAGACGTTTGGCCAGGTGGCGGCTGTTGCGCCTGCGGCGCGCGAGTTTAGCGCCGATGATTTTTGGCGCGTCAAGGGCGCGTGGGATTTGCGTCCGCGCAGCCAGGCGATTCTGCGCGAACTATTCCTTTTCCGCGACAAGGAAGCGAGACGGCGCAATTGGCCTCCCTTCAAGATCATGGGCGACAGAACGCTGATCGCGGTGGCGGAGGCCGAGCCTTGCTGCGCGGACAATCTGAGTTGCCTGGATGGGATGACGCCGCTGCAAATCAAGCGTTATGGGAGTGGAGTGTTGAGCGCTGTGGCGCGCGGACTCGTTGCGCCGATTCCGCGCCCGCCCCGCAACTCGCCGCCGGATCACCCGGCGCTGGCTCGCTACGAAAAGCTGCGCGCGTGGCGCAAGCGGGTCGCCGCCGCGCGCGGCGTCGAGCCGGACGTGATTGTTTCCAATGCGGCGTTGATGGCTGCGGCGCGTCGCGCTCCGCGCGCGTTGCGAGAACTGGAAGGAATCGAGGGTCTAGGCCCCTGGCGGCTCAAGACCTATGGAGAGCAAATCGTGGAGGCGTTGAGATGAAGCTTGAATTCTGGGGCGCGGCCAAGACCGTCACCGGTTCCATGCACCTGGTCGAAACGAACGGACACCGGATTCTGTTGGACTGTGGAATGTTCCAGGGGCGCCGGCAAGAAGCGCGCGAGCGTAACGAGCGGTTGCCCTTTGATGCGTCGTCCATTGACGCGGTAGTGCTTTCTCACGCGCACATTGACCACTCGGGCAACTTGCCCACGCTGGTCAAGAACGGCTTTGGCGGGTGCATCTATGCCACCTCCGCCACGCGCGATTTGTGCAGCGCGATGCTGCGCGATTCGGCGGCCATCCAGGAATCCGACGCCCGGTTCGTGAACAAGCGCAACGCCGAAAAAGGGCTGCCGCCGGTCAAGCCGCTGTACACCATCGAGGACGCGACCAACACATTGCATTTGTTCCACAGCGTGGACTATGCTCATCCCGTTGACATTTTTCCCGGCGTGCGGTTGACGTACCGCGACGCCGGGCACATCCTCGGCTCAGCGACGGTGACGTTGGACGTGACGGAGAATCACAAGACGACGCGATTGGCTTTCACAGGCGACGTGGGACGCAAGGGCGCGGCCATCTTGCGCGACCCGGAAGTGATAGACCGCGCGGACGCGCTCATCACCGAAGCCACGTATGGAGGCCGCCAACACGGGCCGATAGATCAGGCGCGCGAAAAGCTGGCGCAAGTCGTGGGCGAAACCGTCCAGCGCGGCGGCGTGCTGATCATTCCGGCGTTCGCCGTGGGCCGCACCCAAGACCTGGTGTATCACCTGCACGAGCTATTCGAGGCGGGCGAGATCCCCTCCGTGCCGGTCTATGTGGATAGCCCGCTGGCGATCAACGTGACCGAGGTCTTTCGTTTGCACCCGGAGTGCTACGACGAGGAAACGTACCAGCACATGCTCCACGACCATCATTCCGACCCGTTCGGTTTTTCGCGGCTCACCTACGTCCGCGACGTAGAGGACTCGAAAAAGCTCAACAGCTTGCAAGAGCCGGCGATCATCCTCAGCGCCTCGGGCATGTGCGAGGCCGGGCGCGTGCTGCACCACCTGCGCAATCACATTGACGATCCCCACACGACCGTGTTGTTTGTGGGCTACCAAGCCGAAAACACATTGGGCCGCAAATTGGCGGACGGGGAAAAGACTGTCCGCATCTTTGGCGAGGAATGCCAGGTCCAGGCCAACATTGCAAAGATTGATGGCTACAGCGCGCACGCGGACGAGCAAGAGCTACTCGAGTTCATCGGCGCGATGCCGCAGCGGCCCCGCCGGGCCTTTGTCGTGCACGGCGAGCCGGAGGCGACCCGCGCGTTCGCCAGCGGTCTGCGTGAGTTGGGCATCGCCAGCGTGACGATCCCAGAGCGTGGACAAAAGTTCGAGATATAAGCGCAAGATTTTGCATCCCCCAACGAAAGGAGAAAGAGACATGTCCTCAGAACCCCCAACGACGACTGTGGAAGCACAGTCCCAAGAACCTGCCAAGCCAGAGCGTAAAGAGGTAGGCGCGGCCCTTGTGGGCACTTGGGGCATTATCTTGCTCACCGTCTACCTTGTTGCGTTCTCCATCCTCCTGCTGTACAGCCTGATGCAATTTTGGCCGCCTAGGTGCGAGACGCCTGCCCCAACTCAAAGCGGTTTATCTGCTCAGTGCGTCTCGCCGGCGACCTTTGGCCGCTGGACCTTTTTGATCTCGGACGAGGTCCGCCTGCTCTTGCTGGTGGCGATGGCCGGGGCGCTCGGCAGCCTAGTGCATGCACTGCGGTCAGTCTACTGGTATGTCGGTAATCGGGAATTGGTGCGGAGCTGGCTGGTCAAATACATCCTACTGCCCTTTGTGGGGGCGACCATCGCGCTCATTTTCTATTTTGTGATCCGAGGGGGGTTCTTTTCGCCCCAGGCAACAGTGCAGCAAACCAGCCCCTATAGCTTTGTGGCACTGGCCAGCTTGGTCGGCTTGTTTTCGGAGCAAGCGGTGCTCAAGCTCAAGGATGTGTTCGAAACCTTGTTCACCAAGCCCAAGGCAGGGGCGGACTCCAAGCCCCAAGAATCAGGTGGCGGCGCTCTGCCGACAGGCAAGCCCGGTCCAGGGATCAGCCCTCAACCGGAAGATGAGCCCAAGCCGGAGACTGGATCGCAGGTGAAACCCAACCGAGGAGACATTTCTCGAAAGG
>CAYHAR010000078.1:0-8518 GCA_964354595.1 uncultured Anaerolineae bacterium | reverse complement strand
AAGCCGGAGACTGGATCGCAGGTGAAACCCAACCGAGGAGACATTTCTCGAAAGGTTAGATTATGACGAATACGCTGGACGAGAATGACTGGGACCTCTTGCTGCGAAGGATCAAGGACGGCAAGTGCACGCCTTTTCTTGGAGCGGGCGCGGCCTACGGCGTGCTTCCCCTCGGCTCCGAAATCGCTCAAGAATGGGCGCGCGACAAGGGCTATCCGCTGGATGACGCCTGGGACCTGGCTCGCGTCGCTCAATTCCTGGCCGTGACCGAAGACCCCATGTCGCCCAAAGAAAAAATCAGGGAGCGGTTCAGGCAGATTGCCCCACCAGATTTTTCCGCGCCCGACGAGCCGCACGGCCTTTTGGCCGACCTCCCCCTCCCGGTGTACATGACGACCAACTATGACGACTTTATGGTGCAGGCTCTCAAGCACCGGAACAAGACTCCGAAACAAGAACTGTGCCGGTGGAACAAGTACATCAAGGACGAGCCTTCGATCTTTGAAACGGAGCCGGGCTTTGATCCTACTCCGGTGACGCCCATCGTGTTTCACCTGCACGGACACAATGGCGTCGCCGAATCGTTGGTGCTCACCGAGGATGACTATTTGGATTTCTTGGTCAGCATCTCGAACGACCCCGAGCTGCTTCCCCGGCGGATTCAGAGAGCGTTGACCGGGACTTCGCTTCTCTTTATGGGCTACCGCCTGGCCGATTGGGATTTTCGGGTGCTGTTCCGCAGCGTGGTCGGCTATGTGCAACGCAGCATTGGCCGCGCTCACGTGTCGGTGCAACTGGTGCCGGTGAGCAGCCAGGCGCCGGAAGAGCAAAAGGCCAAAGCGCAAGAGTACCTGGATCGTTATTTCGGCGAGCTCAAGATCAAAGTGTACTGGGGAACGTGCCGCGACTTTGCCGCCGAGCTGAAAAGACGATGGGAGGCTGTGAGCCATGCTTAGTGAACTCCAACCCTACGTAGGCCCTCGCCCCTTTGAGCAAGAAGATCAGAAACTCTTTTTCGGACGGGAGCGCGAGGCCGGCGACCTGTTGTCCCTCGTCGTCGCGCACGCAGCGGTTCTCCTGTACGCCCAGTCCGGGGCGGGCAAGACTTCGCTGCTCAACGCCGGGCTGATCCCCTTGCTCCACGCAGAAGGATTCGAGGTGCTGCCGCCCGCGCGGGTGCGCGGCCTGATTTCCCAAGACATTGCGCCGGAAGAGATACCGAACGTCTATGTCTTTAATACGCTGATGAGCTGGGCGGAGCGCGAGGCTGACCCCAAGCAACTGGCGCACGCGTCGCTGGCCGATTTTCTGCAAGAGCGCAAGCGCCTCACCGACGCGGAGGGACAACCCGCGCCGCGCGCCATCGTCTTTGACCAGTTCGAGGAATTGTTTGCTTCCCATCCGGAGCGATGGCAAGACCGGCAGGGGTTCTTTGAGCAAATCTGCGACGCGCTGGAGGCGGATCGCCTGTTGCGGGTGGTGTTCGCCATCCGCGAGGATCACATCGCCCAGTTGGATCCGTATGTCGCGCTCCTGCCGGAAAAACTGCGGACACGCTTTCGCATGGAGCGGCTGCGCGGCGAGTCGGCGCTGGCGGCCATCAAGGGACCTTTGCAGGATACGCACCACTCCTTTGCCCAAGGCGCGGCAGAAAAGTTGGTCGAAGACCTGGTCAAGATTCGAGTCGAGACCAGCGCGGGGGGGAGCATAGAGGTCGTCGGAGAGTTTGTCGAGCCGGTGCAGCTTCAGGTCGTCTGCCAGAGCTTGTGGCGAGGTCTGCCGCCCGATGTCAAGGTCATCACTCAGGATCACCTGCGAGCGTTTGGCGACGTGAGCCACGCGCTGTCCGAGTTCTACGAGGGGTCGCTCAAGAGCGCGACCCAGGCTGCGCGCGCCGGGGAAGGCAGGCTGCGCAAGTGGTTTGAGACGGCTCTGATCACACCGGCCGGGACGCGCGGCACGGTCTACCGGGGAAAGGATAAAACCGGCGGCGCATCCAACGCGGCGGTGGACGTGCTGGAAGGCTTGCACCTGATTCGAGGCGAGTGGCGCGCGGGCGCGCGCTGGTACGAGCTGACTCACGACCGCTTCATCAAGCCCATCCTGGACTCGAACGAGGCCTGGCGTGCCGCGCGGCGTGATCGGTGGCTGCGTATTGGCGCGGGCGTAGCGGCGTCTATCATCCTCTCGCTGATAGGAATACTTTTCGGCATTAGCCCTCTGCTCTCGGCGGTGGTATTCGAATCCGCGCGAACCGTTCAACAATCCCAGGTCACGGTGACGGCGGCAGTCGTCCAGGCCCAGGCCGCGGCCACATCGGTTGCTATCCAGTCTCAGGCCACGGCCACACAGGTCGCCTTTCAATCCCAGGGCACCGCCACCGCGGTCGCCATCCGATCGGATGCCACCTCCACAGCCAGCGCGGCCCGGGTCTCTGACGTCCAGGCCACGGCGACGGTGGCGCAGCGCCAATCCCAGGGGACGGCTACAGCGGTTGCCATCGTATCCCAGGCAACGGCCACCGCCGTCGCCGAGGTCCAGGCGACGGCAGAGGTGGTGCAGCGCCAGGTGGAAAATCGGATTCGCGTCCGCCCGGTGCGACCCAGCCTCAGTGTGAGCGGAGAAGGATCGAGCGCTGGCACGATAAGCGCGTTTGTGCGCGACGCAAAAGGCGAGTTTTATCTGCTCAGCTCTTTAGATGTTTTAGGCGCGCCGAACTATAGGCTGGGTTCCGCCGTTCTTCAACCGGGGCAGATTGATGGTGGCCGTGTGCCCACTGACGTGATCGGCTCTTTCGTCAGGTATCCAACTGTGGCGGATGCAAGCCCGGTGGCGAACCTGGTCGGCTTGGCCCGCCTCGAAAAGGACACGTCGTTCGAGGCCGCCCTCCCCGGCATCGGGCCGATTCGCGGAGTCCACACCCCGACTGTGGGCATGTCCGTCCAGATGGTAGGCCGGACGAGCGGGTTGGTCAGGGGCAAAATCACACAGGTTGATGCGACATTCAGCATCGCTTTGCCGCAGCCGGCTGGCAAGGGAGGCTCTGTCCGATTGGTGCGCGCCGTAGCGACCACGCCCATGTCCAAAGCAGGCGATGGCGGCGCATTGGTCGTAGACAACGAAGGCTATGCCGTTGGGATCGTCGTTGCCGGGTCGGACACGATGACCATACTCGCGCCCATCCAACAAGTCTTGGATAACCTGGGCGTTCAGCTCGTGCAGACCGGTCAGGAACTCGCCACGCTCAAGGGACACACGGGCCGAGTCTTGACAGCGTGGTCGCCGGATGGAACGCGCGTCGCCACGGCTGATGATGGAGGCGCGGTCCGCCTGTGGGACGCGCAGACGGGAGAAGCGCAAAACGTGCTTGCCGATCACAAAGGGCCTGTCAACGCGATAGCGTACAGTCCCGATGGCAATTGGCTGGCGACAGGCAGCGCGGACAAGACCATCATTCTGTGGAGCGCGACTGAACGCCAGCATGGCCGGCCCCTGGTCGGCCATGCGGACGCAGTGACCAGCCTGGCCTTTAGCCCGGACGGCAAGCTGTTGGCTTCGGGCAGCGCCGATAAAAACATTATCTTGTGGGATGTTGCCACGCGCCAGCCTATGACCCTCACCGGCCACACCGCTCAGGTGACGAGCGTTGCGTTCAGCCCCGATGGCAAGTGGCTGGCTTCGGCCGGCGCGGATGGCACCGTGCGCGTGTGGCAAGTCGCAACAGGAGAAGAATCGCTCAAGCTAGATCACAAGGGGCCGGTGAATGCTGTGGCTTTTAGCCCGGATGGACGACTGGTCGCTTCGGCAAGTGATGACAACACGGTACGAGTGTGGGATGTATCCCCCGGAAAACAAGTGGCTGCGTTGCCGCCAGAAATGATCCTGAAACAACGCGAGGTCGCCCAGATGGCGCACGATGCAAGAGTGCTGCAAGTGGCCTTTAGCCCCGATGGGCGTTGGGTCGCTTCGGCGAGTGAGGACAAGACAGCGCGCGTGTGGGAGGTCGCCACTGGAAAACAAGTGGCGAGAATGTCGCATGATAGGTCAGTGTGGACTGTGGCATTCAGCCTCGATAGCAAACGGATAGTGACGGCAAGCGAAGACAACACTGCGCGAGCGTGGGACATTGTCACCGGCCAATCACTCTTTACGTTGAGCGGGCACACGAATGGCGTGTTCGGCGCGGCGTGGAGCCCGGATGGAACGCGAATCGTGACCGGCGGAGGAGATGGCACAGCGCGAATCTGGCAGGGGAGTTAGGCTGATGACAATGCCGTCGTCGGGCATTGCCCGCATCCGCAAAGAGTGGGGGAATGTCATCTACGCCGTCATCGCTGCGTGCCAGGGCGACGCAGACGCCGCCGCACAACTCGCGCCCTTTCTCGACGAGATGTCGTGCAAGGACGATTGGCGCGCGCTCGTCGCCGTCCTGCGCCGCATCCTGGCGGGCGAGCGCGACCCGATGGCGTTGCTCCCCGGCCTGGACGATACCGACCTCATCATCGCGGGCGACGCGCTGCGCGGGCTGGGTGTGGACGTTTCACTCGCGGGCCAGGAGGACGATGACGATGACGGCGACATGGTGCGGCTGGACGATTTCCTCGACATGGTTATCCAGGCTTGCCGTCCCGATGCGCCGCCCGGCCTGGCCGAACAACTGTGCAGCGCTACGCGCGGCATGGCAACTCTACTCAACGCTCCATCCGGAATCCGAGAGCTAGGCCGCGTGCTGAATGCCATCCTGGCCGGTGAGCGCGAGTTCGATTTGTCTGCGCTTCCACCCCAGTTGGCCGATAAAGTGCGTGACGTGCTGGCAGTTCTATAGGACTGACCGCAGTTGGCCGTCTGCGGTTGTGTCCGGTTACTGATCACTGACCACTGATCACCTACCACTGAAATGACTCGTCCTCGTGTTCGCGATACGGGCATCATCGTGGGCGAATTGCCCACCGGGGAGCACAACGCCATCACCGACGTGGCCGGGGTGCGCGTGGGCCACACGACGCTCGTCGAGGGCGAAGGGGCATTGAGGCCAGGGCATGGCCCGGTGCGCACCGGCGTGACCATCGTCCTCCCCGCGCAGCGTGGCGAGAACCTCTTTCGCCACAAAGTTCACGCGGCAGTTCACACCATCAACGGGTTCGGCAAGCCGTTTGGGTTCGAGCAGGTGCGCGAGCTGGGCCTCATCGAGTCGCCCATCGCGCTGACCAACACGCTCAACGTCGGCTTGGTGGCCGACGCGCTGGTGCAATACGCGATTCGCCAGAATCCCGATATCGGCATCCGCGCGAGCACCGTCAACGTCGTCGTCGGCGAGACGAACGACGGCTACCTCAACGACTTGCAAGGGCGTCACATCCGCGCGGAGCACGTGTGGACGGCGATTGATGCCGCGGCATCGGGGCCGGTGGAGGAAGGCTCAGTCGGCGCGGGCACGGGAACGAGTTGTTTCGGCTGGAAGGGCGGCATGGGTGCAGCCAGCCGCGTGCTGCCCGCCGACGTGGGAGCTTTCACACTGGGCGCTTTGGTGCAATCGAATTTCGGTCGCGCGCACGATTTGACGATTTGCGGCGTGCCGGTGGGACAGCACATCAGACCCTTGAGGTCTGAAAGACCTCAAGGGTCTCAAGGCTCTATCATGATCGTCTTAGCGACGGACGCGCCACTCTCGTCCCGCCAACTGCGGCGGCTGTGCGTGCGCGCAGCGGCGGGACTGGCGCTCGTCGGCGGCCACTATGCTCACGGCAGCGGCGATTTTGTCATCGCGTTCAGCACGGCGCAGCGCGTCGAGCACGAGCCCTCCTTGCTCACGACGACGCAAGTCGCGCTGGCCGATGAGTCAAAGGTGATGGGCTGGCTCTTTCCCGCTGTCGTCGAAAGCGTGCAAGAAGCGGTGCTCAACTCTATGTTTCGCGCCGAGACGATGATAGGGCGAGACGATCATATCGTGTATGGTTTGCCGGTGGAACAGGTGGCGGAACTGGTGCTCAAGAAAGGACGTGGCGATGTGTGAATTCTGCGCGGAACATGGCGAAGGTCAGGTGTGGTATCTGACGATGAAGAATTATGGGCAGGAGCTGCTATCCCAAGGCAAGCGACGAGAGCATATCACCGCTTTCTTTCAGGATTTTGAAGCCAGCGTGGCCGGGTCGCTGCCCATGCTCGACGCGATCCAGGCGTTGCCCTTTGTGCCGGACCTGGTGAGCCGGGCGCTGATCGCCCGGCAGAAAAAGACCCACTTTGGTCAGGTGACGCCCATCGAAGACGTGGACAAGGTGCTGGACATGGTGGATTCCTTTGTCCGGTTGCCGTGTGTCTGCCGCAGCCTGACCACGGGACGCAAACAAGTACGCTATTGCTATGGCCTGGGCATTGATCCTGCCAGCGCGCTCGGCCAGTTTCCCGATTATGGCGAAAGCCTGGAATGGCTGACCCGCGCAGAGGCGCGCGCAGCGATCCACCAGCTGGACCAAGAGGGACTGGTGCATTCCGTGTGGACGTTCGATACGCCGTTCATCGGCGGGCTGTGCAACTGCGATCAAGATTGCATGGCTTATCGCGTGCAGGTGGGCGCGGCGATGACGCAGGTCTTCTTCCCGGCCGAGTACGTGGCGGCGGTGGATTGGGATCGGTGCAGCGGCTGCAAGCTGTGCCGGGGGCAATGTCCCTTTGGCGCGATTCGCTACACGGCCAGCCAGGACAAATGCAGCATAGACCCGGCGCTGTGCTACGGCTGCGGCGTCTGCCGGGCGGTCTGCAAAAAGGACGCGATCCAGCTTGCACCCCGAAGACGAGCTTTTCGCTGGCAACGCCGCGCAGTGACGCCGGGCCGCTATAGAGTGACGGTGCGGCCTTGTTCGAATCCCCGCGAATGCCGCGCGTGCCTGGAGGTTTGCCCGTCGCGTGTGTTTGGCCTTGCGCCGCAAAGCGCGCGCGCGCCGGGCGTCCGAGCCGGCGATTGGACCGTGCGCGTGATGTTGCCCTCGCGCTGCATCGGCTGTGGCGCGTGCGGGGCGGCCTGTCCGCAGGGAGCGATTGCCGTCGCCTAAAGGCCAAGCCAAGAGCCGTTTTCCTTCCCGCCGGACTAGAGTATAATTGCGGCTGATGGAGCAGCAACCATTCCCCGCATGGCTTCAACGGCTTGCTGAACGACGCTGGGTCGTCACGGCCATCGTCGGCACCATGTGTGGGGCGCTCGGCGTGTGGCAGAGGGTATCCAGCGGCGCGCTGACCCATCTCAGCGGGTGGGCAGGAGTCGTCGCCGCCACAGCCATCATCACCTGGCTGACGTATCAGCTCTTGGGCGCGGCAGCTCGCGCGAAACAGCTGGCCGAGTCGAGCGCAGAGCTGACGCGCGCGAACGCCACGCTGACCGAGTCCCTCGCTGCCTTGCGCGCATCGCGCCAAGACCTGGCCCGCCAAAAGATGCTGGCCGAAAATCTTCTCACCGTCGCGCGAGCGACCGGCCAACGGCCCGTCCTCGAAGTGACACTCCAAAATACACTGGCGATTTGCGTAGCATTGACCGGAGCGACGGACGGCAGCCTGTTTCTCCTCGACGCGAATGGCCGCGTCACGCAGCACCTGTTCGCCCGCCAGGACGTTGCGCCGCAACAAGTGCGCGCGCTCGTCGGGCAGGCGATGAGCGACGGGTTGGCCGGTTGGGCCGCGCGAAATCGCCAGGCCGCGCGCGTCACCGACACGCTGACGGACCCGCGTTGGGCGACGACCTCGCGCGAGTCAGTTCTCATCCGCTCGGCGCTGGCTGTGCCGCTCATCAGCCGCGATCTGATCGTCGGCGTGCTCACGCTGATGCACCCGTCGGCGCGCCACTTTACCGAGGAGCACGAGCGACTGCTTTCTGACGCCGCCGACCAGGTGGCGTTGGCGTTGGATAACGCGCGCATGTTTGACACAATGACTCGCCTGGCCGACCGGCTCAGCCTGCTGTACGAGGTCAGCCAGACGACGGCGCAGCCCGATTTGGATTCGGCCCTCGATCAAGCGCTCCGCGCCGTTCGCGCCGCCACCGGATGGCCCACGGTCTCTGCGTTCTTGTTCGACGAGCATCAAACGCTTGCCGCGCGGGCTGTGGTTGGCGCTTTGGCCCCAGAGGTCTTGGAACATCGCCGGCCATCCGGCGATGGGATCATTGCTCAGGCGGCTTCCACCGGGCGAGCGCAACGCGCGGGCGACGCCATGTCGGAAATCGCCGCGCCGGTTTGCATCGGCGGGCGCGTGTTGGGTGTGCTCGACGCGGTCAGCGCGCAACCCGACGCCTTTACGAGCCAAGACCTCGAATTGCTTTCGGCAGTAGCCGATACGCTGGCGATGGCGATAGCCTACGCCGAGTTGTCGCAGCGGCAATCCGGTTGACATCTGCCGCCATTTGCCCAATACTCCCTTCTGGGAGTAAGATTGGGGTCGTGAAAAAAAAATAAAATATCCCATTTTGCTCGGCCTGGATTGCCAAATCCAGGCCATAAGCCGCCAGATTTGGCAATCCGGCGGGAGCGAT
>CAYHAR010000077.1:0-17408 GCA_964354595.1 uncultured Anaerolineae bacterium | reverse complement strand
CGATTTCGTCCAGCGGGTAGTGTGGCCCGCTTGTAGGTTAGTTTTGCACCTACTGGTTTAAGGAGCCGCCATGAAAATTAAATTGTCGGGAAGAACTAGAGATAGCATCGCAGCTATTCAGGACTTGGTTAATTTCCTCGAAAGATTCGGTGATGTGAGAGAGACTAGAGAAAGCATCTTTGCAGTTGATGCCCGAGAAGCTTTGCTAGTGGCCTTTAGCGCCCAGTCCTACTATGAACGAAAAGGTTATTATTGGTTCTCCTTGGCGAAGACCAAGTATGCACAAATGCTCGGGTGGAATGAGCAACATGCTTGGATGGTTCTTATATGTGGCACGCATGGCCGGTATTTTGTTCCGTTCAGTCAAATCAAGTCGCTCTTGGACAGGATGCCGTCCAACCGTCGTGATGGCAGATGGGATCTATATATTCGCTTCGAAGGCGAGCGTGCCTACTTTGGTGTCACCGAGATCAAAAATCATTTGGATGTAACCGAAGAGTTGCATCATTTCGAGCAGATCTGGGGACAGCCATCAGTGGAGGAAGTATATGTAGATGAAGCGATCTACATCCCCGACAACCTACCGGAACCTGACCGGAAGACCGGTAGGGTACTTCGCGTGATACGAGACACCAGCCAGAGCAGAATTGTCAAAGAGTTGTATAGCTACAAGTGCCAGATATGTGGATGGACTGTATGCTCACCGCGTTTGAAGAATCTATGGTACTGTGAGGCCCACCATGTTCAACCGCTTGGAAAGAGGTATAAGGGCCCAGATCATGTTAGTAACATTCTTGCTTTGTGTCCAACTCATCACTGCATGATGGACTTGGGCGTGTTAGCTGTTGAGCCTTCAACGCTGCGAGTACTGTCAATTGACAAGCAGGAAGCCAGCAAGGGGCAGGTGATTACTTTGCGACGTGAGCATGGATTGAATCAAAAATATCTCAGATTCCATCTCGACAATATCTACATCACAAACTATAAAGGCGGTGAAATCCCGCTTTCGAGCGCGAACTGAGTAATGTAGACACCTGATCCTATATGCTTATGAATCCAAGGGCTTGAACAAATTATGACCCGAATCCTTGCTATCGAAACTTCTTGTGACGAAACCTCTGCCGCCGTCGTGCAAGACGGACGGCAGGTGCTCTCGAACGTCGTCGCCTCGCAGATGGACTTGCACGCCAAATACGGCGGCGTGTTCCCGGAGCTGGCTTCGCGCCTGCACGTCGAATCCATCGTGCCGGTCATCACTGAAACGATGGAAAAGGCGCACCTGGGCTGGGCCGACCTGGACGCGATTGCGGTGACGTATGGGCCTGGGCTGGCCGGGTCGCTGCTGGTCGGCGTGAACGTGGCCAAAGGCATTGCGCTGGGCCGAGGTCTGCCGCTGATCGGCGTGAATCACCTGGAAGGCCACGTCTATGCCCACTGGCTCCAGATCGAAGACGACGCGCCAAGCGTGCCGAAGGAAGAACTTGGTTTTCCGCTGCTCGTCCTCATCGTCTCCGGCGGGCACAGCGAGCTATTCCTGATGCGGGACCATTTGACGTATGAGCGGCTGGGACAGACCGTAGACGATGCGGCCGGCGAAGCATTCGACAAAGTCGCGCGATTGTTGGGGCTGGGCTATCCGGGCGGGCCAGCTATCGAAAAGAAAGCGGAGCAAGGCAACCCGGCGGCATATCGCTTTAGCAAGCCCAAGCTCGACGGCGAATACGATTTCAGCTTTAGCGGCATCAAGACGGCTGTGCTGCGCGAGGTGCAGCGCATCGCCACCATCGGTCCCAAGGGCGAACTGCCGCCCGGCGTGCCGGTGGCGGATTTCGCCGCCAGCTTTCAGGCTTCCGTCATCGATCAATTGTGCGACAAGACCTTGAAAGCGGCCGAGGCGACCGGCGCGACGGCGATCTTGATGGGCGGGGGAGTTTCGGCCAACAAGGCGCTGCGGGCGGTGATAAAGATGCGCGCCCCGATCCCGGTCTATTGGCCGCCGCTGTGGCTGTGCACCGATAACGCCGCCATGATCGGCGCGGCGGCGTTCTGGCGTTACCAGGCCGGTCAGCGCGCCGGGTGGGACTTGGATGTGGAGCCTGGCTTGCGGTTGGAGGATCAACCGGTCCAGCAGTAAAAAAAAACGGTGACGCGCTGCGGAGCTTGCATGAGCCAACGGATTCTCGCCGTAGACGACGATGCGGACGTCCTGACCTTGATCAGGCTCTTGTTGAAGCGGTATGGCATTGAGGTAATCGAGGCCCGGAGCGGCGCAGAGGCGCTCGGCTTTTTGGCTCACGATCTGCCGGATTTGGTCATCCTGGACGTGATGATGCCAGAGATGGACGGCTATCAGGTTTGCCGTCACATCCGGGCCGACCCCCGCACGGCTCACCTGCCGGTGGTGATGCTGACAGCCCGGACCCAACTCGAAAGCCGGGTGGAAGCCTTTCGCGCCGGGGCCGACGATTACGTGACCAAGCCGGTTCGCGCCGCCGAGTTGGTTGCGCGTCTTCAGGCCATCTTGGAACACTCTGCCAGCGGCCCAGTGCATAAGGAAGGACGAGCGATTTCGGTGCTGGGGGCCAAAGGCGGAGTGGGCGCGACCACACTGGCGGTCAACCTGGCGCTCGCGCTGGCGGCTCAAGCACGCACGATCCTGGCCGACCTGGAAGCTGGCGGGATGGCGGCGGCTCACCTGGGCCTCAACCCGCCACACGGCCTGAACAATCTGTTGACGCTGGAAGTAGACACCATAGACCAGGCCAGCGTCGAGGCTGTCTTGACACCACATTCCAGCGGATTGCGCTTGCTGGCGGCCGCCGATGGCCCGGTGGATTCCGCCCGAGTCGGCGCGGTCTTTAATCGCCTATTATCCCTCTGCGACATGTGTGTGTTCGATCTTGGGGCGGGACTGGGCCAGATTGCCCGCACGATTGCGCAGCACAGCCACGATTTTATCCTGGTGCTCGATTCAGACCGGGTGGGCCTGATGCAGGTCCACCGGGTGATGCACGGTCTGAACGAAGCCAGGTTACCGCACGCGGCCTTGAAGCTGGTCTGGATCAATCGCCTGGGCCTATCTGCCGAAAATGCCCAGTCGGCCATTCGAGCCTCGCTGGGATACGACCCGGTAGCCATCATTGGGCCAGCCGCCAACGCGATGTATGATGCTATCGAACAAGGCCAGCCGTTGCTCGTCAGCCAACCCGATCACCCCGCCGCAGTCCAAATGCGCGCGCTGGCTGCCTCACTGATGAGCGCCGCCTGAATCAGCTACTCGCCCGGCTCTGTGTTGATCTCCGGCAGCAATCCCATCTCCATCATCGCGGCAAGCAAATCCGGCCAATCGCGCGGCGCGACCAACGCCACCGTGGAGGAAATCGTTTCGCGGATATAGTTGCGCGTCCGGGGCGATTCGATGAGCTGGTCCAACAACTCGGGCCGGGCCAGCCGCAGCACGGCGGCCTGCTGCGCCCACGCTTCCGTGCCGCGCGTTCCCCATCGGCGCAAGGCCCCGACCAACGCCTCCGGCGCAGGCACCGGGCTGGCCTCTTGTAAAAAGCTGATGATGCGATCCGGCCCAATGCGCTGCGTCCGCGCGCGCTCCAAGGATGACGGCGCAATTCGATAAATATAGACTGCGCCGCTTTCCGTCCAATCGGCCACGCGCGAAAGCTGAAAGCGGTCATAGCGCCGGGCCGCGCCGATCTCGACTCGCCCGTCGGCGTGAACGACGAACGAGGTGTCCTCCTCCACTGGCGGCGCATCCCCCTGCCCTAACAGCCAGCGCCCGGTCGGCGTCATGCAGAACACGGTGGCGGATGCGTCCAGGTCCACCACGCCCAGCCAGCGCAGCGGCCCGCCGACGATTAATCGCAACAACGCGCCCTCGACCAGGTCCCAGCTTTCAAAGCCGGTGAGGTAATAATTCGTCGTCGCGTCGCGGATGTACCAGGTGGTGTAATCGCCGCCCGGCCGCTCAAAGTCAGGCGTGGCCTCGCGGATGGCCGCGACGAAATCCTCCAGCCGATACCACGCGCCGGATTCAAGTGTCGCCAGCGTGTCAAGCGCAACGCGCCGCGCGACGAGCGGATCGTTGCGCCACGAGCCAGTGTCTTCGCAGCGCAGACTGGGCACGCGCCAGAGATCATTCCACGTCTCGCTCTCGCGCCAGCCTTCAAAGAGCGTGCGCTGTTGCTGCAAAGTATGCATTTGAAGCCAGGCTGTCGCTTCTTGTGGGTCGGGACGCAGTGGAATTGCATCGGGCTTGACCAACGACAATCGCGCGGCCAGATGCGTGAGCAGGTCAAGGCGGGTCAGGTCGCGGTCGCGCAACTGACGGCCAAATGTCTTGAGGTGGCGCGCGGGGAGTGGCTCGCCCGGCGCGGTGTTGACCGAGGTCGAATAGATGTAGGCGAGAAAGCTACACAGGTCATCGGCAAATTGAGCGCCCGCTTGCCGCGTCGCAGATGGCGCGAGCATGGGCGCGAGCGTGGAGTGGTTAGAAGAGACAGAATCGGTCACAAGTCCTCCGTGCAACTCGAGCGGCACAAAAATCACTTCTTGCATCTCGCCCGGTCCCTGGTCGAATGCCTTGAAGACAAGCCCGCGATACCACAACGATTCGGCCACGCTCACCGGCGACTCCCACGGTCGCTCGCGCTCCAAGCGGCCCGGCCCCATCGGGCGGATTTCTCCACAGCGGCGCGCAAACGCTCCTGCCGGCATCGCGCCGCCCGCGCTCAGGATCGCCCCAAGCGCCTGTCGTTCGGCATCGGGCAGCGACGCCCACGTCTCGGCCTGCGCCGCGGGATCGGCCAGGCGCGCAGTGAGCGCATCCACCGCGTCGTCGTGGCGATTGGTGGGCAATTCCACACCCCACTGCGCGGCCATCGCGCGCAGCAAGGCCAGGTCGCAATCAAAAAGACATTGGCGCAGAGTTCTCATCGAGTGACAAAAGACCTCTTCGCGTGACGAATGACGAGCGGTAACGATTATACCAAAGGAAACCAATCTGTGCAGAAACCGGCTTGCGGGCTTTTGCGGTATAATAGGCTTGTGCTGTGACATGCACAAGGAGTCCTGCAATGAGCGAGCTGCGCGATCCCTCGAAAGAAAAGCGACAGATTCAACCCGTCAGCCTGGGCTTTTTGGCCGACCTGATCCGGCAGGTGCGGCTGGCCTGGCGGCTACTGTTCGATTCACGCGTGCCCTTGTGGATCAAGGCCATTGTGCCCGTCTCGCTGATCTACCTCATCTCACCGGTTGACCTGATACCGGATGTCATGCCCGGCCTGGGCCAACTCGACGACCTGGCCGTGCTAGTCATCGGCATCAAGCTGTTCATCGAGCTGTGCCCGCCCGCCCTCGTTCGCGAGCACCTGCGAAACTTGCTGGGCGAAACCGACTGGCGTGTGGAGCCGGACGAGCCGTCTTCACCCCCCTCTCCTCCTCAGGTCATTGACGCGCCATACGAGGTCAAGAAGGACGACTAGACCTGGCAGGTCATGGAAACCTGCCAGGTCTATTGCGCCCACACTCGCCAATCTCGGAACACGGCCGCAAAACGATTGGCCTCTGGACTCCACACCGCAGGCCCCACCCTGCCTTTAGCGGGAACAGCGTCTATCTCGAACGCAAACTCGTCGTTGACGTAGAAGCGGCAGCGGTCGGCGCGACATTCCGCGCGCAAGAGATTTTCCGCCAGGCCGCGCTTGATGTGCGGCCACTGCTGCCACGGCGCTCGCCAGCGCCACGTTCCACCGGACATTTGCCCCACGCCGATATAGCCATCCGCGCCGATGAGCAGCGCCACAAACTCGTCCGGCCCGCGATGGCGCACGACCAGCCCATAACCTGCATCGGCGGGGCCACTCAGTGGCGCGGCGCGAACTTGCACTGCGAGATCGGTCAGTGATAACTCGCTCGTCGCAAAAACCACGCGGTTGGCCTCTTCTGCGCGCAACGTGAATCGTCCATCCGACTCGCCGCCGGATGCGCCGGGGCCGAGCGTCCACGCGCCCATGGTGCTAGCTGGGGCCAGTGTGCCCGTCGCCATAGGTCGCGTGCCAAGCCACAGCGCCGCCGCCAATCCGACAATGACGATAGATACCAGCGCCGTCACCGCCGCGCGCCAGAGCCAGAGAGAAACAAAACCCTGTTTTGCTTGTCGTCCACTCACCTTTTGCCCCATCGCCTGCAAGTATAAAGTCTGCGATCAGAGGTCATCTTGACAGTTCACCCGGCCTGAGGTATTCTTTACCTCGTCCCAATGAGCAAGACACACCAGCCTCCGCGCTTTAATCAAACGGGATGGCTCATCAAAGCGATGATCATTCCTGCCGTCATCGTCCTGGTGACCGCTTTCCAGGTCAGCCCGGCGGCTGCGCCTGCGCTCACGCCTCAAGCCGCCACGCTGCCACCTGCGGCCAATCTTGTCTCAGTCAATGTCATTCCTCTTCCCACTAACACGCCGGAGCCGACAGCAACTCGTGTCCCGCCGACTGCGGTTCTCATTCCCACGGACCCGCCAGCGCCGCGTCCCACCGCCACGCCGCCGCCCACGCCCACGCTCGCGTTTGCGCGTCCGATTTCTGCGTCCGTTTCAGCGCCCGCTTCCGACGGCGCACGGCGCGCCGCCGCCGCGCCGATTTTGATGTATCACTACATCTCCGATCCGCCGCCTGGCTCGGATAAATACCGGCTGGCGCTTTCCGTCACGCCCGTTCACTTTGACGCACAGATGAGCTACCTCAAGCAGGCCGGTTATCGCACCATCACGCTCTACGCCCTGTACGATTACCTCACACAAGGCAAGCCGCTGCCGGAAAAATCTATCATCCTCACATTTGACGATGGCTACGTGGATGCGTTCACACTGGCGATGCCGATTCTGCAAAAGCATGGATTTGTGGGGACGTTCTTTATCCTGACCGGCCCGGCTGACCGGGGCGGCGCAGGCGGCTATCTGACGTGGGAGCAAATCCGGGCGATGACGGCCGCGGGGATGGATATCGAGCTGCACAGCCGCGAGCACTATGACTTGCGCAATCGCTCGAACGATTTCCTGGTGAATCAAATCGCCGGGGGCAAAGAAGCGATTGAAGCCCACATCGCCCGGCCCGTGCGATGGTTTGCTTACCCCTCGGGCCGCCACGATGCGGCCGTCGAGCGTGTGCTGGCCTCGGCCGGATTTTGGGGCGCGGCGACGACCATCCCCGGTCGAAATCACACCACCTCGGCCCTCTTTGAAATACCCCGCATTCGGATCGGCGGCGCCTTTACGCTGGACGCTTTTATCAAGACGGTGGAGGGGCGGTAAGAATCGTAGGACAAGATGGCGTCTTGCCCTACCGTTTCTTGATCAACTCTATCATCGCCTCCGCGCGCGGCCCCACGACGACCATGGAACAGCCCGGTCAGACTATTTGCCCCTCCGGCTATTCACACCTTGCGGCTGGCACAATCCGTTCAGCTTGCCCAATGTCTCCAACTCGGCAAACACGGCGACGCAGTCATTCCCCTCAATCACAATGTTCGGGTCAGGGTGCAAGTCCATCCTGGCGGCGCTCTTGTGCTGGACAATCGTCAGCTCCAACTCGCGCTCGATCTGCGCCAGCGTCTTGCCGACCAGCGGCGAGCCAGGCTGGATCGTCACCTGGCTGACGTTGAGCAGCATGTTGTCCACGTAAAACGAGTACGACACGTTGACGCGCGTGGCGGCGGCGGCAAACGCCGGGGCGGCCAGCGCCGACACGCTAAAGGCTGTGTGGATGCCAAAGCCGCGCTCGATTTTGCGAGCCAGATCGGCGTCAAACATGCGCATGACGATTTTGATGTTGGGGTTCAGCTCGCGCGCGTCCAGCGCAATGTCCAGGTTGGACAAGTCATCCTGCGTACAGGCGATCAGCGCCGAGGCGTGCTCCACGCCGGCCTGCTTGAGCACTTCGCGCTGGCGCGCATCGGAAACGACCACCGGCACATTCATCTCGCGCAAGATGCCGACAAAGGGACGATCGGCGGATTGTTCGACGCCGACCACCTCTTCGCCAAAGTCCATCAACTGGCGGGCCACGCGATAGCCCAGCTTGCCCAGTCCGCACACGATGACGTGATTGCGATACGTTGAAGCCAGCGCCATTTGCCACTCCTCCTTGCGCGCGCGCTTGTTGAACAGCATCACGCCAAAGCGCAGCACGCCATCGGCCAACACGCCCAGCCCGACGATCGGGACGACGAAATACAGCACTTCGAGCCACGCTTGATGAGGGAACTCGAGCGAGGATTGGAAAAAGACCAGCGAAAACGTGCCGTACATAGCCTCGTCAACGCTCAACTGTTCCCCGGTACCGGGCTGCCGATATAGCAGCCAGAACGAGACCGTGCCCACCAGCATCAACACAGCAAACAGCAGCAGCGTGATGCGGAACTCGCGCAGCAGCACCGACAGGTCACGCGCGCTGGCGCGCAAGTGTCGTCGCCAGCCGGGTCGCGCGCCCGCCGAGCGCCAGGTGCCCATCACGCGCGGGCCAACAGGTTCAGGCATCGTCGCTCCTCTCATCCTTGCGATACGCGCTATTATACCCCGAACTGACCGGAAGATGCTATAATGGGCGCGGCCCGCTCAGAATGACTGAAAGGTGATCCCGCATAAAGATCAAGATGCAAACGATCCCCGTCCTCTCTATCGTCGGCAAGTCCGACGCCGGCAAGACCACGCTGCTGGAAATACTCATCCGCGAGCTCAAAGCGCGCGGCTATCGCGTGGCGACGGTCAAGCACGATGCACACAGCTTTGAGATTGACCATCCGGGCAAGGATACCTGGCGGCACGCGCAGGCCGGATCAGATCACGTCGTCATCGCCTCGCCCAACCGCATCGCGCACATTCAGCGCCTCGAGCGCGAGCTGACGCTGGCCGAGATCGTCGCCACAATCACCGACGCCGACATCGTGCTGACCGAAGGCTACAAGCGCGGGCCGGCGCCCAAAATCGAAGTCAGCCGCGCGGAAAAAGGCCCCAAGCTACTGTGTGCCCGCGAGGAACTGGTCGCCCTCGCCACCGACCAGCCATTCGACATGGACGTGCCCCAGTTCGACCTGGATGATGCCGCCGGGCTGGTAGACTTGATCGAGCAGCGATTCTTGAAATGACGCATGACGAACGACTTGATTTCGGATTTTTGATTGCGGATCGCGGAGCCTGAATTGAAGACAAGCACCGACCGACCTCCGACCTCTGACCTCCGACCTCTGACCTCCGACTTGCGAAATCACATCGCGCGCGCCACACTGATTGCTGTCCTGGCTGCCAACATGAGCGCAGCCATTCCCTACCTGGTTCGCCCCGCTGATTACGTTGCCGCTTACGAGCTGACCGGCGCGCCGGGCGAGGTGGCCGTGCGCGGGTTCGGCGTGCTGTTTCTGATGTGGGCTGTGCCGTTCATTCCCGCCATCCTTCATCCGGCGCGCAATCGCATCGCTTTTGCGTGCGTCCTGGCAATGCAAGTCATCGGGCTGGTCAGCGAATCGCTGATGCTCGCCGCGCTGCCCGCCGGTCACGACGCGCTGCGCGCCACCGGTCTGCGCTTTATCGCGTTCGATGGCATCGGCCTCGTCCTTCTGCTGATCGGTCATCGCTTATCATGTTGCTAGCACGCATCGCGCATCACGCATCACGCATCACGTTGCGCGCTCTACGCTCTACGCTTTACGCTCTTCATCATGCTCGTCACCTCACCCTGCGCCTGCTAATCGTCCTCATCTTTCTCTGGTCCGTAGAGCGGCCGCCGCAGCCGATTGTGTCGCTGCCGTCGCCGCAAACCGTCCGCACGAATCATCCCATCGTCGGAATGCACACGCGGCTGACGGACGAGGTCGAGCCGTGGAAAGTCCGCCGGACGCTCGAAATGGTGCGCGAGATGGGCAGCCCGTGGATCGTCGAGTTCTTTCCCTGGGCTTACTCGGAAGATTACCCCGGCGAGTATCACTTTGAGCACGCGGACATGGTAGTGGAGCACGCGCGCGCGCAAGGCCTCACTGTCATCGCGCGCATCGGCCTGGTGCCGGGCTGGGCGCGTCCGCACCCCGAAGGCCAGGACACCACGCTCAACTATATTGACGAAACCGGCTACGACGCAATGGGCGATTTTGTCTACGAGTTCGTCCGGCATTTCAAGGGTCGCGTGCACGCCATTATCATCTGGAACGAGCCGAACCTGACGTTCGAGTGGGGCTTTCGCCCGGTGGACCCGGTGGCCTACACCGCATTGCTGCGCGCCGTCTATCCGCGCGCCAAGCAGGCCGACCCGAACATGATCGTGCTGGCGGGCGCGCTCGCGCCGACGCTCGAGCCGGAGGGCAGCCCGACGGCGATGAACGACCTGGTCTATCTGCAAAAGATGTACGACGCTGGAGCTGCGCCTTACTTTGATGCACTGTCCGCGCACGCCTACGGCTTCCAGTCACCCGCACAAGAGCCGCCCGCGCCCGACCGCATCAACTTTCGCCGCACCGAGCTGGTGCGCGAGGTGATGGTTCGCAACGGCGACGAGGCCAAACCGGTCTACATCACCGAGGCCGGCTGGAATGACAGCGCGCGCTGGCACGCCTCCGTCCGCCCGGCGCAGCGAATAGAGTACACCCTCGCCGCCTATCGCTGGGCCGAGGAACATTGGCCGTGGTGCAAGATGCTGGCAATGTGGGCGTTCCGCTACCCGGACTGGATGCGCAATTGGCAAGACAACTTTGCGTTCGTGGGAGTGGATTTTCAGCCGCGCCCCATTTACACCCAGGTTCGAGAATGGGCAACGCGATGAGAACGGCCAACGACAAACGTCAACCCCCCAACAACGCGGGGGGCAGGCCGTCAAACGTCAAATGGTGGTGGATCGCAGTTGCGTGCGTTGTGATCGCGGCGATAGTTGTGTTGGTGATGACGCGCCGGGAGGACAAGACGTGGCGACAAATCCAACACAGCGGCATCGTGCGATTCGGGATGGATCCCAACTATTGGCCGTTCGAGGGGCTGACGGTTTCCGGCGAGTTTGCGGGGGTGGACGCAGACCTGGCGCGCGAACTGGCGCTGCGACTAGGCTTACGCGCCGAGCTGGTCGTCGTCGGCTCGGATGGCTTTTACGACGCGCTGACCGCGGGGCGCTGTGACGCGATCATCAGCGCGCTCATGCCCGATCCCAAGCGCACGTGGGATTTCGCTTACACCGCGCCGTACTTTGACGAAGGGCTGGTGTTTGTCGTGCCATCTGCGTCGCGTTTCAGCGGCGACTTGGCCGGACGCGCCATCGTCGTCGAGTTCGGCTCAGAGGGTGACGTGCGCGCGCGCTGGTTGGCCCGGCGCACGGTGGGATTGCGCGTGCTCACGCGCGAGACATCTGCTGAAGCGATGCAGACGGTGGAAGCCGGCCTGGCCGACGCGTCGCTGACGGACACGGCGACCGCACGGCAATACGTCGCCGCGCATCCAACATTGCGCATCGGCCCGCGCCAGACGAGCAGTCCCTACGTCATCGCCGTCCGCGCCAGCGCGCCCGATCTGCTCCGCGCGCTCAACAAGGCGCTCGCGCAAGTCCAAGCCGATGGCACACTGGAACATACCCTCGCGCGCTGGCTCGACCAATAAAGGCGCCTGGCGCTTTTGGGCCGGCGCAAGGCTTGCCTCTACTTGCCAGTGAACAACACCTTGCCGCTCTTGGCGTCCATCTGTACAGCGTACATGAGCTTGAAATCCGCGCCCATATAGTTCACGACCCATCGGAGATCGCCCAGCGCGTGATGGATGAGTGACACCTGCGCCTGTGTAGCGCCCTGCTTGCGCGCATCGGCTCCGCCGTTCTGCTCCGCGATGCTGACCGCTTTATCGCTGTCCATCAGCGAGGTGGGATCGGGCACTGTGCGATCGTCGGCCATCTTGTTGGCGGCTGGATTGCCCAGTATCGCTTTGCCGCCCTGCACCATCACGTTGTTGGTCGCGCCCTCCGAGGGCGAGTAGAAATTCACCATCCACATCATCGGCTTGATCGAGCCATCGGGCGATAGCGGCGCGGGAGGCGCCGTCTGGATTTCTACCAGGACCGCATCCGACTTCCACTTGGTTGCCACCGGCAAGGCCAGCTTGTAAGCGGCCAGACCCGTGTTACCGCCGCCCCCGCCGGCGGCGACTCCACCGCCCGCCGGCGCAGAGGTTGCCGTCGGCGCGGACGATGGCCTGGTCGGCGTCGCGCTGACGTTTCCACCCGGCGCGCTCGTCGGCGCAGACGCGCCCCCCACGAACGGCAATGACGACCCGGCGCACGTGCACGCCAGCGTCGCCACTACCAGCAGCGCAATCGCGCCCCATGCCCAATGGCCTGGCTTGTTCATCTTGATCTTCCTCCTGGTCTTGTATCAAGCTCCGCCATCCGCAATCAAAGCAGCTTGCCGCGCTGCTCCACCGTCGCCAGGACTTGATCCGCCAGCCCGGCGGCGCGCAGGCGCAACGCGCCCAGTTCCTCCAGCAAAGCGCGAGCCTGCGCCGGATCCGAAAGCGACGCGGCATTGACGCGCACGTTCAGCCCGGCGCTTTCCACGGCGGCGCGCGCCATCCACGCCGCCACCGCCGCATCCGTCGCCGAATTGACGTTGCCCGATTGCGCCACCACCTGCGCCAGCTCCAACACCTGCACGCTGGCGCGGGCCACGTCCAGCGGCACCTGTGCCGCGTGAAGCGTGACCGACTGGATGGCCGCCTGCCGCGCGGCGCTTTCTTCTTCCGTATCGTCCGACAATTTGATCGCCGACATCACCGCGTCGAACACGGCGCTATCGGCATCTATGGCCGCCGTCAGCCGGGCGCGCAATTGCTCGGCCTGAGTGAGGACCTCTTGCATCCGAGTCTCTACCTTGGCGTATTTGGGCTTGCCCACCGTCAGCCGCGCGACCATCGCCGCGAGCGCCGCCGCCAGCGCGCCCGCCAATGCCGCCACCGATCCGCCGCCGGGCGTGGGCGTGCCGGCGGCCGTCGCATCCAAAAAGCCCGACGGAGCCAACCGCGTTTCGCCTTCGCCGAGACGATTTTCAAGAATCTGGTTCGGCTCGAGGTGGTCGAGCTGCAAATACCATTGCGCGGCATCCACCAGCGCCGCTTGCGGCGCCAGGCCGACCAGCTCGGTGCGAGTGATGCTCGCGCCGTAGCGCGCCGCCTCGCGCCGCACGATCTCGACCACGCGCGCAATCGGCGTCTGGTAAAAGTCCGTCAGGTTCATCGAAACCTGCGCCTTGCCCTCGACCAGCACACCCATCGCCTTGACGTAGCGCAGCCCGCCGTGGGAATGGCGAATCGCCCTGGCAATCGTCTTGGCGATCTCGACGTCGTCCGTGTTCAGGTAAACATTGAATGCGATGAGAAAGGGCCGCGCGCCGATCACCGTCGCGCCGGCCGGGCCGAGCTTGGCCGGGCCATAGTCCGGCGCGCGATTGGGATTCGTCTCGATCTCGGCCTTGAGGCCCTCGTATTGGCCGCGCCGCACATCTTCCAGGTTCACGCGGTCAGGGCGCGTCGCCGCCGCTTCGTACAAGTACACCGGGATGCCCAACTCTTTGCCCACACGCGCGCCGAGCCGGCGCGCCATCTCGACGCAATCGCTTATCGTGACGCCCGTCACCGGCACGAACGGCGCCACGTCCGTGGCGCCCAGGCGCGGATGCGCGCCGCGATGTTGATTCATGTCAATCAGTTGCGCCGCGCGGCGAATCGCCGCAAAGGCCGCCCGCTCCACCGGCTCCGGCTCGCCGATGAACGTGACGACGGTGCGGTTATGGTCGGCGTCGGAATGGCGATCGAGCAGCGTGACGCCGGGCACGGCCGTGATCACTTCCAGGATGGCCTCGACCACCTGGGGCCGGCGGCCTTCGGAAAAGTTGGGGATACATTCGACGATCGGTTTCATAGTGTCACCTCACCCAGTATGCTGCGCGATAGTATAACATCACGAACAAGTAGCGTCAAAACGACCGGCGCGGCATGGGGATGCCGCGTCTACGGATTCGCCCACAAAATCAACCCCTGCTTGTACGGATCGCCCAGGTCGGGGTGTTGAGGCAAAACGCAAATCGTATAGCCGTGCCGCCCGCTGGCCGGAGAAGGAATCGCGCCGACAAACTCGTGGCGGGCGCCGTCCACCTGGCCGGTAAAGCTCATCGGGATGACCTTGGGCCAGAGGATTTCTCCATTGGCGTCCAACGGGCCCTGGTATAGCTCCACCGCCACGTCATCCGGCTTGAGCGTTCCCAGGTCGAGCCAGGCGCGCACGGTCAGGAGGTCGCCCACCTTGAGATCGTCGCGCGTCTCGGCTTTGACCTCGACGATCTTGAGGCTCGCCCAGCTTTGCCGCGCGCGCGCCCTCCACGCCGCCAGCGCCCGCGCGCGCTCCATTTGATTCTCGGCCAAAACGTTGTAGCGTTTCATCGCCGGAAGATAAAACTCTTCGGTGTACTGGCACACCATCCGGTTCGTGTTAAAGGTCGGACAGATGGCGCGCATGGCGGCCTTCATCCGGCTGATCCAGGCGCGGGGGAGGCCGTCCGCGCCGCGCGTGTAAAACAGCGGCACGATTTCTTTTTCGAGCAAATCGTACAACGCGTTCGATTCGACCTCGTCCTGGTAAGCTTCGTCGTTATACTCTTCGCCGGAGCCAATCGCCCAACCGGCGTTGACGGTATAGCCTTCCGCCCACCAGCCGTCGAGCGTGCTCAAGTTCATCGCCCCGTTGAGCGTGGCCTTCATCCCGCTGGTGCCGCTGGCTTCCAGCGGCCGGCGCGGCGTGTTGAGCCACACGTCGGCCCCCTGCACCAGATAGCGCGCCACGACCATGTCGTAATCTTCGATAAACACCATGCGGCGTCGCACCTCGGGCTGCCGCTCAAAGTGAATGATCTGGCGGATCAGCTCTTTGGCGGGAGTGTCCTGCGGATGCGCTTTGCCCGCAAAGATGAACTGCACCGGGCGGTCTCGATGGCCCAGGATGCGCGCCAGGCGCTCCGGGTCGCGCAAGAGCAGCGTGGATCGCTTGTACGTGGCAAAGCGACGAGAAAAGCCAATCGTCAGCGCCTCGGAGTTGAGCACCTCTTCGGCCTGGGCCACCTCGAACAGCGGCGCGCCGCGCGCCGCCAGTTGATCGCGCAGGCGGCTGCGCGCAAAAGCTACCAGCCGTTCGCGCCGTCGCTCGTGCGTGCGCCACAATTCTTCGTCGGGGATCTGGTGGACGCGCCTCCACAGGTTGGGATCGCCGGGGTCTTCGCGCCAGCGCGGACCGAGGTAGCGGTCGAACAGGCCGGCCATGTCGCCGCTGATCCACGACGGCGCGTGAACGCCGTTGGTGATAAAAGTGATCGGCGTCTCTTGGACCGGCACGCCCGGCCAGATGTTCTGCCACATCTTGCGCGAAACCTGGCCGTGCAACCGGCTGACGCCGTTGCTGAACGCCGCCATGCGCAAAGCCAGCACGGTCATGCAAAAATCTTCGCGGTCATTGCCCGGGTTCTGGCGGCCCAGGCCCAAAAATTCCTGGCGTGAAAGGCCCAGCTCCCGGTAATAGCTCGCAAAATACTTGTCCACCAGCTCGGGCGCAAAATAGTCGTTGCCGGCCGGAACCGGCGTGTGAGTGGTGAACACCAGGCCGGCGGCGGCCTCGCGCGCCTCGGCAAACGACAAGCCGTATTCTTTCATCAGCTCGCGGCAGCGTTCCAGCGACAAGAACGCGGCGTGCCCCTCGTTCATGTGGCAGACCGCAGGCCGCAATCCCACCGCCTGCAGCGCGCGATAGCCGCCGATGCCCAGCAGAATTTCCTGCTTGATGCGCGTCTCGCGGTCGCCGCCGTAAAGTTGATCGGTAACGTCCTGATCCCCCGGCCCATTCATCGGCATGTTGGTATCCAACAGATAGAGCGGCACACGCCCCACCTGGACGTGCCACACCTGAGCGGCGACGTTCCGGCCCGGATACTCGACCAGGATGATGACCGGCTTGCCATCCGCGCCCAGTTTCAACTGGACCGGCAGCGTGTAAAAATCATTTTCCGGATAACGTTCCTGTTGCCAGCCGTCGGCGTTGAGGTACTGGCGAAAGTAACCTTGCTGATACAGCAAGCCCACACCCACCAGCGGGACGCCCAGGTCGCTGGCCGATTTGAGATGATCGCCGGAAAGAATGCCCAGCCCGCCGGAATAGTTGGGCACACATTCGGTGAGGCCAAACTCGGCCGAAAAATACGCGACGCACGGCTGGTCGCACGACATGCCATGCGTCTTGCGGCACCAGCTCGCATGCGTATCCATGTATTCCCGGTAGTGCTCGTAGACGTGGTCAAGCTGAGCCAGAAAAGCGTCGTCGCGCGCAGCCGCCTCCAAGCGATCTTGCTTGATGCTGCCCAGCATGTGCACCGGGTTGTGGTGAGTCTCTTCCCACAAGTCGCGGTCCAGCCGCCTGAACACTTCGATCAGCTCGTGGTCCCACGCCCACAACAAGTTGTAGGCCAGCTCACGCAGCCGCTCCAGCTCTGGAGGCAATGAGGGAGCAACGGTATACGTGAAAATGGGGCGAGTCATGTCTCCTCCTTCCAAGCCCTCATCTCTCTCCCGCGCCCCTCTCCTCTCCCAGGCTTGGGAGAGGAGAGGGGCGCGGGGGTGTGGAGAGCGCAATTACACTTAGACGTAACCCAACTCGACCACATCGCCGCCGGAGGCCGCCGGCAGGCGCTGCCCATTCATCATATCATACATGCCCGCACAGAACGCTCCAAGCCATGGAGAGACTCCAGCCTTGCAACCGGCACAGGCCCAGACGATGCAAAATCAGCGAGGGATGCAAAGAGAGGGCGGGATAAAAGTTAAAGAGAGGATAGTCATAGCCCAACACCAAGGCGGGCAACCAGCGCGGCCACCACACGCCTTGCCGCACCAGCCCGTCCAACTGGACGGCCCGCCGCAAGTGCAACATGCTGTCGTGGCAGCACGTCATCCAGCCGGGCTGGACGAGCGGCCCCAGCACCGGCAGCTCAAAAGCTGCCAGCGCCGCCACAGGCCATGCTGCACTTGCGCGACAGAACATGTCCCACCTTTCCATCCAGGCGCTCTGAGAGCCGGCTTGAAAGGCAATGCGGTTTAGATAAGGCTAGGTCAAGCCTGTGCCAAGCCCCCTTTAGGGTTAGGCGGGCACGCTCCGCGACCGGCTAAAGCCTCGACTCTATCACGCTACCTGAACCGTATCGGCTCTAAAGGCCACCTTCTGTAGCAGCCACACCCCTTTCCCGCAGAATGACTTGCCCAAGCGGGGCTGCCCGGCCAGCCGAGCCGCGCCCTATGCGCAATCTCAAGGTATCAAGGCGAAGGAGGCACCCTTGGACTTGCCGATGAT
>CAYHAR010000076.1:0-17616 GCA_964354595.1 uncultured Anaerolineae bacterium | reverse complement strand
AAATGCTTGGGAGACCAGTCCATGAACTGCTTGGCAAAACCATGGATGAGCTATTTCCGTCTGAACTTGCCAAAAGCATGGTGGAAGATGACCTTGGGATTTTACGGGATGGCAAACCGATCGAGGTCATAGAGGAATTGAATGGCCGAACCTATACAACAACGAAATTCCCGATTATGAGGCAGGGGAACCCCAGTCTTCTTGCAGGTTTTACCATTGACATCACCGAGCGCAAGCGGATGGAGCAGGCCGAGCGCGAACAGCGCATCCTGGCCCAGGCCCTGCGCGACACAGCGGCAGCCCTCACCAGCACACTCCATTTCGATCAGGTCCTCGACCGCATCCTCGCCAACGTCGGGCGCGTCGTGCCGCACGATGCAGCCAGCATCATGCTGATTGACGCCGAACAGCGCACGACCCGCATTTATCGCAGCCACGGTTACGCCGAGCGGGGCATGAGCATGGACATGTACTCGTGGCGCTTAAAAACAGACGATTTCGCTACCCTGCACGTGATGACCGAAACGGGTCAGGCCGTGATCCTCGCGGACACATACGCCGATCCTGCCTGGGTCTGGTTTCCGGAGATGGACTGGATACGCTCGCATATCGGCGCGCCGATTTTCAGCAAGGAGCAGCTCATTGGCTTTATGAATCTAGATAGCGCCACGCCCGGCTTTTTCACGCCGGTTCACGCCGACCGCTTGCAAGCCTTTTCCGATCAGGCTGCCATCGCCGTCGAAAACGCGCGGCTGTATGATAAAGCCGACCGTCGCGCCTACGAGCTTGAACAGCAGGCGATAGAGTTGCAGACGCGCAACGAGGAACTGGACGCCTTTGCCCACACCGTGGCGCACGACCTCAAGAATCCCGTGGGGCTGATGATGGGCTATGCCGAGACCCTGGCCCAAGATTACAGTGCCATTTCGGATGATCAACGCCAGCGGTTTTTGCAGACGATTGCCCGGAATGCGCGAAAGATGAACAGCATCATCGAGGAATTGCTGCACCTGGCCCAAGTGCGCCAGGTGCAAGTGGCGACGGAACCCTTGGACATGTCCGGGATTGTATCCGAAGCTCTGCAGCGCCTGACCGATGCGGTCGAGCAATCCCGCGCCGAGATCGTGTGGCCGGACGTGTCCGCGTGGCCGGTGGCCCGGGGCTATGCGCCCTGGGTAGAAGAGGTATGGATCAACTATCTCAGCAACGCGCTCAAGTACGGCGGTCGCCCGCCGCGCATCGAGTTGGGCGCAGAAGCACAACCAGATGGCGTGGCGCGCTTTTGGGTGCGCGATAACGGCCCCGGCATTCCGCCGGAGGCACAGTCCCGTCTGTTTACGCCGTTCACACGGCTGGATCAGGTTCGCGCCAGAGGCCACGGCCTGGGGCTTTCGATTGTGCGCCGCATCGTGGAAAAGCTCGGCGGACAGGTCGGCGTGGAAAGCCAGGTAGGGCAGGGGAGTGTATTCAGCTTTACCTTGCCGAGTGCAGCGGGGCCGCTATCCTGATAGCGGCCTTTTCAATCTATGCCAACTCGATTATACTTTCCAGTCCCGCTGTTCTTTTGCCCGCGCTTTGAGAAAGGCTTGACTCCATGGAAGACAACAGCAAGACCCAAGCGCAACTCGTGACGGCGCGCGAAGCGCGTCGGCTGGAAGCATTGCGTCAGCGACTGGCCGAGCTGGAAGCAGCCAAAGTTGAGCGCAAGCAGGCGGAGGAGAAAATCCGCTTTCAGGCGCGCCTGCTGGACGCGGTGGGGCAGGCGGTCATTGTCACTGACTTGGACGGGAGCATCATCTATTGGAACCGTTTCGCCGAAATGCTCTACGGCTGGTCGGCCCAGGAGGTCTTGAGTCGCAATGTTTTAGAGGTCGTTTCGGCCAAGTCGGCGCGGGTGCAGGCTGCCGAGGTGATGGACCGGCTGAAAGCGGGCGAGACCTGGTCGGGCGAGTTGCTCGTCCGGCGACGGGATGGCGCGGTCTTTTTGGCGGCCGTGACGGACACGCCGATTGTGAATGAGCAGGGGGCATGGGTCGGCGTCATCGGCGTCTCGACCGACATTACCGAGCGCAAGCGCGCCGAGGCGGCGCTACAGCAGCACAATCGTGACCTGGACTTGCTCAACCGGGTGAGCCAGACACTCACCGCCACCCTCGACTTGCGCCAAGTCGCCAAGCGGGTGACGCAGGCCGTGGCAAGAACGATTGGAGCGACGGGCGGCTCGGTCTGGGTGTGGGATCAGGAACAGCCAGGCAGCCTGGTGTGCCTGAGCGCGGCTTATCCTGGCCTCAAGCATCCCCTGGACAACTTGCGCCTGGCCCCGGGCGAAGGCATTGCGGGCTGGGTGGCGCGGCATGGGCGGAGCGCCGTTGTTCCCCAAGCTTCAGAGGACGCTCGCTTCTCCCCGATCATTGACGCGCAGGTCGGCTTTCACACCATTTCCGTGTTGGCGGTGCCGCTGCGAGTGCGAGACCGAGTGATTGGCGTGTTGGAAGCCGTCAACAAGCAGAACGGCGAGTTCGACACGCACGATTGCTTCCTGGTCGAGACGCTGGCGCCTTCGGCGGCGATTGCCATTGAGAACGCGCGGCTGGTAAAAGAGCTGCGCCAGCAAGCCGCCGCGCTCCAGGCGCGCAACGAAGAGTTGGATGCTTTTGCGCACACCGTGGCTCACGACCTCAAAGCGCCGCTCAGTCTCGTCATCGGCTATGCCGAGTTATCCAAGGACTATTCTGCCGCTTCACCTGATGGCGAGCTGTGCCGCAACCTGCAGTTGATTGCCCGCAATGCGCGCAAGATGAGCAGCATCGTCCAGGATTTGCTGCTGCTGGCCGAAGTGCGCAGCGTGGATGTGGAGCGCGAGCCGTTGGACATGGCCGGCATCGTGGCCGAGGCACAAGATCGCCTGGCTCATATGATTGAGGAATATCAGGCCGAGATCGTCGCGCCGGATGTGTCGGCGTGGCCGGCGGCGCTGGGCTATGCTCCTTGGGTCGAGCAGGTGTGGGTCAACTATATCAGCAACGCCATCAAATACGGCGGCCATCCGCCGCGCGTCGAGTTGGGCGCGGACCCTCTCTCTGTCCCCTCCGCAAGTGGGGGGGAAGAAAAGGGAGGGCACGTGCGCTTTTGGGTGCGAGATAACGGGTCAGGCATTCCGCCGGAGGCTCAAGCCCGGCTGTTCACGCCCTTTACGCGGCTGGATCAGGTTCGCGCCAAAGGCCACGGCTTGGGGCTTTCGATTGTGCGGCGCATCGTGGAAAAGCTCGGCGGCCAGGTCGGCGTGGAAAGCCAGGTGGGACAGGGGAGTGTATTCAGCTTTACCTTGCCAGGGGGCAATCTGCAATGAGCAACACGATCACATTCGCTGCTTACGGCGGCGCGGGTTGGTCGCCGCGCGCATCGTCCTTGCGCCAAGAGATTGGCAAATTGTGGAAGCCGTGCGGCATCGCCACGGAATGGTCGCCGCTCAAAACCGTTTTGCTCCATCGCCCGGGAGCGGAACTGGAAGCGTCGGCGGACCCGGACCAGGTTCAGATGCTCGCTCCTATAGATGCGCACCGAGCACGTCAGCAGCATGAAGCTTTGGCTCAGGCGTATCGGGAGGCTGGCGTGGCTGTGCGCTACGTCGAACCGGATGAGACGCCGACTCCCAACCTGATGTTCGTGGCCGACCTGATGTGGATGACGCCGGAAGGAGCGATCCTGGCGCGACCGGCCTCCACCGTGCGCGCGGGCGAAGAAAGACATGTCGCTCGACGGCTGGCCGAGTTGGGCATTCCCATTCTACGCAGCGTGCGCGGGACGGGCACGTTCGAGGGAGCGGACGCCGCCTGGCTTGACCTAAAGACGGTGATGCTGGCGACGGGGCTGCGGACGAATGTCGAGGGCGCGGCCCAGGTGACCAGCTTGCTGCGGGAAATGGAGGTCGAGGTCGCTCCCGTCGGCTTGAGCTACGGGTCCATGCACCTGATGGGCCAGGTGCGTTTTGCCGATCGAGACCTGGCTTTCGCCAAGCCGGGCAGCGCGCCCTTTGCCGCCGTCGAGGCGTTGCGAGCGCACGGGTACGCCGTCCTCTTTTTGCCGGACGAGGATGAGGTGGCGCATGGTTCGGCGTTCAACTTTGTGACGTTGGGGCCGCGCAAGATTTTGATGGCGGCAGGCAATCCCATCACCCAGGCGTTCTATGAAAGGGCCGGCATCACCTGTCACACCGTCGAGGTGGATGAGCTTGTCAAAGCGGCCGGCGGCATCGGCTGCATGACCGGCATCCTGGAGCGCGGCGATTGACGCAGGGTGTCACATTCTCACCTTGCCCGGTGTTTATAAGGTGATTCTGGATAACAAGGCACTGGAGCAAGAGTGATCGCTACGGATAGTCTGTTGGGTCGAGCGCGCGCAGGCGACACATCTTCGTTCGACGAACTGTTCTTGCGCTACTATAGCCGCATCTATGACGTGCTCTTCCGCTTGATGGGCGACGCCGCCGAGGCGGACGACCTGGCGCAAGAGGCGTTCATTCGCCTGTATCGTCACCCACTTGCAGCGGGGCGCGACCCTTCGGACAATGTAGGCGGCTGGTTATACCGCGTGGCCGTCAACCTGGGCTATAACGCGCTGCGCGCGGCGCGGCGCAGAACGGTTTACGAGCAAGCGGATGACCCGCCGGCTTTTGCCGACCCCGATGCCGTGGTCGCGCAGCGCGACGAGCGTCGCCGCGTGCGGGAAACTCTGGCCGAGTTGCCAGAGCAACAGGCGCAACTGCTCATGCTCCGCTATGCCGGGCTATCCTACAAGGAGCTAGCCCAGGCCCTGGACGTAGCTCCCACCTCGATTGGCACGCTCTTGGCGCGAGCCGAGCGCGCATTCGAGGCGCGATACCGGGCATCGGCCGGGTCCGAAGCGACAGGAGGCCAGGATGCACAAGAATGAAGGGACACTGCGGGCTTATCTGGATGGCGAGCTGGACGCGCAGGCGTGCGCCGCCGCCGCCGCGCACTTGCGGGAATGCGCCGCGTGCCGCAAGCAGCTCGAGTCGCTCGCGTCCCGCACATCGGCCACGTCGCGCCATCTCCAGGCGCTTGCGCCGCGTCCCTTGCCTTTAGGCAAGGGAGCCGAGTTGCCAGCGCCTGCTCCCGTCGCGCTGGCCCGGCTCCACAAACGTCTGGCGAATGAAGAAGGTAGATCGGCGCGCTTGGCGTTACGCCGGCCAGACCGCCAGGCATTCGCAGGAGGTTTTGTCGAAATGTTTAAGCAAATGTTCAACACGCGCTACCGGGCCGCGTGGGCGGGGTTGGCGGCGATTCTGGTCGTCGCCTCGCTCTTGACGTTGGCTCCGGTGCAGGCAGCCGCCAGCCAGTTCCTCAGCTTGTTCCGTGTCCGCAAGTTTGCGGTGGTCAGCGTCAATCCGGCCAGCTTGCAAAACCTGGAAAAGGCAGGCGGCCAAATTGACAAGCTGCTCTCTGATAGTGCGACGTTCGTCAAGAAACCGTCCGAGCCAATCACTGTGACGACCGCCGCCGAGGCCACGCAAAAGACGGGCATCCCTGTCCGCTTGCCGACGGCGCTTGCCGGCGCGCCGCGCCTGATGGTGCAAGATGGCGTGGACGCCAAGATCAAGATTGACCTGGCCCGCGTGCGGGCGATTTTGGAAGCCGCCGGGCGCAGCGACGTCAAGTTGCCGGATTCGCTCGACGGCGCGAGTGTCGAGTTCATCGTCCCGCCGATGGCGGCCGCCCAGTTTGGCGACTGCCCTCGCGGACTGGACTGCGTCTCTCTCGTGCAGCTTGCCAGCCCGACGGTGGACGCGCCAGCGGGTGTCAACGTCAGCCAGATGGGCGAGGCGATGCTACAACTCTTGGGCCTTTCGCCGGACGAGGCGCGGCACTTTGCACAGGCAATTGACTGGTCGTCCACGCTGGTCATTCCCATTCCGACCGACGCCGCCACCTTTCGCGACGTGACGGTGGATGGCGTGTCGGGCGTGCTCGTCCAGGCGGACACGCGCAAGAGCGGCGGCCCGAATCGCACGCACTATACGCTGCTTTGGCAAAAGAACGACGTCGTCTATGCGCTTTCGGGCACGGGCGACCCGACGCGCGCGGTTGAAATCGCCGATTCACTCCGCTGAGACGAACGACCAAGGACCAACGACGAAGGACGAAAGACGGAGGACGGCGAGATTCGTCCTTCGTCTTTCGTCGGATTGAACATGAACACGACACTTGCTCTTGAAACCCGCCATCTCCGCAAAGTCTTTGGCGATAAAGTCGCCGTGGCCGACCTCACGCTGGACGTGAGCCAGGGCGAGGTGTTTGGCTTCTTGGGGCCGAACGGCGCAGGCAAGACGACTTCGGTCAAGATGCTGCTGGGGTTGGTCGCGCCGAGCGGCGGCGAAGGCAAGTTGCTCGGCGCGCCGGTCGGCGATGTGGCCGCGCGCGCTCACGTGGGCTTTTTGCCGGAGCACTTTCGCTTTCACGATTGGCTCGACGCGAACGAGTTTTTGCGCCTGCACGGGCAACTCTATGGCATGACCGGGGCGCGCCTCAAAGAGCGCGTTCCCCAATTGCTTGACCTGGTGGGACTTGGATCTCACTCGGACAAAAAGCTGCGCTCGTTTTCCAAAGGGATGCTACAGCGCATCGGGCTGGCGCAGGCGCTCCTCAACGAACCCAAGTTGATTTTCCTCGACGAGCCGACTTCGGGGCTGGACCCGGTGGGCCGCCGATTGGTGCGCGACATTATCCGCGATCTAAAGAGCCAGGGCGCGACGGTCTTTCTCAATTCGCATCTGCTGTCCGAAGTCGAAATCACCTGCGACCGCGTGGCGTTTATCAAGAACGGCGAGGTCGTCCGCCAGGCCGCGCTGCAAAAGCTGGTGGACGGCCAGACGACGGTCGAGTTGCGCGTGGGCAATTTGTCGCCGCGCATCGTCAAAGGAGTCGCGCAATGGGGGCAGGATGTCCGCGCCGACGGCGACCGCGTTCATTTCACCGTGGACGACGAAGCGGCATTGCCCCACATCGCGCGTTGGGTGGTGGAGCAAGGCGGCGAACTCTACGCGATGACGCCGCAAAAGCTTTCGCTGGAGGATTTGTTCTTGCAGGTGGTAGGAACCGACGGGGGCTTGTAAATGACGATTGACGAAGGACGAATGACGGACGGCAAGCTGCGGTCAGCGGTCTGTCGCAAATCCCCGTCACGGGACCGTCTGCGATCAAGTGGTGAGACTCTTGGCAACTTTGGTAATCGCACGACTAACTTTGCGTGAGGCCGCCAGTCGCAAGATTTTGTGGGCGGCGCTGATTTCAGGCGTGGCGTTCCTGGTCTTGTACGGCGTCGGCGTGTATTTCATCCAACGCGAGATTGTGCGAGAGGGGACTCTGCCAAGATACACGCGCGAGATGTACAACTTTTTAGCGATGGCCGGACTGTACGTGGTCAATTTCCTCGTTGTGATGATGACGGTGTTGACCAGCGTGGACACGCTGGCGGGCGAGATCTCGTCCGGCACGGTGCAGGCCGTCGCCACCAAGCCGCTGCGCCGGTCGGAAATCGTGTTGGGCAAGTGGGTGGGCTTTGCGGCGATGCTGGCGCTGTATGTGGCGCTGATGGCGGGCGGCGTGGCGGCGATCATGGCTGTTCTCACTGGCTACAGCGTGCCTGGGCTGGCGCGGGGGCTGATGCTGATGACGCTGGAAGGATTGACGCTGCTCTCGGTGTGCCTCCTGGGCGGCGCGACGTTTTCGACGCTCGCCAATGGCGTGCTGGCGTTTGGATTGTACGGCCTGGCATTCATCGGCGGCTGGATCGAGCAGATCGGGTCGCTCTTGCGCAACGAAGCGGCGGTGAACATTGGCATTGTGTCCAGCCTGCTCATGCCCAGCGAGGCGCTGTGGAAGCGCGCCGCATTCGAGATGCAGTCTCCGCTGACGCGCGAACTAGGCTCGATGACGCCGTTTTCCTCCACCTCTGTTCCCAACGAGAGGATGACCCTGTATGCCGTCGTCTACATTGCCGTGATGCTGGCGCTGGCCTTGCGCCAATTTTCGCGGCGCGATTTGTAGAGACGTTCCGCCGGAGCGTGTCTACTTGCGCGCTTTGGCGATGACAGCCCGCGCCCGCTGCAGCACATTCAGCGCGTCAAACTCGTCGGGATGCACCCAGCGCGCATCGGCCACATCGTCGCCCGCTCTCAATTCCCCGCTGACATATTGGCAAGCAAAATCAATCAGCACGTAATGAAAGCGCAGCCCGCCTGCGTCGTCATGCTGGATATAGTCCAGCACTTGTACCACGTCGCCGGCCTGCACGGCCAGGCCGCACTCTTCGCGCACCTCGCGCTCGACGGCCTGGCGCGCGGCCTCGCCTAGCTCAATCACCCCGCCCGGTATGGCCCACCTGCCTTGGCTCGGCTCGTGAGCGCGCTGCACGAGCAGCACCCGCTCGCCCTTGAACACGACTGCGCCGACGGCGGGGATGGGGGCATCGGGATATTCTCGTTTCATGGTGTTCACATCCGATTTCAGATTGGCGTTCGGCGTGAGTATACGATTCTTTGGCGCTTTGGGCCAGTGACGTGTTGCGTTGCTTTGCACCCAGCACGCAATACGTTGTGATATAATCCGCCCCATCTGCCTCCACGAGGTTCTGCATTGGAGAACGTCAAATCCAAGCTGCTGTTGGGCTTGCTGTTCGGTTTTGTCGTCATTGTCGGCGTTGCGCTCGTGGCCGACCTGGACAAAGTCATCGGCGCGGTCGGCGCATTCGAGTGGGGCTGGCTGCCGCTCATTCTGGGATTGACCTCGTTCAATTATCTGCTGCGCTTTTGCAAGTGGCACTATTATTTGCGGCAGGTGGAAATCCATAACATCGGCTGGAGTGATAGCCTCAAGGTGTTTCTCGGCGGCTTTGCGACCACTGTCACGCCAGGGAAAATTGGCGAAGCATTCAAGAGCCTGTGGCTCAAGAACCTGACCGGCGCGCCCATCGCGCGCACCTTGCCCGTCGTCGCCGCCGAGCGGTTGAGCGACGCCATCGCGTGCGCGCTATTGGCGTCGGTCGGCGTGTTCGCTTACCCGAATTACTGGCCCGCGTTCGTCGCGATTCTTGCCGTCATGCTCGGCGGCATCGTCGTCGTGCAGATTCGACCGCTTTCGCTGTGGCTGTTGAGCATTGCCGAGCGACTGCCGCTCGTCTCGCGCTTTGCGCGCAGCTTGCACGAGTTTTACGAGAGCAGCTATGAATTGCTCAGCCTCAAGAACCTGGCAGTGGCCGTGGGGCTGGGAACGGTCTCGTGGGCGGGCGAAGGCGCGGCGTTCTTTCTGGTGCTCAAGGGCTTGGGCGTCGAGCCGACGACGACGTTGCTCTTTCAGGCGATTTTTATACTGGCGTTCTCGGTCATCGTCGGCGGCGCGTCCGCGCTGCCCGGTGGATTGGGCGCGGCAGAGGTGAGCCTGGCCGGGATGCTCGCTTTCGTCGTC
Source organism: uncultured Anaerolineae bacterium (assembly GCA_964354595.1). Taxonomy (GTDB): domain Bacteria; phylum Chloroflexota; class Anaerolineae; order Fen-1058; family Fen-1058; genus JBGLNJ01. The sequence goes on along the minus strand of CAYHAR010000076.1, from coordinate 8,134 downwards.
GGCCTGCCGCGCGAGACCTCCGCCACCGCCGCGCTGCTGATCCGTTTCTTTACGCTATGGTTCGGCGTCACGCTCGGATTTCTTGTGCTCGCTCTGTATCGGCAACGACTTTTCGCAAGTCAAAAGTCGGACGTTGGAGGTTAAAGGTTGGAGAAAGAATCGCAGTCCGTAATCCGAAATTCACAACCCCCTAACCCCGCAAAGAACGGCGGGGCAGGCGGGGGAGATTCCGAAATCCAAAATTGGACGGTCGAGCTGCACACGCACACGAGTTATTCGCCGGATTGCCTGGTCACGCCGGAGCAGTTGGTTGCGGCGTGCCGACGCAAAGGAATTGACCGTGTCGCCATCACCGATCACAATGCGATTGCGGGAGCGTTGGCCGCGCAACAAATCGCACCTGACCTGGTGATTGTCGGCGAAGAGATCAAGACGGACTGCGGCGAGATCATCGCCTACTTTTTGAGTGAATGGGTTCCGCCATACCTGCCGGTGCGCGAGGCGATTGCGCGCGTGCGAGCGCAGGGAGGCGTGGTGGGCGTGAGCCATCCGTGCGACCGCTACCGCCGCGAGGCGATGGGGGCGGATCGGCTGCTCCCGATCATTGACTTGGTGGACGCGCTCGAAGTGTTCAACGCGCGGTGCGTTCATCCCGCCGATAACGACCGCGCGCGCGCCATCGCCCAAGAGCGCGGCAAGCTAATGTTTGCCGGCAGCGACGCGCACACGGTATCCGAGCTAGGGCAAGCCACCGTGCGGATGCCGCCGTTCGATTCGCCGCAATCGTTTCTGAATAGTCTCTCGCAGGCAGAAATCCATGAGCGGCTCTCTTCGCCGCTCGTGCATTTTGCCTCGACCTATGCTAAACTTGTCAAGCGGATCGCTTGTCGCTAATCGCGTATCGCTTGAGGTTTGACGCCATGATTCTTTTCAGCATTCTCATCGCCATCACCGCCGGTCTCGCCCCGATGATCGTCTATGCGCTCATCGTGTGGTGGTTCGACCGCTACGAAAAAGAGCCGTGGCCGCTGCTACTGGCGACGTTTGTCTGGGGCGCGGTACCCTCGATCATCCTGGCGCTCATCGCCGAGCTGGTGCTGGACATTCCGCTCCACGCCTTTGTCGAAGCCGGGTTGACGTATCAGCTGCTCGGCTCGTCGCTCGTCGCGCCGCTGGTCGAAGAGCTGTTCAAAGGGCTGGCCGTGCTGGCGATATTCCTCTTGTTCTATCGCCGGTTCGACGACGTGCTGGATGGCGTGGTGTACGGCTCGCTCGCCGGCTTTGGATTTGCCGCTGTGGAGAACGTGTTGTACTTTGTCTCCACGTTGAGCGAGCGCGGCACGGGCGCGATGTTCATTTTGATTTTCTTGCGCGCGTTCTTGTTCGGATTGAATCACGCCTTTTTCACCAGCCTCACCGGAATCGGTTTTGCGCTGGCGCGCACGTCGCGCAGTTGGGCGATAAAGCTGACCATGCCGCTGCTGGGCTTTGCGCTGGCGGTGACGGCGCACGCCATCCACAACGCCGGCGCGACGCTGGCTTCCGTCACGTGCTTCACTCTCCTGCTCAGCCTCGTCTCGGATTGGGGCGGCGCGCTGGTGCTGTTTATTATCGTCATCCTGGCGACGGTTCAGGAGCGCGGCTGGATCGTCAAGCACCTGGCCGACGAAGTGCAAAGCGGCCTGATCACGCCGAAACAATATCGAGTGGCGTGCTCGTACCTGGAACGAGTCGCCGAGCGGATAGACGCGCTGTTTCGAGGAGATGTCGGACGCTTTTTCCGGTTGGGCAAGTTTTACCAGATGGAGACTTTGCTGGCGTTCAGAAAATACCAACTGGCTGCATTCGGCGACGAGGGCGGCAATCGCGCCGAGGTGGAACGCTGGCGGCGCGAGGTTGCGGCGATGCAGGCGCGGCTGTAAAGAACGTGGCATAAAAGGGAGGCGTTCATGTCTGCGGATGTTCAAGAGATGACGGTGGAGAGCATCAAGGCCGCGCGCGACCGCAAGCTGGCAATTGTGCTCCGCGACAAACATCCGGCGTGGATCGTGAGCGAGCAGGTTCGTCTTGCCTCGAACGATTGCGTGTTCGACGTGGTGTTTCGTTACAGCGGGCACTGGGCGCAGCGGCGCTACATCTACGACGCCGAAGTGGACGTGCTGCACTTTAACGGCGAGACTCTGTTTGACGAGACCAGGCTGCACACATTGCCCGATGACCAGTTGTTCACTTTCCCGACCTGACGCATATTTCGTCACGCATCACGTATCAGTAGGATGCCTGGATTCATAATGCCCTGCGGGTCAAACGTCGCCTTGAGCGCGCGCAGCGCCTCGACGCCGAGCGGCCCATGCTCGCGCTCCAGCCACGCCGCGTGATCCGCGCCCACGCCGTGATGATGGCTCAACGTTCCGCCGGTGGCGAGAATCGCTTCGGTGGCCGCGCGCTTGACTGCTCCCCATTGCTCGATCTCACGCCCGGAAATCTGTTTGCCCAAGAACGTGGAACACAGCGACGCGCCGTCGGGATACGAGTGGCCCACGTGCGTCATCACGTAAGGCTGCACTCCGCTGGCTTGAATGGCGCGGCGCAGCGCATCGGTGAGCGCGGTATAGAGCTGCGCCAGGTTGTCCCACGTCGTCGCGGCTTCCACTGCGTCTGCCATTAGCCCACGACCGAGGAAAATGTCGCGCAGGTAAGGCAGCGCGAACCGCTCGCGCAGCCAGGCGTTGCCCACCGACCGGCCCAGGTCAAACCCGCCGTGTCTACGACAAATGCCCATGGCCGCGCGGAGGTTGTGCGCGACGTGCGCGCGTTTGCCTTCGATGCCCAGGATCATCAGGCAACTCTTGCCGCCCAAGTCATAGCCCTGCGCTCTGAGCGCGCGCATTCCAATCTCGGCCAGTTTTCCGGCCAGCGGTGAGTGCGGCGCGCGGTTCAGCGCGAGCGAGGCCGCCGTCTCGGACGCGTCGGCAAGCCGCGCCATCACCACGTCCGCGCCGCCTTGTGCGATCTGGCGCACCGCGGCGACGCCGTCCTCGAATCGGCGGAACATCACGCCGCGATAATCGCTGACCTCGGGTTTGCGATGCAAGCGCAGTGTGGCCTGCGTGATGATGCCGAACGCGCCCTCACTTCCGACCATCAGCTCCAACAGACTTGGCCCGCTGGCCGAGGCTGGCACGAGTTTGGTTTCGACGATTCCCACGGGCGTCACGACGCGCACGGCCTCGACCATCTTTTCGATTTTGCCATAGCCCACCGAGGTTTGTCCTGCGCTGCGCGTGGCGATCCATCCGCCCAGCGCAGAGAACTCGAAACTTTCCGGAAAATGCCCCACCGAAAATCCGCGCGCGTTCACGGCGCGTTCCAACTCGGGGCCGAGGATGCCAGCTTGCGCGGTCACGGTCTGCGAGACCACATCCACGCGGACGACCTGGTTGAGCCGCGACAGGTCAATCGTGAGTGTGGGTTTGACGCCGTGCGGCTCGACGCCGCTCGTCACCGACGATCCGCCGCCGAACGGGACGAGCGCCACGTCGTGTTCGGCGGCCCACGCGATGAGCGCCGCGACTTCTTCGCTTTCGGGGAACACAACCGCGTCAGGCGGATGCGTTACCTCGCCTCGACGCAGGCGCACCAGGTCTTTATAGCTCTTGCCATAGGCGTGCAGGATGCGCGCCTCGTGACCGGTGTGGACGACCGTCGCGCCGAATTTTTTGCGCAAGCCGCGCAACAGTTCCGCGCGCGAAGCGAGGCGAGGCGGCGGCAGCGTGATGGAATCAAGCGGCACGGGTTCGGCCAGCGGGCCTGGCTCCACGCCGAGGTGGGCTTGCATGAACGGCCAAAAGCCGGGGCGATTCGAAAGATCGTAGGACTGGTCCAGCGCGCCCCAGCCCCACCAGCGGAGATTAGGCAGGTCCATAGATTCCTTCCGCGCAGCGTCCCCGAAAGCCGGGCCTTAGAGGTCGGCTTTTACCGGTTGACGTATGCGACAACTGGGCGAACCGCAGATTGCCGGCCGAGCAGCGTGCGCATGTGGATTGGCTTGTTCGACGAGGCACGGGAATAGTTTTTGGGCGTTTGACTTTCAATGGCGTTGATCAGGAATTCTATTCTTGTGCTCATGCTGTCCTCTCTTTTTTGATCATACGCCTTTACGCAAGTACGGCTCGCACATCAGCAAAGCCAGCGCGCTCTTACCGTCCTTGATTTCGCCACTGCGCGCCATTGCCAGAGCCTGCTCTATCGGCACCGGATGCGCCTCGATGATCTCGCCCGGCTCGCAGTGTGGCGAGCCGTTGAGCTGCGCGCCGCGCGCCAAGAATACTATGCAACGCGAGGTGCTGACGCTGACCGCGCCATAGAACCAGCCCACGTGTTGCATCGAGCGGCACGTCGCGCCGACCTCTTCGCTCAATTCACGGTGGGCCAGCTCTTCGTCCGAGCCGTCGTGGTCGTGCTTGCCGCCGGCGGGCACTTCCCACGTCCAATCGTCCACGGCGTAGCGATACTGCTTGATGAGCACAATCTGGCCGTCGTCAGTGACAGGCACTACCCAGACAGCGCCGCGCGACTCCATGTAAGCATAATCGGTCTCGACGCCAGAGGGCAGGCGCACATGGTCGCGCCGGATGCGGTACATGCGGTAGGTGAATGGATAATCGGTGTCCAGGCACAGCCAGCCGATGCGCTGGCCCTGAGGTTTGTCATTTGGCACGAGTCACTCCGAAAGGTCGAGGGATGAAAAGGACGATTCCATCTTTATCCTTCAGCCTTTGAAATGCGCGGGCCTTGCGCCCGTCGCCCCCAAGGCGAGTCCAGTTGCTTTTCATAGCCTCTCACATCTTGTCATTCCGCAAGACAGCTTGCTACTTTTTTGTATCGAAAGCAACTCTCGACGTGATCGTTCACCATCCCGACCGCTTGCATCAAGGCGTAGCAGATGGTGGGGCCGACGAATCGAAAGCCGCGCTTGATCAGGTCTTTGCTCATCGCAACAGATTCGGGCGTCTGGCCCGGAATCTGATCGAGCGTCTGCCAGGCGTTCTGCTTGGCTCGCCCGCCGACGAATCGCCATAGGTAGGCGTCAAAGCTGCCAAACTCGCGTTGCACGGCCAAAAAAGCCCGCGCGTTTTGGATGGCCGCCTCGATCTTGCGCCGGTTGCGCACGATGCCCGGATCTGAAAGGAGCCGGGCGATCTTGAGGGCGTCATAGCGGGCGATCTTGCGCGCGTGGAAATGGTCGAACGCCTGGCGATAGTTTTCGCGCTTTTTGAGGATGGTGGACCAGCTCAGCCCGGCCTGCGCGCCTTCGAGGATCAAGAATTCAAACAGCGTCCGGTCGTCGTGCGCCGGCACGCCCCATTCGTCATCGTGGTAAGCCACGTACAGCGGGTCAGTCCCGGCCCAGGCGCACCGGACTGGATGTGTTGGCGTGGGCACTGGCTCCTCCTTGTATTCCGAGTTCTCGTGGCTCGGAAAAACTAGATTTCATTCTATACCCGAACGCGGGAGCAAGTCAAGATAAGAGCGACCATCAGGGCAGACGGCGAGCTTGCGATTAGAGACGAGCCGGTGATCGTTGTATCTCGCGCAATTGGAGGTAGGCTCGGAATCCGTAATAGTAGGCCAGCAGCGCGCACAGGCGCAATCCGTGCAGCCCGTCCTGGTAGCCGCGCAAGGTGATATAGCGCCACCAGAAATGTCGCAGCGGTTGCAGGACGAGGTTGCGCGGCTTGAAGCGGATACCTTGCCGGTCAAGCTCTTGCGCGTCGAACTGGATGTAGCGACGCTGCTTGGCGTGGAACTGGGCGAGCGTGTCATAGTTGTAGTGAATGAGCGGATTCTTGAGGTAGCCTTCCGGCCCGTCCAGGACGACCACCTCGTGGACGGGACGCTCGTAGCGCGCGCAACCGCGTCGCAGGAGGCGCATCTGATAGTCAGGATAGTAACCGGCGCGCAAAGTCAGTTTGCCAAAGATATAATTGTGGCGCGGCGCCCAGTAGCCGGTCGGGGCCAGGTTGTCTGCCACAATCGCTCGAATCTCGGCAGCAAGCTCCGGCGTGGCTCGCTCGTCGGCGTCTACAAAAAAGACCCACTCGGCTCGAGTGGCCGTCTCGAGCGCGAGATTGTGAGCTTGGGCAAAATCTTGATGGGGATAGTGTGGAATCACCCGCGCGCCGGCCTGCTGAGCGAGTGTCGCCGTGTCGTCTTGGCTATAGTTATCGCATACGACGACCTCATCGGCCCAGCGCAGGCTGGCGACGCAATCGCCAATGTGGCGGGATTCGTTCTTGGCGATGATGATGGCCGCTGCGCGTAGCGAATGGCTCATGGCTGATGGTCGAAAGCAGTGTAGAGTTCAATCACGCGTCGGTACGCGGCGACCCATGCGGTATGTGTTGATTTGTCTGATTCGCCGCGCGCAAGCGCCGCGTCCGTGCGCTGCAATTCGCCGCGCATCTTGCGGCGAACAAGCCACCTGGCCGCTACGAGTTTCCACACAGGATAATGTTTGTGATAGAGCCGCAGGCGGCTCGTCCAAAGCGCGACCATCATTCCGGCTCTGACTTGCCGTGTGGACTGCCCGGCATAGTGGACGATCTCGGCTTGCGGCGCGCAATAGATTTTCCAGCCGGCCTTTTTGATTCGCCAACACCAGTCCACTTCTTCGCCGTACATGTGAAAGCCCTCGTCCATCAGCCCCACTTGATGGATAGCCTCCGCGCGCGCCAGCATCGCCGCGCCGAGCGGATGGTCAATCTCGAAGGGCTGCCCCGAGGCATACAGCTTGCGGCTGTAGCGGCCATTCAGCCGCGAATCGCTCAGGCGCGGATGGACGCCGGGAGAATCGAGCGCGATTTGCCACAGGCCAGGGAAGCCGAACGCGCTGTGCTGAAAACTGCCGTCGCCATACACCAGCCGCGCGCCGCACAGGCCCGCCTGTGGATTCGCGTCCATAAAGCGCACCATGGTCGCTAGCGCGTCGCCGCGCACGACGGTATCGGGGTTGAGCAGGAGCACGTACCGTGGAGTGTGGAGCGTGGAGTGTGGAGCGTCCAGGTCCCAGGCGCACATCCCCAGGTTGCTGCCGCCGGCAAAGCCGAGGTTCTTTTCGTTGACGATGAGCCGAGCCTGCGGAAAGCGGCTGCGCGCCGTCTCGGCGCTGCCATCCGTCGAGGCATTATCTACGACGACGATCTCAGTGGCCAGTGCACAGTGGTCAGTGGTCAGTGAATTGAGCACTGAATCCAAACACACTGCAAGCAAGTCTCGCACGTTCCAACTGACGATGACGATGCCGAGGTCAGTCATTCAGATCATTATCGCAAGGGTTATATCTACAGTTGAGAAGTGCAGTGCGGGCAGCGCGTGGCTTTGATCGGGATGCTGGAAAAGCAATACGGGCACTCTTTGGCAGTGAGAGCCGCCGGCGCTGGCTCGGGCTGGCGGCGCATCCGGTTGACCACCCGGACCAGCATAAAGATGGCAAAGGCCACGATGGCAAAGTCAATCACGGTGTTGAGGAACAGGCCGTAATTGAGGGTGGCGGCGCCAACGGCTTTGGCCTCTGCCAATGTAGCGTAGGATTTGCCCGACAGGTTGATGAACAAGTTGCTGAAATCTACCTTGCCGAGGATCAGGCCAATCGGCGGCATCAGAATATCGTTGACGAATGAGGTGATGATTTTGCCGAACGCTGCGCCGATGATGATGCCGATAGCGAGATCGAGCACGTTCCCGCGCATGGCAAACTCTTTGAACTCTTTGAGCATTTTGACTCCTCTTTGAATAATTTGGGTGTGACTAAATCTAGTTGATCCAATCTGTCACCCTGAGTGCAGCGAAGGGTCTCAGTCCCGCGTGAACGGAGATTCTTCGCTCCCTTCGGTCGCTCAGAATGACACCTGGCGCATCTCAACCGATTTTAGTCACACCCGAATAATTTGCGGTAAGGCGCGTCGTGTGCTATCCTTATAGACGCCGGGCTGGCAGCGACGCAACCTCGTTCGCTGGCCTTGCTCGCAAGAAGTATAAGACAAAATCTCCGACTGTGCAACTCGTCCATTGCGAATTGTTGCGAGGCGCGCCATGATTCAACTCGTCTTTGACAGTGTCGCCAATCTAGTCC
>CAYHAR010000075.1:16186-17616 GCA_964354595.1 uncultured Anaerolineae bacterium | reverse complement strand
CTCTCCACTTTCTGCTCTCAACAGTGGTCTTATGGCTTGGGCCACCGACCCTGCGGCGACTTGGCCTTGCCCGGCAAGGGAAAGCGCTGGGTCAAATCAAGCTTTTCGGCGATCTTGGATTCGAGTTCCTTAGCCTTGTCCTCGGTGATCTTGCCGTTCTTGACCGCCTCGTCAATCCGCGTGTTGACCGCCGCCAGCATCGCCGTTTTGACCTTGTTCGGGTCAACGCCTTTTTGTTGCGCGATTTCCGCCAGCGTCATGCCGTCGCGCAATTCCTTCATCAAATCGCGTGGGCTCATCCCCAACACGTTGGCGGCCGTGTCCAGCATGAGGTTGCCCGCCTGGAACGTGAGCTTTTCTTTGGGCGAGGGCCCCTTGCGATGCGGAACGACGGGGAACGGCGGCTGATTGAGCGGCATCTTGTCAATCCGCTGGTTAAGCTTGTCGGCCACGTCTTGCTTGACGCGAAGCGTGCCGTCCTTGACGCGCTGCGCCACCACCGCTTTGGCCGCGTCGCGGAACGCCGCCTTGAGGCTGTCCACGCTCACACCGAGCTTGCTCGCCAGCGTCGTCCAGAACACGTCGCCGGGTCGGAGATCCCCGCCAGGGGGCGTCTGGCCGGTCGGCGGCGTGGGCGTCTGGGCAAAAGCCGCCGCGCCGAGCAGTCCGCTTCCCAAGAGAACAACCGCCACGACGGATGCCAACATGAGCTTTAGGTTCATCGTCCACCTCCACGCATCGGTCTAGTCATAGATCAGAGTATACCCCCAAAATGTAAATAATCTGTAAAAAGATAGTAAACAGTTGATGGCCCGGCTATTTTGATTCTAGTGCGCATTGTGCTACAATCAAATGGCCTGGAAAATACAGCCGCCACCGCAAACCGTTCAGTTTCTCACCGCGTGACTCCCCCACGCCCGGAGAGGCAAGATGAAAGACGCAAACAAGACCAAAGCGCAACTGTTGAGCGAACTGGCTAAATTGCGCCGACGCGCCGTCAAGTTGAAAGCAGCGGAAATCCAGCACAAGCGCGCCAAAGAGGCGCTGCGAGCGTCCGAAGCCAAATATCGCTCGCTGGTCGAGCAAATTCCGGCCTCTACCTATATCGCCGCACTGGATGAGACCAGCAGCACGCTCTACAACAGCCCACAGATCGAGCAGATGGTCGGCTTTACGGCAGATGAATGGACGACCGGCCCGGACTTGTGGTTTTCACGCATTCATCCAGAGGACCGCGAGCGCGTGTCGGAACAACTGGCGCGCACGCACAGCATCCACACTCCCTTCCGCTGCGAATATCGTCTCATTGCCCGCGACGGCCACATCGTCTGGATATGTGACGAAGCCGTCGTCGTGAGGGACGAGTCCGGTCATCCCGTTTGCCTCCAGGGTCTCTTGTTCGACATCACCGAGCGCAAGCAGATGGAAGA
>CAYHAR010000075.1:0-16086 GCA_964354595.1 uncultured Anaerolineae bacterium | reverse complement strand
ATATTCTGACGCCTCCATCTCTACAAGTGGTCGCCCAAGTCATCGCGGAAGAGACGACGCCGGAAAAGCTGCAAAACAACAGAGACGCTTTTTGGTGGCGAATATTAGAGTTGGAGCATATTTGCAAAGATGGCTCTACCCTGTGGGCCGAAGTCAAACTGAGTTTTCTGCGCGATGAGAATGGCGCGCCGGTCGGCATCCTGGGCGTCACCCGCGACATTACCGCGCGCAAGCTGGCCCAAGAGGCATTGGTGCGCCGCGCCCGGGAGATGACCGCGCTGTACGAGACCTCGTTAGAGATCAACGCTCAGTTGGATGTGTCTACGCTGCTTCAGGCCATCGTCCGGCGGGCGGCAGAATTGCTGGACGCGCGCATGGGCGGGCTGTATCTGATGGAGCCGGACAACGAGACGTTAAAGCTGGTGGTCAGCTATAACCTGCCCGGCCACTATATCGGCGCCACGCTTGGCCGGGGAGAAGGGTTATCTGGCCGGATTGCTCAGACCGGCCTACCCATGATGGTAGCAGATTACAGGAACTGGGAGGGGCGAGCGCAGGTCTACGCCAATGCCCCGTTCCGGCGCGTGGTCGGCGTGCCGCTCAAGCGCAAGGGCCAAGTCATTGGCGTGATCAACGTTACCGATGACGTCAAGACCGGCCAGTTCAGCGAGAACGAGGTCCGGCTCGTCAGCCTGTTTGCCGATCAGGCGGCCATCGCGATCGAAAATGCCCGACTCTACCAAGCTGCCCAACGCGAGCTGGCCGAGCGCAAGCAAGCGGAGGCCGCCGAGCGCGAGCAGCGCGCTCTGGCCGAGGCGCTGCGCGGCACCGCCGCTGCTCTGACCAGCACGTTGAGCCTGGACCAGGTTTTGGAGCGCATCCTGGCTAAAGCAGGCTGTGTAGTCTCGCACGACGCAGGCAACATTATGCTCATCGAACAGGACGTGGCCTGTATAGCCCGCAGCCAGGGTTACGCGGGACGCGGCCTGGCCGAATGGATACTCACGATGCGTTACCTCATCGCCCAAACAGCCAACCTGCGCTACATGTTCGAAACTGGGCAGCCCATGGCGATTCCTGATGTCCAGAACTACCCCGGCTGGGTAGATATCCCAGAAACACGCTGGGGACGCTCGTACGTCGGCGCGCCCATCCGAATCAAAGGACAGGTCGTCGGCTTTCTCAACCTGGATAGCGCCACGCCGGGTTTCTTTGACCAGGCGCACGCCGAGCGCCTGCAAGCCTTTGCCGATCAAGCCGGCATCGCCATTGAGAATGCGCGGCTGTTCGAAGCAGAGCGGCAGAGGCGGCAGGAGCTCGAAGCGATCTACCAGGCCAGCCTGAGCTTGACCGCTTCCCTCGAGCTGCCTGAAGTGCTGGATGCGATCTTGAGCGCCGTGCTCAACCTGATTCCGGCCCAAAACGCGCACATGTTTTTATACGCCGATCGTCGCCTTACCTTTGGCGCGGCCAGGACGCCGGCCGGAAAGATGGCGGCGCCTTTCAGCGAGCCTCGCTCCAACGGCCTGACTTGGGCTGTCGCGGACAGCGGCCAGGCGGTGGTCGTTGAAGACACCCGCCAGCATCCTTTGTATGCCGACGCCCCGGCCGAGTGGCCGCCCCGTGCTATCATCGGGCTGCCACTCAAGATCGCCTCGACCGTTGTCGGCGTGATGAACGTGGCCTTTGCCGAGCCGCGTCACTTTTCCGAATCCATGCTGCGCCTCCTCGACTCACTGGCCGCGCAAGCGGCGATTGCGATTCAGAACGCCCGGCTGTACGAGGCCGTCCAACGCGAGCTGGCCGAGCGTAAACGAGTGGAAGAAGCGCTGCGCCAGTCCAACGCCGAGCTGCAGGCGCGCAACGAAGAACTGGACGCTTTTGCCCACACAGCGGCTCACGATCTCAAGGCTCCGCTCGGTCTGCTCACGGGCTTTGCCGAAGTGCTGGAAATGGATTACGCTGCGCTCTCGGATAAAGAGCGGCAGCGATCCTGCCACCATATTGCCCAGAACGCGCGCAAGATGGGCAACATTATTGACGAGCTGCTTTTGCTGGCGGGCGTGCGCAAGCTCGATGTAGAAATCGCCCCGGTGGACATGGCCAGCATCGTGGCCGAAGCTCGACAGCACGTGAGCGACCTGGTCAAGACGCACCGGGCCGAGATCGTCTTGCCAGACGCATGGCCGCCCGCGTCAGGCCATGCCCCGTGGATCGAAGAGGTATGGGCCAACTATGTGAGCAATGCGATCAAGTACGGAGGCCGCCCGCCGCGAGTGGAGCTGGGCGCGGACACGCTCCCCGGCGGCATGGTGCGTTTTTGGGTGCGCGATAACGGCGATGGCCTGACGCCCGAGGACCAGGCCCGCCTGTTCACGCCGTTCGCCCGCCTCGACCAGGCGCGCGCCAAAGGGCATGGGCTGGGGCTATCCATCGTGCGGCGCATCGTGGAAAAGCTGGGCGGGCAAGTGGGCGTGGAAAGCGACGGCGCGCCGGGCCGCGGGAGCGTTTTCTACTTTACGCTGCCCGGCGTCAAGTAGGTCATACTTGCCCGTGCCCGCCAAGCGCAAGCGCGGCCTACAGCGGCGCTCACAGGGCGCAGATGTAAAGATGTGCTATAATAATCGCCGCTGAGTAGAGCGCAGAGAGATGGGGAAATTCCATAGCCGACGCGCGAGATGCATCGGCACGGTTTTTCAAGCTCTCTCTTTGAGGAAAACGGCGAATGCTCAAGAATTTCTTGAACCGGGTGATGGGTGATCCCTCCGAGCGCGAGGTATCCCGGCTCAAACCCGTCGTAGAAGAAATCAACAGCCTGGAACCTGAATTCCAGGCGATGAGTGAGGCAGAGCTGCGCGCGCTCACCGACGAGTTCCGCGCGCAGGTGGCCGAATCCACTCTGGCCGAGCGGCAACGGCGGGCCGATTTGCGCGCTGAAATCTCGGCCGAACAAGACGCCGACCGCCGTCGTCGCCTGGACTTTGACCTGAAAGAAGCGCAAAAAGGACTGGACAAGGCCGAAGGCGCGGTCTTGTGGGAAATCCTCCCACGCGCATTCGCGGCCGTGCGCGAAGCGAGCCGCCGCACCATCGGCCTGCGTCCCTTTGACGTGCAGCTCATCGGCGGCATGGTCTTGCACGAAAGCAAAATCGCCGAGATGAAAACCGGCGAAGGCAAGACGCTCGTCGCCACGCTGCCGCTTTACCTCAACGCGCTGCCCGGGCATGGCGCGCACCTCATCACGCCGAACGATTACCTGTCCAAAATCGGCGCGCAGTGGATGGGGCCGATTTATCATTTGCTCGGCATGCAGGTCGGCGTCATTCAGCACGAAAGCGCGTTCCTTTACGACCCGGATTTCAAGGCCGCCGACGACCGCTACAATCGCCTGCGTCCCGTCCCGCGCCGCGAAGCCTACGAAGCCGACATCACGTATGGCACGAACCACGAGTTCGGCTTTGACTATTTGCGCGACAACATGGCGTGGGAGCTGGCGCAATGTGTTCAGCGTCCAGACGGACCGCACTATGCCATCGTGGACGAGGTGGACAACATTCTGATTGACGAGGCGCGCACGCCGCTCATCATCTCCGGCCCGGCAGAAGCGTCCTCGGATCACTATACCCGGTTCGCCCAGATCGTCCGCCAGTTGCGCCCATCCACCTTCGAGCCGCAGCCCGGCGAAGAAGCCGACGGCGACTATTACGTCGAAGAAAAGGTGCGCAACGCCGTGCTGACCGAGCGCGGCATTGAAAAAGTCGAGCGCGTTCTGGGCATTGACAATCTCTTTAGCCCGGAGCATTCCGACCTGACGCCGTATCTCGACAACGCGCTGCGCGCGCACGTCATTTACAAAAAAGACAAGGATTACATCGTCAAGCAGGGCGAAGTCATCATCGTGGACGAGTTCACCGGGCGACTGATGTATGGCCGCCGTTACAGCGAGGGCCTGCATCAGGCGATTGAGGCCAAGGAAGGCGTCACCGTCCAGCGCGAGCAATTGACGTATGCGACGATCACGTTTCAGAATTATTTTCGCATGTATCACAAGCTCGCGGGCATGACCGGCACCGCCAAGACGGAAGAAGAAGAGTTTCGCAAGATTTACAACCTGGAGGTGCTCGCGATTCCCACACACCGCCCGATGGTTCGCGAGGATTACCCAGACGTGGTGTACAAGACGTCCGAGGCCAAGTTCCGCGCCGTCGTCCGCGAGATTGAAGAGTGCTACCACGCGCAGCGGCCTGTGCTCGTCGGCACGGTCGCCATCGAAACGTCCGAGATGCTTGCGGAGCGGCTCAAGCGGCGCGGGATCGAGCACCAGGTGCTCAACGCCAAGCAGCACGAAAAGGAAGCCGCCGTCATCACGCAGGCCGGGCGGCCGGGCATGGTGACGATTGCGACGAACATGGCCGGGCGCGGCGTGGACATTTTGCTCGGCGGCAACCCGGAGGGCCTGGCGCGCGAAATTCTCCGCAAGCAGGGCGTTGACCTCACCCAGGTCACACCGGAGCAATCCAAAGCGGCGCTGGCCGAAGCCGACCTGGGCTGCGCCGCCGACAAGGAAAAGATCATTGCGATGGGCGGGCTGCACATCATCGGCACCGAGCGGCACGAGGCGCGGCGGATCGACAACCAGTTGCGCGGTCGCGCCGGACGCCAGGGCGACCCGGGCTCTTCGCGGTTCTACGTCTCGCTCGAAGACGACCTGATGCGCCGCTTTGGCGGCGACCGCGTCAAGGGCTTGATGGACTGGGCGCAGATGGACGAGGACGAGCCGCTGGAGCACAACCTGCTATCCAAGACCATCGAGCAGTCGCAAGTGCGCGTCGAAGGCTACAACTTTGACATCCGCAAGCACATCCTGGACTTTGACGACGTGGTCAACAAACAGCGCACCGTCATCTATGACCAGCGTCGCCGCATCTTGACCGAGTCTAACCTCAGGCCCATCGTCTTTGAAATCATCGAGCAAAAAATCAGCGCAGCGGCGCGCGTGCATTGTTCCGAGCGCGACCGCGACGACTGGGACCTGACCGGGCTGATCAGCGAGATGCGCGTGCTGATGCCGCTGCCGGTCACGCTCAGGCCGGACAAGTGGCGCGACCTCTCTGCCGAAGAAATTAAAAATCAGCTGATCGAGTTTGCCGAGGCGGCCTATGCGGAAAAGGAAAAGCAACTCGGCCCGGACGTGATGCGGCAGGCCGAGCGCATTACCATGCTGCGCGCGATTGATGGCCTGTGGGTGCGTCACCTGACCGATCTCGACGCGCTGCGTGAAGGCATCGGCCTGCGCGCCTATGGGCAGCAAGACCCCTTGGTGGCCTATCGCAAAGAAGCCTTTGGCATGTACGAAGGCCTTTTGGAGAATGTGCGCGAAATCGTCGCCCGCGACATTTTCCGGGTGCAACTGGCCCCGGCCGCGTCGCCGGGCTCTGGCGGGTCTCTGCGACCGCGCGCCGCGCTGCGCACCAATGTTTCTGACGGCGGCGCGCAAGCGGGCCACAAGCCGATCAAGACCAGCGCCTCGCAAACGATTGGGCGGAACGACCCGTGCCCGTGCGGTAGCGGAAAAAAGTTCAAGCATTGTCACGGCAAGTCGGGCGCGCCGGCGCTAATCGGCGCTTCTGTCCCTCAGCCTGTAGCGCAAGGCGTCACGGCTCGTTCTGGCACACCATCTGGCCGCGTCAAGCGTCGCCGATGAACTCTGGAAATGAGCAGAGGAGTCTTTCAATGGCAAGCAATGATCTGGCTGCCCGTCTGATGGGCGATATGGCCCCACAGTTGCTCGAGTTCCTCAAGACCAAGGTCAACTCTTTCGTCAAGTGGGACTTGGTGCGCTTTTTCCACGAGAATCCGAACACGACCGACACCGCCGACAACATTGCTCGCTACGCTGGCCGGGACGTGACGGCGATTGAAGCAGAGCTGAGCGAACTGGTCGGCGCGGGCGTGCTGGAGCGCCAGCGCGTCGGCGACCTGATCGTTTACTCACTCGCCAAGGACCCGGCGATGCGCTCGCTGGTCGAGCAATTCGTCCTGGCCTGCGACGACCGGCAATTCCGTGTCAAGGCGATCTATCACATCATTCGGGGAATGCGGTGAGGCTTCCCGGAGTGGAGCCACTACACCCGCAGACAGCTCGCACCGCGCGACTGACGGAGGAATAACATGAACCGCGTAAAAACCGGCATCAAGGGATTAGACGAAATGCTCAGCGGCGGCTTTTTGGCCGAAACGGCCAACCTGGTCGAAGGCGCGCCCGGCACAGGCAAGACCACCCTGGGGATGCAGTTCATCTACAACGGCATCGCCCAGTTCAACGAGCCAGGGCTGATTATGACGTTTGAAGAATTTCCGCAGCAGTACTATCGCGACGCGGAGGCCCTGGGGTGGAACTTTCGCGGGCTGGAGCAGAGCGACAAGCTGCGCGTCATCATGACCAGCCCGGAGGTCGGCAAGGCCGACCTGGAAAGCGTGGGAGGCCGCATCGAAGCGATGGCGCGCGAGATCGGCGCCCGGCGCATCTTGATTGATAGCCTCTCGCACTTTGAGCGCCTGTCCGACGACCCGGTCGAGCTGCGCAATGTGACCTACGGCTTTATCAACGCGCTCAAGCGCGAAGGATTGACCAGCGTGCTCACGCGCGAATCGCCCGCGCTCATCGGCGAAAGCGACAGCGCCGATGAGGACGTCGCCTTTGTCGCCGATTCGTACATCATGCTCCGCTACGTGGAAATCGAAAGCGCCATCCGCAAGGCGCTCCTGGTGCTCAAGCTGCGCGGCAGCGACCACGCCAAAGACATCCGCCAGTTCGAGATCACCTCGGGCGGCATCGAAGTGCGCAGCAAGTTCGAAGGCCGCGAAGGGATCATGAGTGGCAGCCCCCGCCGCATGTCCGAGTCGTTCATCGAGGCCTTTGTCCGTCGCTAGTTCCGTAGTCGAATAGCCGGCTAGTCATTCGTCCCCCCACCCTTTGACTGCCTGGCTGCTCGACGACAAGATTATTTGACTGCTTGAAACATGGACCTGATAGCGAGCATCCTCACTTTCGTCGCCTGGCTGGGAGTAAGCGCCCTGCTGCTGGTGCTGTATCGCATCGCCCACTTTTACCAGGCCACCTCGGGCCAATCTACCCACTATCAACTGTTTTTGGCGCCGCTGGTGTTGCTCTTATTGGGAGGGATACGCTATGCGCTCGCTGGCGATGTGGCCGGCGACATGGTTGGCGACAGTATCCAGTTGGCCGGCGGCGTCGCTCTCATCTTTTTGGGCGCGTCGCTCTTGCGAATGATGACAGGAGGCCACCGATGAGTGTGCCCGTCACGCCCCTGGGCGTCATAGGATTGATCGCGGTCATTTACCTCGTGTACATTTTTGCGAACCTCAGCCAGCGGTTGGGCGCGGTCACCAAGATGCGTCCCCACTTTCGCTTCTTTTATCTTGCCATGGCGCTCCTCGGCGTCTCGATGCTGGCGCGCGTGGTCCGCAGTAATGGCCTGTTGAACAGCCCGTTCTTTTACCTGGCGACTTATCACCTCCCGTTCGTCATTGCCATTGCCATCAGCGTCGGAGTGGCCTGGTATTATTGGAGTTGGCTGTTCAAGGAAAAACTGGCATGAGCGGTGAGCGAAGCCAAGGTCGTTGGACCGCTCTGTTCTGTCCTCCTCATTAACCGTGGGAAAGAAAGAGGCTGCCGTCATCCTCGACGGCAAAGGACGTTGTACGCAAGTCACCCCATCGGCCGCCACGTTGCTGGGGCGCACACGCGCAGATTTGCGTGGGCGCGCCTTTGCCGACTTGCTGGCAGCCAGGTCGCGCCCGGCCTGGGACGCGCTGCTTGCCCGTCTACGCAACGGCCAAGCTCAGACGCAAGTGTTGACGCTTCGACGCGGCGACGGCAGCGAGATGCGCATCGAGTTCGTCGGTCAACCCAAGCGCAAACGCAAGCAGATCGTCGCCGTGCTTGGCGCCCTGCGCCCACTCACCGCTCAACAGCCGCCTTTGCGGCCGGGCCGCCTCAATTCCCCTCGCACAGTGGAACGTCAGAACCTCCTGCAAGCCATCCACGCCGTCTCTGCCATGTGCAGCCCCCATCGGATCAAAACGCTCGACCCGGATAAAAACCTATCCGACCTGAGCCAGGCCGCGCTATCGGGCGTGTGCGGCGCGCTGGGCGCAGATGGGGGCGCAATCGCGCTGCTGGATGGCGACCGGCTGACCTTTCATGCTACGCAAGGCTGGCATCACACTCCGGTTAGCGACAGCGAGATGGACGTCAAGAGCCTGATGAGGCGCGTAGTCGCCAACGGCAAGCCGTTGGCCGCCGATGTCCGTCGTCACAGCGGCGCTCTGGCGGAATCCGAGTTCAACGACCAGGATGTTTACGCCGTAGCGCTGGCCCCGCTCAAGGGGCCGGAGTGCGCCGTCGGCGTGCTGAGCGTGTTCCGCCGCCGCCCTGACCCGTTCACTCCGCCAGAGATGGCCGCGCTCTCGGCAGTGGCAGACTCGCTGGCATTGGCCGCAGCCTACGTGGCCGAGCGCGCACGCCGCCAAGAATTAGAGGCCCTGGCGCAAGTGAGCCGGGCTTTTTCCACCGGGCTGGACTTGGACGCTGCGCTGCAAGTGGCGCTAGTGGAAGCCATGCGTGTTGCCGGCGCCAGCCGGGGCATCGTGTACGCCGTCAATCACGATACGGGCTGCTTTGAGCCGCGCGCGCTGCGCGGATTTTCCAAACGGATCGCGCGTCAAGCGCAGTCCACACCGTTCAAGCTCACCCAAGGCATCAATGGCCGCGCTTACCGCACGCGGCAGATCATCCGCTGTGACGATGTGCGTGACGATCCCGACTATGTCGCTCTCCCGCCCGGCGGCCGCGTCCTTTCCGAGCTGATCATTCCGCTGGCGCGCAGCCACAAACCCGCCCAAGAGGGAGAGCTTCCACTCGAAGAAAGCGAGGCGCTGGGCAACATTGACCTGCACAGTCCTCGCCTGGCCGCGTTCGCCACAGTAGACCTCTCACTCCTGCAAGCCGTGGCCGACCGGGCCGCCGTGGCGATTGAGAACGCGCGTTTGTACCAAGAGACCCTGCGCCGCGCCGAAGGCTTGGCCGCGCTCAACGCCGTGGCGGCCACCGTCAGCCAGTCGCTCGATCTACAAGCCACGCTCAACCTGGCGCTGAGCGAAGCGCTACGAGTCATCGGCGTAGAGGCCGGCGCGATCAGCCTGGTGAATGAAGCAACCGATGAACTGGTGATTCGCGCTCACCAGGGCTGGCGGCACAAGGACTTGGCCAACCACATCCACATCCGGCTGGGCACCGGGCTTTCCGGCCAGGCCATCTCCACCGGCTTGCCGGTCGTCACGGGCGATGTCCGGGGAGACCCGCGGCTGGTCGTGCCCGAGTTCGCCCAGGAAGGCGTCCAGGCGATGGTGTTGGCCCCGATGCGCGCGCGCGGCAAGGTCGTGGGCGTGCTCAGCGCGATGAGCTACCGGCCCCGCGCCTTTGCGCCACATCAAGTCGCGCTGCTCACCGCGATTGCCGACCAGGTGGGCGTGGCGATTGACAACGCCCGGCTGTACGAATCGGAAAGCCGCCGCAGCGCGCACCTGGCGCTCATCAACGAGGTCGCGCGCCAGGCCACCTCGACGCTCGACCTCTCCGACCTGCTCAATCGGACCGCTGAGGCGATCCATCAATCGTTCGGCTACTTTCACGTCGGGTTGTATCTGCTGGACGCGGCACACGGCGAAGCCGTTCTGCACGCCTACGTCGGCGGCTACTCGGAGCGCCAACTGGCGACCTACCGCCAATCCATTAACGTGGGGATAATCGGTTATGCCGCCCGGGAAAGCAAGACGCTGCTCGCCAACGATGTCACCCAAGAACCGCGCTATATCTGCGGCCTACCCAAGTATGAAGGGGTTGCGGCTGAACTGTCTGTGCCCATCCCGCACGGCGGCCAGGTCATTGGCGTGTTGGACGTGCAACACCTGGAGCGCAACGCATTCGGCCCAGACGACGTACAGGCAATGGAGGCGCTCGCCGTCCAGATTGGCATCGCCATCCAGAACGCCCGGCTGTTTGAAGAGGCCCGCCAGCGCGTGGCCGAACTGACCGCGCTGCAAGAGATCGGTTTGCAGATCAGCGCGTCGCTGGACATTTGGACGGTGCTCGACACGATTGTCCAGAACGCGCTCAAGCTGGTGAGCGCCGACGACGCTCACATCTTTTTATTCGACGCCGAAAAAGACGAGTTTGTCTTTGGGACGGCGCTATGGAAGGATGGCAGCCGGATGCCGGCGGTCACCCAGCCGCGCCGTGATGGCATCACGGCGCGCGCGCTCCGCAGCGCCAAGCCCATCGTCATCAACGACGCCAAGAGTCATCCCCTGTACGCCTCCCAGTCCGACTGGGGCGTGCAGGCTATCGCCGGGTTCCCGCTGCGCCGCGCCGAGCGCCCGCTGGGTGTATTCACCATCGCTTTTCTCAATCCGCACATCTTTACGGCAGAGGAGTTGCGGGTGCTGACGCTGCTGGCCGACCAAGCCGCCAGCGCCCTGGAAAATGCGCGGCTCTATGAAGAAACGCGCCGCCAACTGGACGAGCTATCTGCCCTGCACGAAGTGGCGCTGGCCGCCGCCTCGACGCTCGAGCTGGCTACAGTGGTGGCGCGAATCGTCAAGGCGCTCCACCATAGCCTGGGCTTTGAGCATGCCGCGCTGTTCCTGGTCAACGAGACCCGCCAGGTCATAGATTTGTACGCTCACTCGGGCACCGAGGGCGATCAGTCTCGCAATCTGTGCATCAAGCTAGGCCAGGGAATTGCCGGGACAGCCGCCGCCACGGGCGCGCCGCTGCGCGTGGGAGATGTAAACACCGACCCAAGTTATATCCCTGGCATCCCCGGCACCGTGTCCGAGATGGCGGTGCCGCTCAAGGTGGGGGAGCGCGTCATTGGCGTGATTGACGCGCAGAGCGCGCTGTTTGACGCTTTCAGCGCGGACGACGAGCGCGTGCTCGTCACCGTCGGTGGGCAATTGGCCGTCATCGTCGAAAACGCGCGCCTGTACGAGTTGGAGCGGCAGCGCCGGCAGCAGATGGAGAGCCTGCAAGCGACTGCCGCTGGAATCAGCGCCGAGTTGGAACTGGGCACGCTGCTGCAACTCGTCGCCGACAAGGCCGCGCGCACGTTCGATGCGCCTGCCTCCAGCGTGATGATGTGGGATGAAGACGGCTCGCACCTGGTGGTCAAGGCCAGCCACGGGCTTTCGTCCGAGTATGTAGAAAGCACGCGTGTCCCAAGAGAGTTCGTGGAAGCCGTGCGACAAGATGGTCAATATGTGCCGATGGTAGTTGAAGATATGGCACGTCATCCATTCAGCCCCCTGACGGGGATCTACGACAACTTGCGTCAGAGCGAGAGCGAAGGATTGGTCTCGAGGCTGGGTGTGCCGATGCTGCATGGCGGTCAACTCAAAGGGGCACTGGTCATCTACAGCAGAGGCGAGCCGCGCCAGTTCACCGCCGAAGAGATCGAGCTGGCCAAGATTTTCGCCAGCCAGGCCGCGGTCGCCATCGAAAATGCGCGCCTGTACGCCGAAACGTGCCGCCGCCTGGACGAAGTCACCATCATGTCTCAAGTGGCGCTGGCCGGGGCCGGCGAGCTGGACCTGGCAAAAGTGCTGGAGCAAATGCTAGAGGCCATTCGCCGCACGCTGCGCTTTGAGACATTCGAGTTCATCCTGGTAGACCCCGTGTCGGGTCTGCTGCGCACCGAAGCCGCCTACGGCCTCCCGCCGGATATGAACGACAAAGAGATGCGCCCGGACGAAGGCATTGTCGGTTGGGTCGCCGAGCACCGGCAGCCGCTGTTGGCGGCAGACGTGTCGCAAGAGCCGCGTTACTATGCGGCCACGCCGCGCACGCGCAGCGAGCTGGCGGTTCCGCTGATCGTGGGCGACCGGCTCATCGGCGTCATGAATGTGGAGAGCCTGCGCGTCAATCGCTTTACCCAGGACGATGAGCGGCTCTTGTTGGCGCTGGCCGGGCAACTGGCCGTCATCATCGAAAGAGCCAGGCTGTACCACGAGATGCAGCGCCGGTTGGACGAAGTCTCCACGCTCCATTCATTCGCCCAACAACTGAGTACCAGCCTGGACATGCATCAGGTATTGGATTCGATTGTGAGCTCGCTCAAGCAGGTCTTGGGCTGCCGCAGCGTCAACATCTGGCTGGCGGATGCCGAGACGCAGATGCTCGAGATCCACATCGCGACAGGCTTGCAAGCCAAGTGGCGGCACGCGGCGCGACTCGAGTGGGGAGAAGGCATTGCCGGTCAGGTGGCTGCCACCGCCAGGCCGATCTATGTGCCAGACACACACAATGTTGATTTCATCTTTTTTGACCCGGTGGTTCGCTCGCTGCTATGCGTGCCGCTGATCGTGCACGAGCGCGTCATTGGCGTGCTGGCGATTGATCAAGACGTGCCAGACGCTTTTACCCCGAACGACGAGCGGCTGCTCGCCATCGTCGCCGCGCAGGCGGCTGTGGCGATTGAGAATGCGCGGTTGTACGAGGCCCTCAAAGAGCGCGCCCAGCGCCTGGAGCAGGCGTACACAGAACTGCAAGCTGTGGATCGGGTCAAAGACGAGTTGGTGCAAAACATCAGCCACGAGCTGCGCACCCCGCTGACTTTTATCAGGGGCTACGTCGAGCTGCTGATGGATGGCGAGATGGGCCAGATCAACGATCAACAGCGCGAGAGCTTGGCGATTGTCGCCGACAAGACGAACACCATCACCCGGCTGGTTTCGGACATTATTTTCTTGCAGCAGCTCGAACACGAATCGCTGCAAATGGCCGATTTGGATATGGTCCAAGTGGCCCGGCGGGCGATTCAAGGCTGCCAGGCGACCGCATCGGCAATGGGCATCAAGTTGGAGGTCGTCGCGCCGACTGGCTTGCTGCTGGCGCGCGCCGACCGGGACCGGGTGAATCAGGTGCTCGACAACCTGCTCGGCAACGCCATCAAATTCAGCCCGAACGGCGGCCGCATTACGGTGCAACTGGCGGCAGTAGATGGCATGGTGCAGGTCTCGGTGTCCGATACCGGCATCGGCATCCCGGCTGACCAGTTGGAACGCATCTTTGATAGATTTTACCAGGTGGATGGCTCAGCCACGCGCAAGTTTGGCGGGGCCGGGCTGGGCCTGACGATCGTCAAGCGCATTGTAGAAGCGCACGGTGGCCGCATCTGGGCGGAAAGCCAGGTAGGCCGCGGCAGCACGTTTTTGTTCACGCTGCCCCAAGCGCAAAGGCCGCAGGAGTTGTAATGTCCACCCTTGCTAGCGGCCCCACCTTCGACTCGCCGGATTTGCGGCGGGCTCTACAGGCCCTGCCCAAAGTGGACCTGCACCGCCACCTGGAAGGCAGCTTGCGCCTGGAGACTTTGGCCAACATTGCGCGCGAGCACGGCGTGGACCTGCCCAGTTATGACCTGGACCAGTTGCGTCCCTACGTCCAGGTCACGGTAGATGACCAACCGGGCTTTCACAGCTTTTTGCAAAAGTTCAACTTGCTGCGCCGCTTTTACCAGACGCGCCAGGCGATTGAGCGCATCGCTTACGAGGCCGTGGCAGATGCCGCTTCCGACAACGTCAAGTACCTGGAGCTGCGCTTTAACCCGGTGGCCTTGGCGCGCGCGCAGGGCTTTGGCTACGGCGAGGTGATGGAGTGGGTTTGGGAGGCGGCGCAGCACGCCCAGGCCGACCACGATATCCTCGCGCGGCTGATCATCTCAATCACCCGCCACGAGCCTGAATCCGCCAACCAAGTGCTCGAAGCGACACTGCAACACCTGGATTGCGGCATTGTCGCGCTCGACCTTTCCGGCGACGAGGTGAATTACCCTCTGGGGCCGTTCATCCCCGTCTTTCGCCGCGCTCGAGAGGCCGGGCTCGGCTTGATCGTCCACGCCGGCGAAGCCGGCGGACCGGAAAACGTGCGGGAGGCGATTGAGCTGATTGACCCGGAACGCATCGGCCACGGCGTGCGTTGCATCGAAAACTTTGACGTGGTCCGGCTGGTGCGCCAGCATGGCGTGACGTTAGAGCTGTGCCCCACCAGCAACTTGCAGACGGGCGCGGTCCAGACGATGAGCTATCACCCGCTGCTTGACTTGTATCGCCTAGGAATCAAAGTCACCCTCAACACCGATGATCCTAGCGTTTCGGACACGACGTTGACCGACGAATATCGCCTGGCCATCATGAGCGCCAGGCTGCACATCTCTGACCTCAAGGTCATGATCATGACCGCCGTCCAGGCTGCGTTCCTGCCGCCTGACGAAAAAGCAGCGCTCGAGGCTCGTTTCCGCTCAGAGCTGGAACTCGATCGTCAGACGTAAAACGTCGGCACATTCTCGCGTTTGACGTTCTACTCCACCAGGAGACACGGATGAAAATTGGCAATGTGGAGTTGATTCCGGTCAGTGACGGGACGACGTGGTGGGATGGCGGCGGAGCTTTTGGGCTGGTGCCGAGGACGCGTTGGGAAACGCTCTTGCCGCCCGATGAGCAGAACCGCGTCCCGATGGTCTTGCGCTGTTTGCTCCTCCGCGCGCCGCGTGCGACGGTGCTGGTGGACACGGGCATGGGCGACAAGGTCACGCCCGAGCTGGCCGAGCAGCAAGGCTTTCGCCTGGAGCGTCCCCAGGGCGGGCTGGTGGACGACTTGGCGCGCCACGGCGTATCCCCCGACGATATAGACCTGGTCGTGCTCTCGCACCTGCACGCCGATCACTGCGGCGGGAGCACGCGCTTCCTGCCTGGGCGACTGGTTTCCACGTTTCCGCGCGCTCGATACTATGTGCAGCAGCGTGAATGGGATGACGCGCATCACCCCAACGAGCGGACGCGCGCCACGTATTACCCGGCCAACTTTGACCCGCTGCAAGCTTCCGGGCAATTGCGCTTGTTGAACGGCGACACGTCAGTGACCGAGAGCGTGCGAGTGGTGGTTGCGCCGGGGCATACGGCGGCGATGCAAGCCGTCGTCGTCGAATCCGGCGGGGAGACCGCCGTCTTTCCCAGCGACCTGGCCTTTTTCCGCTGGCACCTGGAGCGGCTGGCGTGGGTCAGCGCGTATGACCTCGACCCAATGACAACGATTGAAACGAAACGCCACTGGCAGCGTTGGCTGGTTGAGCGGCAAGCCGCGGTTGTCTTTCAGCACGACCCGCAAGTGGCAATCGGCAAGCTCGTCGAGCAAAACGGTCGCTACGCCGTTTTGCAAGACATGAACACTATTGCTCTTTGACCGCTGACCGCCGGCGGCGGTCAACTTCGTTCCCAAATTCGAATGGCCTTTTGAACCGCCTCGCGCACAGCGGGGTCTGTCACCCCTTCCGGCCAGCGCAAGACCCTGCGTTCCACTTCTACCGCCAGGCTTCCATCCGGCGTCGTGACGACATGAATAGAGCGTCCCTCCAGCGACGTGTTGCTCACGAGATGCTCCTGCAATATTGCTTCAACTTGCCCGGCAATGCCGATCGGCAACGGCTCCGGCTTGGACGACGGTCGGCGGCGCAGCGACTCGACGAGGGTGGGCATCTTGATCGGCGCTGGCTCTACCGGCGGCGCAGTTAGCCGCTTCAAGAACGCCTCCTCTGAAAAAGCCTCCGGCTCGCTGGGCGGGGCCGCCGGCTCTGGCAAGGCAGCCCTCCGTGCAAATGCGACCAATTCTCCGATCATGGCCAACAACTGGCGACCGGTCTCTCCATCCTGAATGTCGGTTAACCGGCGATAAGGTTGTCCACGGAATTCGACCACCAACGCCCCATCGGCTGGCGCATGTCCGGCGCGCAACTCGTCGCTCAATGCCAGTCTCGACACGGCCGGCGTGATGCCGGCCAAGCTCTGCGCCTGGCCCACCGCCGCCAACACGCGCTGAACCCATCGCTCGTCTCCGATATCGTCCAAGCGAGTGAAACGCCGTCCGCCGACCTCGATGACAAATGCGCCATCGGGTTCGAGGTGAAAATGAACCGACTCTGATGGCGGCTTGGGCGTGTCCGTCGCCTCGGC
>CAYHAR010000074.1:0-17630 GCA_964354595.1 uncultured Anaerolineae bacterium | reverse complement strand
TCCCACTGGCCGTGTAGAGGCGAACATCCGTGCTCACAGTTTCAGAGATGCACCCTAGACATATTGATACCCCTTCGACTATTGTCGTTTCATTGACCGAACAATATTACCGACTGCTTGTTCACCCCTTCTGCAAGCTGATCCACTTGAGCCATTGTCGGTTGAATGTATCCATATTCACCCCTAGCACTGTCTTGATGGCTTGATGCAGCCGCTTTTGATTCTCTTGCTCCATCTTGCCGTAATCGTAACCGCGATTATACCGCGGGTATTTTGCCAGCTCGGTCAGCAGGGCCTTGACCCGGTCACGCCCATAGGTCTTCACCATGAATTCCACCACCATGGCGGATACGGAATTGTACAAGCCGATGGTTTTCTCATCTGTCATCTCAATCAAGGTATTTTCTTCCAGCCAGGTTACGGGTTTGGAAAGCTCTTCGACCGTAAACCACCCCATTTGCAATGCATTACCGCCGCGAAAAGGCCGATTCCCGAAATAAATGGCCAGGCCCTCTGCCAGCCAGGAATTCAGGCTATCGGAAATGCCCAGGGTGATCTTGTGCGTCAGCTCATGGGCGGTCAGAGGCGCAATCGCCGCTCTTTCACGACGAGCATACATCTTGATGGATTCGCCATCTTCAGCCCACCCATTGAATAGATAGGCCACGCGGATATCAGTGTTCTGGCGAAGCATTTCTTGATCTGCAAAGAGCTTGAGGGTGGTCTTGTCATGCGGCTCAAGCCCGAGTTCCTTTACCACACTCGCGTATGCTTTTTCAGCCTCCTCGCACGCTTCAATCGCGTTCGCCTCAACTTCCCCCTGATACTTGACGACAAAGTGCGGGGTCTGCTTCACGGAAAAGTTCAGATCCGCATCCTTCCAGCCGTTGGGGGTCTTGATGAATCTTTCTTCATACGTAACCGTCCGGTCTGCTTTTTCTGGCCCATACAGATAATGCTGATAGAGGGAAGCAATGATGGTGGTATCGTTTACCTTCTCAGCTTTCCTTACCTCAATCGTAAAATCGGACGTCACCGCGTCCTGATAGATCAGGAACCAGTTCCGTTGTTCCGTGTAATACTCTTTGTCGGTCTCGTTGATCAAGGCCAGATACCGCTTGATATCCTTTGCTTTCATTGCCTCTAGTTTTGCGGCCACCAGTTCCTTTACAATCGCTTCTGCGGAATCTGCGGCGCTCTTGTCTTGCGTCGGGAGACTGGGCGGGGAGATTGCCGTGGGTGAACTTGCTGGAATCGGGGTAACTGTCGGCGGAACGGGCGTTGCAGTGGGTGGCACACGTGTCACGGTGGGCGGCATGGGAGTGGGAGAAAGCACTGCGACCGCACAGCCGGTGAGGGTCAGAATTATTGTCGCCGTGGCGAGGACGTGCAGGCGATTCATACTTGTCGCTCCTTCTGGATTTACAAGCAGCCGCCAGGATGATCTTCCGGGCGGTATCCTGGCGGCCACTCGATGGAGGAGAAGCACATGTTTTTCAGCGAACGAGATGCCCAAGCATCAAAAAGGCGCGCGGCGCATCACTCACACTATGGTGTATATTATTCTATTTGCCCAGTTTCCTCTACCCAAACGCTTTTTCATGCTACCACGCTGATGTTACATCCGTGTGTCGGGCGTGTAGCAAACCCGAAACATGCCGTCAAACTTTTCATTTCCAGGGTTACTCTTGCCCGCTCTGGATAAAGTGAAGGATGATGTCTAGGGTCGGCAGCGGGTGCCCCAGTTGCGTGAGCACGACAGAAAGCTCGCCGCGATGGTGGGTGGAGTGAACGAATGCCTGCACCAACAGTTGCCACAGCGGAAAGTAAAGAGGCCGCTCGCCGAGCGGGGCTGAAATCTTGCGCACTACATCGCTTTCATTGAGTGACGCGATGAAGGCTTGTTGTTCCTGCTCAAGCTCAGTCCAACGGCGGCGGATGTCGGCCACAGTGGGAAAATCGGCCAGGTCGAATTCACGAAAGGGCTGCCCCTGGCAACAGGCCAGAAAGAACGCCTCGCATTCCAGCATGTGGAGGAGCAGCGTGCGAGCCGAGCCGTGGCTGGGGCTGGATTCGCGCGTGAACTTGGCCTCGGCCAATTGCTCGACTATGTTGAGCACCAGCTTGTTGGCATAGGCATTGTAGACATACAATGCCAGCAGACCATCGCGATTCATGAATGCGTTCATCTCTTGCCTCCCCTGTTGCGCTATCCACTCTCTATCGAGAATGGCGAAAACCAAGTCGTCGGCCCACGCGCCCTTGAACCACAGGCTTTCCCGCAAGTGCGCTTCTTGTCTCAGGCCCACCCGCTTTAACAGCGCGACCGACGGCAGGTTGCGCGGATCAACCGTGGCATACACTCGATGCTTGCCCAGCGTGATAAAGAGATAATCCAAAACGGCTCTCAGCGCCTCCGTCGCATATCCTTGGCCTTGATAAGCCGGCGACAGCGTGATACCCACTTCGGCCTGACGTGTTTCGCCAACAGGAAAATGCAAGCCGCAGTCGCCGATCAGCAGGCCGGATTCCCGCAGCGTGATCGCAAGCTGGAACCACGCGCCGGGCGTATCTGGCTCCAAATCCAAAAAACTCGCGATGAAGGAGCGCACCTGTTCCAGGCTTTGCGGTTCCCACGTTTGAAAGCGAGCCACGTCTGGCCTGGAGCGATAGTCGAACATCGCCCCAACGTCGGAGAGATAAAGCTGTCTCAGCGCGAGCCGTCGAGTCAATAATTCGGCAAACACTCTTGCCTCTCACTTGCTCGACCGACGACGATCCTATCCGCAATAGATTCCGCCTCGGCGGCGAGAGCTGATTTTGAGCCTCTTGAAGCGACCGATCAGGGGATGGCAAAACGAGAATCCGCGCGCGGCGCTCGCGCACTGGAGACATTCCTGGCGCGCGTCGGGCGACGGCGATGAGCCTGGTTCTTGTTGGGAAACTGTAGCGCAGGCATCCCGATGCCAGCGCGCTGGCGCACAGGTTCTTAGGCCACCGTCACCGAGCCGACGCCGCTCTCGATATGGAGGTCAAGCTTGTTCGTCGCCGTGTCGTAATCTGGCGAAACGTATTCAGAACCGGAGCGCAGAAAGCGCCGCGTGTCCACCTCGAACGAACCAAGCGCCACGGTCGAAGCGATGCGCGCCGCCACACCATCCGGCACGCTGATCTTGACCGAGGCCGCTCCGGCTTTGACGCGCGCGCGCGTCATCCCCGCCTGGCGCGGAAAACGAACGCTCGTGTCCGCCGCGCCGGTTTCGAGCGAGAACTCGGTCACGCGCAAATCGCCCAGGTCGAGGGTGGATTCGCACGCGCCGACCTGGAAGCGCAGCTTGAGCGGAATGTCGCGCGTCAGCCGGATCTCCCATTTCCGCTCGCGCCAGCCCCACCAGCCCCACCATTCAGGGCGCGAGTAGATCCTCAATCGCCGGTCGCTCAGTTGGTATTCGACGTCCTCCGTGAACTCGCCTTCGAGCAACTTGCCCGGCCCGGCCTCTGCGCTCACGCGCAGCTTGCCCGCGCCGAACTCGACGCTCACTTCTGCTTCGGAGAGCGAATCCCGATCAATCGAAAGCGACTCGCCGCCAACGTGGCCGCGTCGCCACACCGCCTCGATCAAAATGTCCAGGCCGAGGACGACGAGAATGAGCGGCCACAGCCGCACAAGCTGCCAGACATCGAACGACAACAGTCCGAGATTGATCAACAAGACAATCACGCCGACCACGATCAACAGAATCGGCCAAAAGATGGGGCTGTTACGCCGCATAGCTCACCTCCGCAGGAAACGCGCCACAAGTTGAGCGACAAAGGTCAGGACCGCATAGATCAGCCCGGCAAACACCAGCGCGAATTTGAACACGGCGCACCACAGCGCAACGCGCGGCCAGGGCTCGACAATCGGGCCGAGCAGCACTGTGAACAAGGCGACGTTCTCCACCGCGTCCAGCAATGCCGCCAGCCATTGTCCCCACGCCAGCGGAATGCCGACCCAATCCAACGGCCAGTCGCTCAGCCGGATTACGCTGGTTGCCCAGACACACGCCAGGCCGATTGTCGTCGAGTAAGCGACGAGGTAGAGAAAATCAAGTCCCAGGCCAAACGCCGCGTAAAGCCGGGCCGTCTCGCTCCACGATTCAACGATCCGCTGCGCTCTCGATGCGCTCCACGCAAGCTCAAACGAGACAATACCGCTGGGCGCTACCTGGTTGATCAGCGGTTTCCCCGCCTGGGACATGGCGACCATCAAGAGCAAAGTCAACACCAGTAGCGGCACAAAGACCGCCCGACGCTTGCTGGCCTGAAGAGCCTCAAAGGGATGTTGCATCTTGACCTCTCGTGGGGCGAGGTGACCTCGCCCCTACACACTCTCTACACAATCTCCACCTGCCAGCCTTCCACCACGACGGGCAAGTGAGAGCTTTCGATCCACTTGATGAGCTTTTCGAACAGGCCGTGCACATGCGCCACATCGTTCGAGACTGCCGCCGCGCCCAGCGTGGCCGACCGCCACGCATCCTGCTCGTCCACTTCGGCTGCCGACACGTTAAACTCGCGGCGCATCTGGATGAGCAGCGGCTTGAGGACGCTCCGCTTGTCTTTCAGCGAGTTGTTGCCCGCCAGCGTCAGTTGAATCGTGCACACTCCAACAACCATGCCATCTCCCCAGTTCCGAGTTTCGCCATTCCCTGACGAGGGTCTCGGAACCTAGCGCCTTTGGCTCCATTCGTCTGTGGCATAACGCTCGCGGCGCAATGCGTCGGCCCAGGCGCGTTCTTGTGGAAGCAGATCGCCGGGCGCAAGCTCCAGGTTGAGCGCAGACGCAAAACCGCGCGCGATAGCCTCGGCGGCTTTATGAAACGAGACGGGGCGGCCCAGAACAGACTCGACCGTCGTCGCGCGCGCGCGGACGCGAATCGGATCGGGATGCGAGGCGAGCGCATCGCAGATGCGTGCGATGTCGCCCGCCAGCGGCAGCGTTCCGTGCTGGAGGACGACGCCCTCGCGCCGCACCTGCGCGCTGCCCACCAGCTTTTTGTTGGCAACGGTGATCTCGTAGGTGGACGGCGACTCGAAACACACCGGCTCGCCAGGTGAATTGCCGGCCGCTTCCGGGTGATGCGCCTCGATGCCGGGCACGCCCATCAAACGCAGGCCCTCCAGCAGCCCTTCGCTCAACCGGCGATAGCTTTCCACAATGCCGCCCGCCACGCGCGGCTCTGCTTCCGGTGCGGTCACGCTGTAGGTCAGCTCGTCCGTGTGGAGGATGGCGCGCCCGCCGGTGGGCCTGCGGACGACGTCGTAGCCTCGCGCGAGACACGCTGCCCAATCCACATCGGCAAAGGGCTGCGCCTGACCCAGGCTCAGACAAGGCGGCTGCCAGGCAAAAAAGCGCAACGTTGGCAGCGCGAGTCCCACTGCCACCGCGCGCAAGATCGCTTCGTCAATCGCCATGTTGGTCGGCCCATCGGCAACGCCTGTGTCGAGCCATCGCCAACGCGCCAGCGGATACGCCATCGCGCGCTCCACTTTCGAGTGCGAGCATTATACCATGCGGATTGTTTATCGCGTATCGCAGCGCACATCAGGCGCGCCAACGCGCACCAAGCCCCGAGTTTCTCAGGGCTTGGTGATCATCTACTCATCGAGAGGTTTTGAGCGGGCGCTTGAACACCCAGCTTTCGCGGTAGCGCGCGCCGGGCGGCGGAGGCTGATCGCTCGAGACGCCGGCCAGCTCCCAGCTTTCCCTTCCCAACTGCGCCACAAAGCGTCCAAATTCGTCCGGCTCGACGGGCTGCTCGACCGCGCCCTCCATCTTGTATTGAACGCACCGCACGACCTGACGGTCGTCCAAGTGATCAATCGTCAGGCTGCAATACTCCCATTTTTGAACCGCCATGGGTCGCCTCCTCTCCGTCAACCGCCGAACAACTTGCCGGCCTGCGCCAACTGCAACCACGGCCCCGGCCACACGCCCAGCATCAACGCGCCGAGCGCCGTCACCGCCAGCGTCGTGACCAGAGCCGGATAGACGTGGTCGGGCGAGGCGCGCTTCGGCTCGCGCATCGTCATCTCTACGATGACGCGCAAGTAAAAGAACGCGCTGATGACGCTCGTCACCACGCCGACGAGGGCCAGCCAGCCCAAGTTGCCGGTCACCGCTGCCAGGAACAGATAGTACTTGCCAAAGAAACCGCCCGTGGGCGGGAGGCCGGTCAGCGAAAGCATGAACAACGCCATCGCCGCCGCCAGCCAGGGATGCTTGCGGCCCAGGCCCGCATACTGCGCCAGGGTTTGATCTTCGCCCTCGCGAGACGCCAGCGCCGCAAGCACAGCAAATGCGCCAATGTTGGTGAACGCATAAGCCAGGAGATAGAACAGCACTGCCGAAAAGCCAGCTTGATTCCCGGCCGCCACACCCATCAACATGTACCCGGCGTGCGCGATGCTCGAGTACGCCAGCATCCGCTTGAGGTTCGTCTGCGCCAGCGCGACGAGATTACCCACGATCATGGTCAGCGCGGAAAGGATCGCCAGCGCCGGCATCCAGTCCAGTCGCACCGCCGAAAGCGCCAGGAGGAACACGCGCAGCAGCGCGGCAAAACCGGCCGCTTTGGCACCCACCGACATGAAACCTGCCACCGGTGTGGGCGCGCCCTCGTACACATCCGGCGTCCACATGTGGAAGGGCACCGCCGCCACCTTAAAGCCCAAGCCCACGAGCAGCAGTCCCGCGCCCACGAGCAGCAATGTCCTATTGTGACCTGTCCCGGCGGCCTGCGCCAACCGGGCCAGGTCCGTCGTGCCCGTTGCGCCATAGACCAGCGCGATGCCATACACCAAAAAGCCGGTGGCGAACGCGCCGAGCATAAAGTACTTGAGCGCGGCCTCTTCCGAATCCTGCCGCGGGCGCGCGAACCCGGCCAGGATGTACAGCGGGATCGAAAGCAGCTCCAATCCCAAAAAGACGACGATCAGGTTGGCCGCCTGCGCCATCAACAGAATGCCGCCAGTGGAAAACAACAGCAGCGCATAGTACTCGCCGCGCTCGATGCCCCGGTCGCGGATATAGTTGAGTGAGGCCCACACCGTCAACAGCGCCGCCAGCAGCCCCACGCTGCCGATGAACGCGGACGCGCCATCCAGCACGACCATCCCGCCAAAGCCAACCCACGAGCTGCCCCATAGCATGGCCTCGGCCACCAACGCGCCGGCGAGGCCCACCATGCTCAGCCAGCCGATCCACGCCGCGCGTTCCTTCGGCGCGACGAGATCGGCCAGGAGCAAAACCATTCCCCAGCCGCACAAGATGAGCGCGGGCAGGATGGACAGCCAGTCATTCTGGGAAAGCGAAAACTGCATAGTCGCCCTCGGTCCCAGCGCAGTATTTACCGCTTGAACACCAGCGGCAAATACCTCTGAAGTGGATTCACGATGATGGGCGCCAGAAGGATCTCGCTATTGCTGCTCCCGGCGACGTTATCGGTGATGACGGCTGTGCTGTTCAGCACCGTCGGCAGTGTGAGCGCCGTGCTGACATAGATAGACCATGATGGCAATGCATCGTAAGCAAAGCCATGCAGTTGCTGTGTCCAGGTCAACTGGTGGGCTGATACTTCGATGACGCCGGACGATTGAGCCGATGTGCTCGCGCCCCGGTCCGGC
Organism: uncultured Anaerolineae bacterium; assembly: GCA_964354595.1. Classification (GTDB taxonomy): domain Bacteria; phylum Chloroflexota; class Anaerolineae; order Fen-1058; family Fen-1058; genus JBGLNJ01. The sequence goes on along the minus strand of CAYHAR010000074.1, from coordinate 9,962 downwards.
CGGTAAAAGTAAAAATCGTTCGGCAATTGCACGGTAGTCGTGATCGACCGAGTGTATGGTTCAGAGTTGTTGACAGTCAGGTCGAGGTAGAATCGCCCCTTGTCCCGAACGCCGCCGGGCCATATCTTGAGCGAGGAGTCATTCTGCGCCGGCCCTGTCCTTGTAAAATAAATGTGCGGGGTACCGCTTCGCCCGTCTTGCCAGACAGCGTAGAGCGCGTTCGGGCTGGCGGCAATGTCAGGCCACAGATGCGTGCCCGTATTGCTGTTGCTCACCGCTGCCTGGGCAGCCCAACTGGATCCATTCCAGCTCGAGTACGCCACATTGCCCCAAGCGTCTATCCATACCACGTAGGGCAATCCCGTACTGGGCGCGACGACCACACTCGGGCGTGTTTCTCCCGCATTCTTTGCTCCCGCGCTGCTGATCTGAAAGTTGGCGCTCCAGGTCCCGCCCCTGGGATAGGAGGCGCCCCAAATCTGGGCTGTGCCGGTACGCACATCCAACCAGACAGCCCAGGCTTTGCTGGCGTTGTCAAATGCGATGGCAGGCACCGTCTGGTCCTTGTGCAAGGTGTCGTCAACGATTTTTCCTCCTACTTCGGGGTACCATTCTACATCGTTGCTGCGTTGCCCATAAAAAATGTTGGCATTGTCGGCGCGCTGATCTTGCCAGACCACATATCGCAACAGACTGCTGCCTGTACCAACGCAAGCAATATCCGGACTCACCTGCTCGTGGAGAGCGTCCGGATAGGTTCCTTCACCTAGAGTGACTTTTTCGCTGTATGACCAATCGGCGTCTGATGGCGCTCGGGAACCATAATAAGTCTTTTGGGCGCCGTTGCGACGGTCTTGCCACACGGCATAGGCGTTGCCATTTGCATCCATGCACAAGCTGGGGCGCTTCTGGTCGTCGATATCCGGTGTATCCCCATTGATGCGATCTTGGTTAACGCGCTTGTTGGCCTCCCATGCTCCTCCGGCGAGCAGACGCCGCGTCGAATAGATATCCGCTTCGGCATTGCGATAGTCTTGCCATGCGACGTAGATGTATCCGTCCCCCACGGCAATAGTCGGCCTGGTCTGATTGTTGGCGCTGCCGTCGTCGTTGAGTTTGACGGGTGTGCTCCACGTGGACGTCCCGGCAATCTGCTGACTAAAATAGATGTCAGCATGGCCGTTCCGATAGTCCTCCCATACTACATAGACATTGCCCGCGCTGTCTGCGGCAACCGCCGGCGCGTATTGCGCTGCCCCGCTGCTCAGGTCAATCGGTTGGCTGGCAGTCCAGGCGACGGTCTGCGCGGCCGGCGAGGCCGATACACCCACTCCCAGCGCCACTGACGTTGCCGCCAATGCAACCAGCAAGATGACTGATAAAACACCATGCACGTTTTTCACTTGAAACTCCTTTCACCTCAAGCTCAAGCCCAGGCGTCAACGCATGGCCAACGCCAGGCCTGGCAGGCGCGCCAGCACGGCCGAGACCGAGCTCGACATTGCGCCAAAGAACGGCCCCGGATACAGGCCGATTACAAAGATCAAGAGGACAATCGGCGCGAGCGTCCACACCTCGCGCGCCGAAAGGTCTCGCATGTCCTGATTTTCCGGCTTGACCTCGCCCAGGTACACGCGCTGGAACATCCACAGCATATACACCGCCGCCAGGATGATGCCGGTGGCCGCGAACGCGGTGTAAATCCAACCTTGCGGCACGAGCGCCTTGCTGCCGAACGCTCCCAGCAAAATCGTAAATTCGCCGACAAACCCATTCAGCCCCGGCAGGCCCATCGAGCTGAGCACGACGATGAGCGACAGCGCGCCATACACCGGCATCAGCTTCATCAGCCCGCCAAAGGCATCCAACTCGCGCGTGTGCTTGCGCTCGTAAATCATGCCGACGATGAGGAACAACGCGCCGGTCGAAAGCCCGTGGTTGATCATTTGCAGAATGCCGCCCTGGAGGCCCTGCGGCGTGAGCGAAAAGATACCCAGCATCACAAAGCCCAGGTGCGACACGGACGAATACGCGACGAGCTTTTTGACGTCGGTCTGCGCGAACGAGACAATCGCGCCATAGATGATACCAATGATCGCCAGAATAGCAACAGTGGGTGCAGCCTGCACCGAAGCCGCCGGGAACAGCGGCAAATTGAAGCGCACAAAGCCATACGTGCCCATCTTGAGCAAGACGCCGGCCAGGATGACGGAACCCGCCGTGGGCGCTTCGACATGCGCGTCGGGCAACCACGAGTGCAGCGGCCACAGCGGCACTTTGATCGCAAACGCCGCCGCGAACGCAATGAACAGCCACATCTGGATATCGAGCGGCAAAGCGTTGGCGACCCGATAAAGTTCGATCACGTCGAACGTGCCGCGCCCCAGTTGCGCCTGCGCCGTCAGCCACAGTGAAATGATCGCCAGCAGCATCAGGATCGAGCCGGCCATCGTGTAGAGAAAAAACTTGACCGCCGCATACACCCGGCGCGGGCCGCCCCAGATGCCGATGAGGAAATACATCGGCACGAGCGTAAATTCCCAAAAGACGTAGAACAGAAACAAATCCAGCGAGACGAACACGCCGACCATGCCGGTCTCGAGCAGCAGCATGAAAATCAAATATTCCTTGAGCCGGTCGTGGATGGCGTTCCACGAGGAAAGGATGGCAATCGGCGAAAGCAGCGTGGTCAGCAAGACCAGCCACAGGCTGATGCCATCCACGCCTAAAAAGTATTGAATGCCCCACTGCGGCACCCATGCCAGTCGTTCTGTGAACTGTGGCTCTGCTACGCCCGGATTAAAGCTCAACAAGCCCAGTGAGATGACAAAGGTTATAGCCGAGATACCCAAGGCTACTCGCTTCATCCATTCTTCTTCCTCGCGGCGCAACAGCAACAGCGCCGGAATGCCGACGAGCGGGAGGAAAGTGATGATGGTCAACAAGGGCAAAGTCACTACATTCATGCTAACCTCGTTTGAAAGACGAACGACAAATTCGTCCTTCGTCTTTCGTCGGTCGTCTACCTCAGTGCAAAGTACGCCACGATAACGACGACGCCCAACAACACCGACAGCGCATAATTGCGGACGTAACCCGTCTGCGTCCGCCGCAACTGATCCGCGCACCACTGAATCAGTTGCGCCAGCCCGTTCACCGCGCCGTCAATGATGCCCAGGTCAATCGGATTCGCCAGGAACTGGGCTGCGCGCTTGAATGTCCGGGCGATGGCCGCGTCGTGGAACCAGTCGTGCCAAAAGCGTCCGTCAATGGTATAGGCCAAGAAATTGGACAGCGCCTTGAAAGGTCGGACGAACAAAAAGTCATAGAGTTCGTCCACCTTGTACTTGGCATTGAGCGTAGCAAAGACCAAGCCCAACGAGCGCAGCGGATCGTCCACGCCGCCGGGCAGATCGCGCGGGCGGTAGACCAGATAGCCCAGGCCAATGCCCGCTGCCGCCGCTACAATCGAATCGAGCACGACGATGGGTTTTAGCCCGATGAATAATTCTTCCGGCGCCAGCCAAGTCGCAAACGCTCCCGAGATGTTTTCAAAGCCTGTGACCACGGCAAAGAACGCCAGCACCGCCAACACGTACGTCATCACGCGCGGGCTTTCCGGGGCGTGCGCAGCAGCGGCGTGACGCGGCTTGCCGAAAAAGACCATCAACACCTGTCGCGCCATGTAAAAGGCCGTCAAGAACGCCGCGATGAGGAGTAGCCAGAACGCCAGCGCGAACGGCCACGCGCCGCCCTCCACGCCCTTGTAAAACGCTTCGGCCAGAATCTCGTCTTTGCTCCAAAAGCCCGCCAGCGGCGGAACGCCGGCTAACGCCGCCGCGCCGATCACATACGTCCAGAATGTCAGCGGCATCCGGCTCGACAGGCCACCCATCAGCCGCATGTCATTCGGATCAAAGGATTGCGGATTGTGGATTGCGGATTGCGGATCGTGACCTGCGTCTTGCAAGATTTGAGATTGGATATTAGAGATTTCAGATTTGTGATGCCCATGCTCCATCGCATGAATCACACTGCCTGCGCCCAGGAACAAGAGCGCCTTGAAGAAAGCGTGCGTCTCCAAATGAAAGAGCGCAGCCACCGTCGCGCCCATACCCGCCGCGCTGACCATGAATCCCAATTGGCTGATCGTCGAATAGGCCAGCACCTTTTTGATGTCGAACTGGGCCAGACCGATGGTCGCCGCCAAGATAGCCGTCAACGCGCCGACAATGGCGACGACCGCCTGCGAGTCCGGCGCAAGCGCGAACAGCGGATAACTGCGCGCGATCATGTACACGCCGGCCGTGACCATCGTCGCGGCGTGGATGAGCGCGCTCACCGGCGTCGGGCCGGCCATCGCGTCGGGCAGCCAGATATACAGCGGAATCTGCGCCGACTTGCCTGTTGCGCCGACGAACAGCAGCAGCGTGATCGCCGTCGCCACGCCCATCGCTACGTGGCCTTGCTCGGCGGCGTGGAACACCTCGGCATATTGCAGCGAGCCGACTGTGGCGAATATCAGCAACATGCCGAGCATGAAACCAAAATCGCCCACCCGGTTGACGATGAAGGCTTTCTTGGCTGCGTTGGCGTTCGCTTCTTTTTCGAACCAAAAGCCGATGAGCAAGTACGAGCACAGCCCCACGCCCTCCCAGCCGACAAACATCATCGCATACGAATCGCCCAGCACCAAGATGAGCATGGAGACCATGAACAGGTTAAGGTAAACAAAAAAGCGACGATAGCGGCTGTCGCCATGCATGTAGCCGATAGAGTAAATGTGAATCAGCGTGCCGACAAAAGTCACCACCAAGACCATCGTCTCGGAAAGCGGGTCAATCAGCAATCCGGCATCCAGCTTGAGATTGCCAATGGCGACCCACGTGTAAAGCGGCACACGAAGCGTGCGCTCTTCGGGCGGCAGGCCCCATAGCGCCGCAAAGACCAGCGCCGCCATCACAAACGACAAGCCCGATGCGGCGATGGCAACGTAGCTGGCGATTTTCTCGTCCTTGAAGCGCCTGCTCAAGAAGGCGTTGAACGTCAGTCCAAAGACCGGAAAGACGATAATGAGCCAGGCGAGGTCAAAGATCCCGGTCATGTTATTCCCTCAAACGCATATCGCGTACACCTGCACTTGCGCTCGCACGCAAGCGCGGTAAGTGTCGCCTGTCGCTCTACTCTCCAAGCTCTACACTCCACGTCCTATCCCTTCATCAAGCTAATGTCGTCCACGTTGATACTTTTCTTTGTTTTGAAAATCGCCACGATCACCGCCAGGCCCACAGCCACCTCGGCGGCGGCGACGACCATGACAAAGAACACAATGATCTGCCCATCCAGTTGCTGCCAGTAGCGCGCGAACGCGACAAAGGCCAGGTTGGCGCTGTTGAGCATCAGCTCGACCGACATAAAGATGATGATGGCGTTGCGCCGCACCAGCACGCCAATCACGCCGAGCGAAAACAGCGCCGCGCTCAGTCCCAGGTACAACGGCAATACCTGCGGAAAGACATCTGCGTTCATTTCGTGTCCCTCGTCATGACGACTGCGCCGACCAGCGCCACGAGCAATAGCACGGATGTAACCTCAAAAGGAAAGAGATAACGGCTGAACAAGAGTTTGCCGATAGCTTCTGGGCTGCCGGGCAACTCGGCCGGCGCAGCCGCGACTGCTGACCAGCCGGGCACCGTGCGCCACAACGCATAACCCGTCATCCCCAACAGCGCAAGAGCAAGCAGAACCGCCACCGCCGGTTGCCAGGGCAAGTGCTGCTCGCCGGGCGTGTGCTCCGCGCCCAACAGCATGATGACGAACAAGAACAACACCATGATCGCGCCCGCATATACGCTCACCTGAACGACGGCGATGAACGGCCCACCCAGGATGAGAAAGAACACGGCGATGGAGCACAGGTTGAGCACCAGGAACAGCGCGCTATAGATCGCGCTGCGGCTGGTCACCATTGCAATCGCCGTCGCCAGCGCCACCGCGCCGACAACGCCAAACATGATATAGTGCTCGGTAAGTGGATCCACGGTCAACCTCTGATACGTGACCCTGGCACTGCCCGCCAGGGCAAGTGTGCGTGAGAATGTGGTCACGTGTCACGTATCACGTTGTCACGGCTCCGATACCAGTCCTTCCGGCAGAATCGCCCGGTCGTAGCTGTGCGGCGCAACCTGCCTCGGCGTGCCGGGTTGCCCGGGAGGCGACGGCACCAGCAACCTATCCTTGGTGTAAATCTGCGACCGCCGGTCGTAAGATGAAAGCTCGTACAGGTCCGTCAACACAATCGCATCGGTCGGGCAGGCATCCTCGCAGTAGCCGACAAAGATGCAGCGCAGCATGTTGATCTCGTAGGTCTTGGCATATCGCTCGCCGGGCGAGTAGCGTTCCTGGTCCGTGTTCTCGCCCGCTTCGACATAAATCGCATCGGCGGGACAGGCCGCCGCGCACAGTGCGCAGCCGATGCAGCGCTCTAGCCCGTCTTTATAGCGGCGCAGCTCGTGCCGCCCACGAAAGCGCTGCGGGGTCGGCCTTTTGATCTCCGGGTATTGAATCGTCACCGGCTTGCGGAAAATCTGCCGAAGTGTGGTCCAAAAGCCCGTCACAAAAGCGACGAACGCCGCACCAAAGACCTTGATCACTTCGGGCATCACTTGCCTCCCAATACCAAAATCACCAACGCCGTCACCAACACATTCGCCAACGACAAGGGCAGCAACACCTTCCAACCGAACGCCATCAGTCTATCGTATCGGAGACGCGGCAGCGTCGCGCGGATCCACACAAACACCACCAACGCCAGCAGCGTCTTGAGCGCAAAGTACACTGGGCCGAGCAGCGGATACGTGTCCACAAACGGGCCGCGCCAGCCGCCCATGAACAGCGTCGCTCCCAACGCGCTGACGGCGATCATTTTGATATATTCCGCCGCAAAGAACAGCGCAAACTTCATCCCGCTGTATTCGGTGTGATAGCCCGCCGTCAATTCTTGCTCAGCCTCCGGCAGATCAAACGGCGCGCGGTTCACCTCCGCGATGGTCGTGATGAGGTAAATCGCAAACGCCACCGGCTGGATAAAGATAAACCATAGGCCGCTTTGCGCGTCAATGATTTTCTGGACGTCGAGCGTGCCCGCCGTCAACACCACGGCCAGAACCGCCAGCCCCATCGCCAGCTCGTAGCTGATCATCTGCGCCGCCGAGCGCAGCCCGCCCAACAGCGCGTACTTGTTGTTCGACGACCAGCCCGCCATCGTGATGCCATACACCGCGATGGACGTGATCGCCAAGATGTACAAGACACCCACATTCAAGCCGGGCGCGAGCACCAATCGCCGCTCCACGCCGAACAGGTTAAAGCTGCCGCCTATCGGGATGACGGCGAAAACCAGCAACGCCGGCAGCAGTGTGATGATGGGCGCGAGTGTAAAGATGACCTTGTCCGCGCCGGCCGGCGTCAACTCTTCTTTGAAGAACAGCTTGATGCCATCGGCCATCGGCTGAAGCAGCCCAAACGGCCCGGCGCGATTCGGGCCGTAGCGATTCTGGAGCCGGGCGATAAACTTGCGCTCGATCCAGGTCATGTAGGCAAAGCCGCCCATCGCTATGGCAAAGATCAAGAAGCTCTTGATGCTGGCTTCGATTATCAGGTCAAGCATGAATGACCTCAAACGTCATGCGAGTTGCGTGCGGCAACGGATGCAAACTGATAAGCGGATGGAATCGGCGCATCCGTTTATCCGCTGTTCATCCGTTGCCGCCAGTCCAAACAGCCTGGGCGCACCTGCGCGGCGTGGTCGGCAAGCGCGAGTTAGTGTTCGTGCAAGTTTGGCTTCGGTCCCCCACACCCACTGTCGACTCAATCACTCGGTAGGCGCGTTGTGTTAACGAGCGAATCGCCTCCTATAGTTGCCTATCGCGCTCAGGGTTGTATACTTGCCAGTCTGTGTACTTTAGCACCTGACTTGGCTTTTTGCCAGGCTGGTATATTTCTTCGTAAGCACTCTTCATTGGGGATACGTAAACTTGTCCTGACTCATCGGAGTATAAAACGGGTTCAACTGCTGAGACTGCCAAATTCTTGCGTTTTGTTGGTTCTGAAGATTTAAACAGATCCTCGTAATAGCTGTCGAACGCCTTCATCAGTTTACCAGGAAAGCTGTCGAGCAACTCGACATGGAGAAACACTTCTTGAGATCTTCTGCCTGCTGTCGCTACAGCTTGACCATGAGCCGCCAGATTACGCAATGCAACAAGTTTTGTCGTATCGTACGTATAAGTAGTCCAAACTCCATTTCTTGGTACATTTACGTTTATCGCTTCAAGTCCAGTTATCTTTAATCCTACCTCTAGAGTTGGGCGTGCTGGGTCTGGCACTCCTGTCTGGCAGCGCCCCAACAATTCAATAGCCGTGCAAGCCATTAGGTACGCATAAAGATAGTAATTCGCGTAGGGTCTTGTCTTCGGCCCACAGTAGAGCAAGTAGCCTACTGAATCGAAAATCTGTGTCAGAGTGCCTATAACATGCAAGGACTTGGCCTCAAGAGATAGCAATTGACCACCATGCAATGTGGTTACCTGAGAATTGCTCCACATCTTTAGGTTATCTTGATTCCACTCGTTATCTTGAATATCAGAAGGAAATGACATTTCCTCTCCATTCTGACTCTGGGCGAAGGCACTCGTCGCAAGTTCGGGAGTAACACCTGCTCTGTAACAAACCCAGCCGTCGTACCAGCTTTCAGGAAATAGCCCTTACCGCAGATAAATCTCGATCACCCTGTAGCATTTGGAAGAACCTAGACTATCTGTCCCTTCACCTTCTCGCAAGGCGAAGATAAGATAAGCGCCAGGATAGGTCCACTTGACAATTAGTCCCTCTGCATCAGATCCCAATACCTCTGGTTCGCTTGCCGCTTCTTTTTTGGGATGAATTTTCAACACATCGTCAGCGGGCATACCAATATATACTCCTGCCCACTTCGTAGCTGGTCTACCACGAGCTTGTGCTGTCGCTGTTTCTTGGCGCGCCTCAATCTGAGCCGTTGCTATTGTGTTTTTAGCTTGCATCGTAGCCGTCTTGTTTGCAGCGACCTGAGTAGCTTTGGTAACAGCAGTAGATGTCGCAGCAACCGCCGTCGCCGTTTTCGGATCAAGTGTATTGGTCGGCACAGGCGTGTCTGTCGGCTTGGGTGTATCTGTTGGTTTAGGAGTGTTTGTTGGCCGAGCCGCCTCTGTCGCTTTGGCGGCAGCCTGTGCTGTTCCTGTTACATGTGCAATAGCGCGCGCTGTCCCTGTTGCTTGAATCGTTGGGTCAGATTCTGCAACTTTGGAAAGTACAAAGAACGCTATGCATGAACAAAGACACAAACCTACTATGCCCCCACCGATACCCAACAACAGTTTGCGTTTGGGAGAAGGTTTCTCCGACATAGTGTAACCTCCATGCAGTTGCGCTTCAAACCGCCAGTACTTTCAATTGCAGTAGCGTGGCCGCAAACGTACTTTTTACACCATACGCAGTACAGAACACGTCCTCACTTTTTGCTGACGTTCGTCAACGTGATATTCGTCGTGATGTGCGCCGGGCGTCGGCTATGCTGCAAGCGCACGCTCGGCCACCGCCACTCCTATCTCGTACAAAAAGTCCGGGGACATGTCCGCGCCATTGTCCCAAACAATGGTGTCCAGGTCTGGATTCACGCGAACGGTCTTGAAATAGTTGATGTCCTTAAGCGGCTCGAATATCTCGCCGTCCAGTTCATGCTCCAGGTCAACCAGCCGCTCGCTGCCATCTTCAAAAGACAGCAACAGTTTGTATTCAGACACGTAGGATACGTCTCTCACAAAGTGCACGAGACACCTCTGGCATCGCAGCCTCTCACTTTTTGACCACATTCGTCAACGTGATATTCGTCGTAATGTGCGCCGGCACAAGCGCCGCGCCTGGCG
>CAYHAR010000073.1:0-17716 GCA_964354595.1 uncultured Anaerolineae bacterium | reverse complement strand
GCCCAACACCTGGTTGTGATGAGCAATGATCTGCGTTGCCTTGAGGTTCTCGGTATCCCAGGTGCTGTGCGCATCCTGAACCAGGGTCACGTCATAGCCCAAACTATAGGCGCGACGACAAGTAGTGTCCACACAATACTCGGTCTGGATACCCGCGACGATGAGGTGCTTGATGCCCCATTGCTCCAGTTCGTGTTGCAGGTTGGTCTCTTGGAATGAATCGGGGTGGCGCTTGTGGATGACCAGATCCCTCTCGGCGGGCGCGATGGCGGGATGAATCGGCCAGCCGGGTGCGCTGGGATGAAGCAGATGATTTTCTCCGCCGCTGTGCTGCACATAGATGATGGGGATGCTCGCGGCGCGCGCCCTGGCGATCAAATCGCCGATGGTCGTGAGCAGCGCTTCGCCATTGTAAACGGGGTCGCTTTCCGCGAACATGCCCAACTGAACATCAATCATCAACAAGGCCGCGTCGCCTGGCATAGGCTTGTTTCCTTTGCAGTGTGCTTTTAGTCTCAAGACGCGCACCGGTCCGAACGTCATTCGATGAATCGCCGACGGGCCTAGTTGCGCCAACGCTTGCTGGTGAAGCCGCGTGCCATAGCCCTTGTGCCGCGCAAAACTATAGCCAGGATACTGCGCCTCCAGCTCGATCATCAGTCGGTCGCGCGTGACTTTGGCGACGATGGACGCCGCGGCGACGGAGAGACACAACGTATCGGCATGGAACAACACGCGTTGAGGCAGCGGCACATCCGGCAGCTTGAGCGCATCAATCAAGAGCGCGTCCGGCGCAGGCGAAAGCCTCTCGACTGCGCGCCGCATCGCCAGCCGCGTGGCCGGGACGATGCCGATGTCGTCGATCTCAGCGTGACTCGCCATTCCGATGCCCACCGCCAACGCCGCTTGATGAATCCCATCGAACAGAGTTGCGCGCTGCAAAGGTGTGAGCAGCTTGGAATCGCGCACGCCACGCAGGGCCGAGACGCGTATTGCGTTGTTGGGCAAGATCACTGCCGCGGCGGCGACCGGCCCAGCCCACGCGCCGCGCCCGGCCTCGTCAATACCCGCCACAAGCGCGTGGCCCTGACGCATCAGCGCGCGCTCTTGGCGCATATCAGGTGCATTCAGGAGACGCAAAGCTAAACCTTGTCGTACAGGCCTTTGAGGTGGTTCAGCTTGACGCGGGCAACTTGCTTTGCCATGTCAATGGATTCGTGGACGTACCGGGCCAGCTCACCTGTCTGGCTCTTGGTATCGCTTTGGTCACGGTTGCTCCAGCTCACCACCACTTCTTTGATCCGGTAACCGGCTTTTTCAACCAGGAACAGCAGCTCGACGTCGTAAGCCGTGACTTTCCAACCGCTGGGCCGTTCCTTTTTCTTGAAAAATTCGAGATGCGGAAAAACTTCGAGCGCGACCTGGCGGCGACAAAGCTTGAATCCGCATTGTGTGTCAGCAATGTCACGAAGGAGGAAAAGACCCCGGAGGGTGCGGAAGACAAAACTGCCGAGCTTGCGCACGATGGAAAAGCCCTCGCGCGAGCTGCCCCGCGAGCCGATGACCATGTCGTAGCCTTGCTCACACCAGGGCAAGAGCTTGCCCAGTTCGTCAATGGGCGTTGACTGATCCATGTCGGTAAAGAGCACCACGTCGCTCGAGGCTTCCTGGATGCCAGCCCAGATGGCGGCCGGCTTGCCTCCGTGCGGGATGTCGAACAGCGCAAAGCGTTCCTTGCCCTGGATGAAACGCTGGATGAGGTTTTGGCTATTGTCGGTGGATTCGTCGTTGACAATGACGACTTGCCACGCGTAATCTTGCCGGACAAGATATTGGTACACCTCGTCCAGCACGCCTCGTTCCAGATTCCGGGCTTCGTTGTAGCAGGGGATGATGACGGAAACAGTAGTAGGTTGTAAAGTTGGCATAGTTGACTCTCGTTTGGATTGCGCGCGGAAGCATACCCGACTTGCAGGTTTTCGTCAAACGACCGCTTCGCGGGACGAACGACGAACAGCGCTTTTCCGTCCTTTGTCATTCGTCTCACCGGGCGAGAATTCCGAGCAGGTAATCGTCCGAAACGCGGCGCGATGACTGGACAGCATGGCGTTTGCGGAGCATCTTGGGCAGGCCGAGCAGCCCGGCCATCTGTCCGCGCAGACGCGCGCGTGCCGCTGCGCCTCGCCTCGCGCGCAGCGCCTCGCCTGTGATTCGCAACTGGGCGCGGATCACGTCGCGCCAGTGGCGCTTCCAGAGCGCGCCCGGATAATTCTTGGCAATCACCCATATCATGTTGCGCCCATCGTAAAAGCTCGCCGTCGGCCCGCCACCAGTGGCCGCCAGCTCGTGATATACAATCGCCCTGGGCGCAAAGACGCACTTCCACCCGGCCAGTTGCGCGCGCCAGGCCAGGTCAACGTCTTCGCACGAAAAGAAAAAATCCTCGTCCAGCAGGCCGGTCTGGTCCAGCATCGCGCGGCGATAAGCTGCACTGCCGCCGCATGCGGAAAAGACATACTCTTCGCGGTCGAACTGTCCCTCGTCGCGCTGCCACACGCCGCGATTGCCCGGTACGCCGTCGAGCCGGACAAAATCGCCTGCCGTGTGGAGCACATCGCGCTGATCAAAGAGAAGCATCTTGCTGGCGACCAGACCTGCTTCCGGGTGACGCTCGAACGCGGCGACGACCTCGCCCAGCCAGTGCTCGTCGGCTTCGGTATCGCTATTAAGCAACGCGATAAACTCGCTCTGGCTTGCGCGGATGCCAGCATTGCACCCGCCGGTAAACCCTGTGTTGCGCGGCAGCGTCACCAGGTGCACATCAGAATAGTCACGGGCTAGCAAATCGAGCGAGCCGTCCGTCGAGGCATTGTCCACGACAATGATTTCACGCTCGGCGTGGCTCTGCCGTCGCAAGGAATCCAAACAAGTCGGTAGCAGGTGCGCGCCATTCCAATTCGGAATGATGACGGAAATCAGAGGCCGGAGGTCGGACGCGCACGCGGGAGGTTGGGGGTCCGATACCGAAGCTTTGAAATTTGATACTTGGTACTTGGTATTTGAATCAGCAGTCATTGGACGCCAGGTATTCCGCCAACGCCTCTTGCCAGGGGCAGAGGGTGATGCCCAACGCTGCCCCGCCAAAGTTGCGCAAGGGCGTGTAAGGCGGAGGAGTCGAAGGGCGAGAAAAATCAGCCAGCTTGATCGGCTCGACGGGAATGTGGCCGCGCCCGGAGAGCCGCAAGATTTCACGCGCAAAATCATAGCGACTGGCGACGCCATCGTTCACGAAATGATACACGCCAAACGCGCCGGTCTGGACAAGTTGCCGCACGGCACTTGCCACGTCTTCCGTGTAGGTCGGCGAGCTGATTTCATCCGCGACCACACGTAGGTGGCCCTGCCCGTCGGCGTGGCGGATGATTTTGCGGACAAAATGATTACCGCCTTTGCCATACAGCCACGCAATGCGAACGATGTAGAATCGCGTCAACAAATCGCGGACGACAGTTTCGCCCGCCAACTTGCTTTGCCCATAAGCGTTGATCGGGTTCGTCACATCGAACTCGATGTACGGCTCGGTTTTGCGCCCATCAAACACTTCATTCGTGCTGATGTAGAGCATCGCGCAGCCGATAGACTGGCAAGCCAGCGCCACGTTCTGCGTGCCCAGCGCGTTGACGCGGTACGCCAAGTCCGGGTCGCGCGCGCAGCCGTCTACGTCCGTCATCGCCGCGGCGTGGATCACCACCTCCGGCTGGAACTCGCCGATGGCGTGCGCCACACACGCGCGGTCGGTGATGTCGCATTCGGGCAGGTCGGCGGGGAACGCCACGTCATCCGCATCCGCAAACCGCGCTTGCAATGCGCGCCCCAGTTGGCCTTTAGCTCCGGTGATAAAGACTCGCATGGTTGGACTCTCGTGTGGAATATGTTGCGTGCTGCTTTCCTAAACCGCTACCATCTCCCTGATCGGTTCTAGCCGCTGTTGCACGGTGTACAGGCGCTTGTATAACCCGTTCTGCCACATCAGTTGGTCGTGCGTGCCCATTTCTGTGATTTGTTTTCCTTCCAGCACCACAATCGTGTCCGCGTTGCGGATGGTCGAGAGGCGATGGGCGATGATGAGGGTCGTCCGGCCGCGCATCAACCGCTCCAAAGCCTGTTGGATCAAGAATTCCGTCTCGGTGTCCACCGACGAAGTGGCTTCGTCGAGAATGAGGATGGGCGCATCCTTGAGCACGGCTCGCGCGATGGACAGGCGTTGTTTTTGCCCGCCTGAAAGCTTGACGCCTCGCTCGCCGATCAGCGTGTCATAGCCATCGGGCAGGGCAGTGATGAAGGCATGGGCGTTGGCGATTTTGGCCGCCGCCATGATTTGGTCTTCCGTCGCATCCGGTCGCCCGAACAGGATGTTATCGCGCACGGTGCCGTGGAACAAAAAGACATCTTGCAGCACAATGCTGATCTGTCGGCGCAGGCTTTCCAGCGTCAGGCTGTGGATGTCGTGACCGTCGAGCGTGATCGCGCCGCCACACACGTCGTAAAAGCGCGGGATCAGGCTGACTAGCGTTGACTTGCCCACACCGGTCGGGCCGACCAACGCGACCACGTGACGCGCCGGAATGTCGAGCGTGATTTCATCCAAGACCGTGTCGCCTTCATTGTAGTGAAAGCTCACATCGCGGAAAGAGATCGCTCCCTCTGCCCGGCCCGTCAGTGCGAGCGCGCCAGCCGCGTCGAGGATTTCTGGTTCCTCTTGCAGCAAATCGGCCACTCGATCCGCACCCGCCAGCGCTCCCTGAATATTCTCCCATGCACCGCTCAGATTGCGGACAGGCTGATAGAACATCTCAAGATAGAGAAAGAAAGCGACCAGGTCTGCCACGGACAGCATTTGCCTGAACGCGAGCCGCCCCCCAAAGTAAATGACGACGATACTCCCCAGCGACGAGGTGAACTCGACAAACGGCTGGAAGGTGGCCATCAACCGTAGCGCCTTGAGCAACGAACGCCGGTAGCGGTCAATCTTGACGCCGACGTGGCGCAGCTCGTCCTCCTCGCGGGTGAAAGCCTTGATCTCGCGGATGCCGGAGAGATTGTCGTTGAGCGTGGCATTGAGTTCGCCTAGCTCTTTCTGGCGCTCGCGGAAAGCAGGCCGCACATACCGCGCATAGACCTGCAGCGACAGCACCACGAGCGGGATGGGCACCAGGCTCAAGAGCGTTAGCTGCCAGTTCAAGCTGAACAAGACCGCACTCACGCCGACCAGCGTGAGGATGTTCACCACCACGTCCGGCACGGCGTGGGAGATCAACTGCTCAAACAGATCCGAATCGTTGACGACGCGCGACATCAGTTGCCCGGTCTGTGTGTCCTCGTAAAAGCGGAGCGAGAGACGCTGCAAATGCTCGTAGATGTGCTTGCGCACATCCGCCACCACGCCCCAGCCGGCCACGTGGGCCATATAGCTCCGCAGAAATTGCAGACCGGCGCGCGCCACATAGACGATCAGCACCACAATGGTCAGCTGCGTGATGAGGTTCAGCGACGCTTGAGCCGCGGCCTGTTCAGTGATGTCAGCGATCAGGATTTTGACGATCCACGGGATGAGCAACTGCACGCCGACCAACAGAAGCATACTGACAACGGTGATGGTCAAGGCAGTGGTGTATTTGCGGGTATACGCAAAGACAAGTTGAAACGGTTTCACAGTTCGTTCTATCTACCTCAAACCAGATTTATCCTGCGATGATTTGCTGGGCGCATTCGAGCAGTGGCTTGACGTGTTCCGGCTGTGTGCCCTTGGATTCAAAGTATCGTTCGAGCAACTCGGTCGGCGAGAGACCCTCGGGCGTCGCACCGCCCAGTCGCGCGCGGGCCTCGTGCTCTACCTCTTTACTGATCGCGGCGATATAGCCCGCGCTCTTGAGCGCTGCGATAATGTCTTTCTCGCGCAGTTGCGATTCCTGGTGTGCCTTGAGCTTGACTTGGACGCGCACGACGGCATCTGTCACAGCGCGGCGACCGATCTCGTCCAGCACACCTTGCGTCGGATCGTCCGCTTCGCGCGCGTCAACCGAGATAGTGACGAACGGGCGCGCCTTGACCTCGACGAATTGCCACGTGGTTTGGCCGCGCGCCAGCTCGACCCAGCAGAAACCTTTCGGGTCGCGCTCTTCGCCAAAGTCAATCCGCTCCAGGCTGCCGGGGTAGACGATGGCCGGATACGCGCCGCCGTTCAACTCTTGATGTTTGTGAATGTGGCCGAGCGCCACGTAGTCCCAGGCCAGGTCAGCTCCCCTGGCGGGGATCTCCGAGAGCACGCTCTTGAGCACGACGACGTCGTTACCGATCATGACGCTGCGCTCGGAGCCAAATGTCGCGCCGCCGACGGTGAAATGCCCAGCCAGCACGGCAGGAATCGTCGGATCGAGTTGCGCAGCTCGCGCGGCCAGCCCGCCCACAAGGTCGCCCACGATGTCGGTCAACGCGCGGTCGAGTTCTTCCAGGTTCTTGCCGCGATGTTCTTCGCGCGCCAACAATCGTTGACGCATCGGATAGGGCAGGCAAGCCACCTGCGCCGGGCCGCGCTTGGTCTCGATGCGGAACACCTCATCGCGCCAGCCGACGGTGACGTTGGGCACGGCCAGCGTGCGAAAAATGTCCAGGCTGGTAGCCTTTTTTTCCATCGCTGGCAGGTCGTGGTTGCCCACGAGCAGCACCGTGGGCACACCTGCATCGGAGAGGCGCTTGATGCGGCGAGCAAACTCGCGTTGATACGTGGGGCTGGGGTCGCGCGTCTTGAAGGCGTCGCCCGCAAAAATCACGAGGTCAACGTCATGCGCCAGGCCGTACTCGATCACCTCGTCCAAGCGGCGCAGGAAATCAAGCACCCTGCCGTGGATGCCGGTGGCCGGGTCGAGCCGGCCATAGTTTTCCATGCCGATGTGGAGGTCGGCCAGGTGGAGAAGATGGATAGGGTTGGTCATAGGAGATTTGTCTGTCTCGTGTTCTCTCTCAAGAGACTCTGCTTATACTGCTCTACATCTAACTCGGTAATAGCCGTTCGTGGTTCGTAGCCGACGGTTGCCCAAAAATCACGGAACATCTGAAGAGATATTCTTGAAGCAGATTGGGCAATGTTGATACGCATGAGAACTTCTTTAGTGTAAGGCCTTTTTGCGTCTGTGAAAACCACAGAGTGCAAGAATCGCTTGATGAAATCACTAGTGAGCAAAGAGGCGGTTAGTAGCGCGTCCAGGTAAGTGTCAAAACCGAGAAAGTAACACGTATCATCAAGCATCACTGGACGATTGTCCACGGGACACACGAGCGAAAAGACCGGTTCTTTATATAGCCCAGAAATAGCAACTTTGTAGACCTTGAAAGAGTATTCTCCCACTCCAAAGATAGAAAAGCGCGGCTTGTCACGATAAATACTGGATTTGCGTCTTTCAAAGTATTCGCTGTTCTTGACGAGGTATTCCCAAAGTTTAGGCGCACTCACTTGCAAGTTTGATGTCTCATCGCCGAGACGGTTTTGAGTGACGATCACTTTCTTTCTTGGATTACGGGCTTCAAAGGCTCGCAAATCAGAGCTTTTGAAAAGCCAATACACGCATTCTTCTTCGACGTCTACCACTTCATTGTTCCCATTTACCAATATCTTCTCTTTGGCGTCCAGTTCCATGATCTTTGAACAATCATGCTTTAGTCCCTGCCGCCAAACCAAGACTGATTCGCCATCTAACTCGGCGCTGGACTCGTAATCCTTGACGTTGGATACAAATTTGTTGCCTACCCAACCGAATCCTCTAACGATTTGATCAGGGTGTTCGAGAGAAGCGACCTGACAGGTTGCCGTAGGTTGAGATACGCCTAGATCCATGGCCAGCAGACAAGCATCAACTGCGACGCCAAATTCACGTCCGGCGTTTATCCCAAGCGCCCGTATATTTGAAACCTTAAACGGGCGCTTGGGCAAGATTTCAACGATATTTTTGACCGTCGAATTTTTGCAGAGCATCGCAAGCGTTCCGCGACGCTGTGAAAACAAGTTCAGCATTCGAAGCAGGATAAACTCACTTATATCAAAGTTGCTTTTGCCCGTGAGAGCATCCATGCCGTTGAGTATTTTGATATTTTTCTTTTCCGGCAAGTTGCCCGCCCCTAAAGAGCCAAGTTCTGAATTTGTCACCCAGGGTGGATTCCCGATGATAAGAAAATCTTGCGCGCTACTGGCGCTCTTTGCAAAACGGTGCGTAAAGATATTGTCGCGATGCAACTCGATCTCTGCAGAGACACGGTGGCCGAGCAGCGCCTTTATCAACAAAGCGATCTTGAGATGCCACTCGTACTGCTCTTGAATTTCAACGCCGTAAACGAGCTTGACGGCTGGGAACGCTTTGAGCGCAGCAAAGATAAAGTTCCCCGTACCATAGGTCGGTTCGATGATGACTGTAGGGGAGACGCCAGCCTTGACAAGATAGTTGCATACTCGCTCCGCTAAACCGGGGGGAGTTTGAAAATCACCCCACTCACGGTTCTTGGAAAAGCTCTGAGCGGGCAATAGGATGAGTCGCCGAAACTCGTCAAATTCCTCCTGGCTTTCAAAAAAGCGACAGACGCCGGTTGAGTAAAGCAATTCTTTATTGGCACGTTCAAGAGTTTGGTAGGCCGAGACCATCTCTGCCAATCGGGTCTGGCTCAACTCAACGATATGTTCTGATACTGCATCTGCGATACGAAACGTAGTGTAACTCATACGATTTTCACGATCCCTGGCACAGTCTCGCTTAGATTGACAATCCTACTGTACTGAAGTCTCCACTGCAGCGCGTTGGAGATAGTCAAGTAGCCAAGGAGGGGCGGCGATGCCATGATTTCATCAGCGAGAGAGTTATGAACAATATCGTCACCTGGTAGACCGCGATCAGTGAGGAAGGCCAAGATATCGTCGCGATTCCCGTTTCGTTCAAGGATTTCGAGGAGGCCGCGAGTTGTTTGATAATCTGCGGTTCGGCTTTTGTCAATGAAGGCGCAACTAACAAAAATCAGTTGAGCCGTTTTAGCTCGTTGGTTATCTTGCTTGTCGTAGACGAATAGAAGCAGGTGATAGCCAAGGCCGTACACTTTCTGTCTTGCCGAGTGGAATGGGCAAGATGATTGAGGCTGGCGAATCGAAGTTACTTTGATATCTGTCTCAAGCGAAGGTAAATCAAGCCCTGCTGCAGAACTGCCGACTGGCGCTGTATAATATGTGGTCAAGTACCTCTGGAATTCATGTTCGATGAATGTGCCGACGGCCTTTCCATCAGTGACGCCAAACAACTTGGAGTAAGTATGATTTCGTACGCAGAACTTTTTTGCGATGGAAATGAGTCCGTTTTGCGTTAGAGTTTTCTTCATGGCAAGTCTCCGTGTGATTGGTGATGCACGTCATCTTGTATCATGTTACCCGGCCAACACCAGGTCGGCTATATCTGCGTCGCAAAATACAAAAGGCCGGAACACCTCACCGGCCTGATTCAGCCATGTGGCTTTCTATGCAGGACGGCCATAGCGTTCTTCAAAGACCTGATGCTTGGTCTTTTCCAGGTCAGCCATCAACTCTTCTTCACTCAGGCCGCGCTTCTCGATCTCACGCCCCAGATTTCGTCCCAAATCGTCGAGAGCAGCCAGCCGTTCGCGCGCCCTCAGCCGCTCGTATTCCGACATAGAGAGGAGAACGGCCACCGGCTCGCCACTGCTTTGGATGATCGTGTGCTCGCGGCGTTTACGGAGCCGTCGGACGATTGCGCCGAAATTGCGCCGCATTTCAGTCGCGCTGCTAGTCCTTTGACTGCCAGTGTGTTGCTTTAGCATTTCAACCTCCGTGCCACTCGCAACGTATTGTACCGCAGACAGCGCGAAAAAGGTAGAGTAGAGACGTTGCACGCAACGTCTCTACAACTCGCGTTATTCTGCGTGGAACAAACACAGGTCGGCGATCCTGTGCGCAATCTCGGCCGGATCGCCTTCGCGTCTGTTGATGAGCACAATGACCGTAAACCGTTGGCGTGGAAAGCGTTGGAGCATGGTTCGGAAGCCGACGGTTTCGCCGTGATGCCACACCGTCGGCTCGCCGCGATACGCGCCGATGAACCAGCCGAAACCATAACCCGCGTCTTGATCGGGAAGCATGACGCCCGGCGCAAAGGCCAGGTCGAGCGTTGCCTGGCTGACCAGTTGTGTGGTATAGAGCGCCTGATCCCACTTGCCCAAGTCTTGCACCGAGGAATAGATGCCGCCATCTCCCAAGACCGAGCTGGTGCGGCTCTGATCGGTTCGCTCGAACCCGTGATCCCGCTGCGTGTAACCATAGGCGCGGTTGCGGACAGTCGAGATTCCAGGCTCGTAGGCGACCGTGTCGTTCATCTGGAGTGGCGCAAAGATGCGGCTCTGCAAAAACGCGGCGAACGACATGCCCGACACGCGCTCTACGATGAGGGCCAGCAGCGCATAACCCGAATTGCTGTAGCGGAACGCCGAGCCGGGAGGAAAATAGGTATGCGTCTGCCGCCGCAAGAGGTCGAGCACGTCTCGGTCGGTCAGTGGAGAGGTGACGCTTTCGGGAATAACGTCCTCATACGCGACCAGTCCCGAAGTGTGATGGAGGAGATGCCGCACTGTGATTTGCTGCCCGTGCGGCGGAAAAGCGGCAAAGAACTGGGAGAGCCTATCTTCAAAGGAGAGCTGTCGTCGTTCGGCCAGCAGCATGACGGCCATCGCCGTAAACTGTTTGGTCACAGAGGCCAGGCGATAGTTGGTATCGGCGGCGCAGGGAATGCCGTCCTCGAGGCTCGCCAGGCCAAAGGCTGCTTTGTAAGGGACGCGGCCAGCCTGAACGGTCATCACACTCACGCCGGGGACGTTGGGACGGCGATATGCGTCGAACAGTGCGTCCATCGCGGCGGTGGAAATAGTTTTGCTCATGGCGGCTCTTGGCGTCAGCGCATCATGCGCGCGACGAGTTCTTTGTAAAACTTGGCAGCGACCGCCGCCGTGACGCCGACCGGGTCGCGCGCCGGATTGAACTCTACAATGTCCGCGCCCACGAGCGTGGCAGGGGTGTTTTGAATGATGCTCAACACCTCGCGCGTGGACAGGCCACCTGGCTCGTGATGAGAGACGCCGGGCGCAAACGCCGGGTCCAGCGCGTCCAGGTCGAGTGACACGTACAGCGGCCCATCGAACTTGAGACTGGCGGGCCACTCGCGCATCTCAATAACCTCTACGCCAAAGCGCTCGGCCTGCTCTCGCTGGTGAGGGTTCATCGTTCGAATGCCGACTTGAACCAGGCGCTCGGCCAGGCGCTCTTGCATGATGCGAGCGAACGGGCAGGCGTGGGAACGCCGATTACCCTCGAATTCGTCATACAGATCGGGGTGCGCGTCCAAGTGAAGGATGTTTAGCCTGGGATACTTTATAGCGTATGCGCGCAGGATGGGGTAGGTGATCGAGTGGTCGCCGCCCAACGATAGCACGCGCGCGCCTCGTGCCAGCAATTCATCTATCGCCTGCTGGATCTGCGCGAAAGCATCTGCGCCGGAAGCGAGCGCCAGATCGCCCATGTCTTGCCAGTTCGAGTCGCCCAAGTCCACGCCATTTTCGGCGCAGAGGTTGGAAGCGCCCGAATGTAGCGCCTCGCGGATGCGCGGCGGCGCCAGCGCCGGGCCGCGCATGAAGGAGGAATTTTCGTCCAGCGGGACGCCGATGACGGCGACCTTTCCAGCAAGTTGGCCCACACCAGAGAAATCGCTCATAGTCTACCAGAGATTGTTTGTGACTGCTCAACCTTTGGCGGCTCGGCTGAATTCAACAGGATGTACACGCAAAGTATCCTCAGTACTTTTGCAGATTTTACACGTGTCATTGCGAGGGCGCGCAGCGCCCGAAGCAATCCCGGCGTGAAGATTGCTTCGCCGCCCACGGCGGCTCGCAATGACAGGTAGACAGTCTAGCGGTCAAAAATCGGGTCGCTCACCTGGATGATATACTTCCACCAATTGTTCGAGATGCCGTTGATGCGTCCGGCGACCTTGGGCACGCGCTTGAACCACCACTTGTGATGCTCGCGGATATCGCCGTTGCCCCAATCGGCGCAGTTGACCTGGCGCACCGCGCCTTTCAGGTTCGGAAAGCCGAGCCAGTCGTCGCACTTGCTGGGCACGTTGGTCTGGTTGCCCCAGTCGTAATCCTCCAGGCTATTCGGCGCAAAGTGCATCATGCCGACCTCGGCCTGGCCCGGCGCGATTTTGTCGTAGCGGCTAAAGCGCTTCCAAAGGTTGGCTTCGCCCCACGCGCGCTCAAAAACTTTGTCCAGAACGGATTCGGCGCGATGCCCCAGGTCTTCGAGCATCTCGCCCACGCCGCGTTGATACGAAAAGCCCATGATGACGAATCGCTTGGGGCAATGCTCCGTGCCTTGCATCGCGGGCGAATTACACCAGAACGCGCCCTTGCCCGCCATGTGCGATTCGTAAAAGCCGCCATAGGGAGAGCCGAACAGCCACACTTCGTCAAAATCGTCGCTGGTTACGCGCTCGACCAGGTGATGGTCGGCCACGATCTTGAAATAGTCTACCATGTCGGGGTCGTGCGCGGGAGCGGTTCCGTTCATCACGGCGAGGAATGTATCGGCGTCGTAGCGAAAGCCATCCGCCTTTTGCGGGAATTCGTCCACCACGACTTGGTCAACCACGCGGTATTTGACCAACCCGCCGCTGCACTCGTCAATGTCCGCGATGTAACCGGCGACGAGGTCCCCCACGCGGCTCCAGCCCATGCGCTGCGTCAGCTTTTCCCCGGTGGAGCGATTCACCACCGGGTCATAGACGATCACCAGCGCGCGCGGCGTGAGCGCCTGCACAGGCTCGTCGCTGTATTGCATGGGCGCGGCCTTGCCCAGCAACTCGGATCCGATTTTGCACAGCCTGTCTACCAGATTCCTCAAGTCGCTCATGTTTGCCTTCTGTCCTTGTTGTTTTTGGGGCAAGCCCTGGCATGGGGACGCCCGGGCTACAATCATGCGCTCAACTCTGCGAATCGCTTCCAGATTTTCGGCGCGTATTCGCGCGCTTGCGCGGCGATGCGCTCTTCGTCCAGCGTCAGCAGCTTGCGGTCGCGCATCAATACCTTGCCGCCGACGATAGTCGTGTTGACGTGCGCGCCATCCACGCCAAAAATGATCTGCCAGGGAAGATTGTCGGCAGTGAGCGGTGTATAGGGGCGATAATCCAACAGCACAATATCGGCCCATGCGCCGGGCGAGATTCCGCCCATCGGATCGGCCCAGCCGCCCGCTTCCTGGGCGATGCGCGCATTGTTTTCGTAAGCGAGTTTCATCACCGTGTCGCCCGTCATCACGCGCGGGTCGCGCTGGTTGATCTTGTGGACGAGGTACGCGGCCTTCATCTCGGCAAAGTGATCGTTGCTAAAGCCGTCGTTGCCCAGGCCCACGCACACGCCCAGGTCGAGCGCCGGCTGAATCGGGGCGACGCCGACGGCGTTGTTCATGTTGCTGCGCGGCTGATGCGTCAGCTTGGTTCCCGTTTCGGCCAGCATCCGCAGCTCGTTATCGTCCAGGTGGACGCCGTGCGCGCAAATCGTCTTTTGTCCCAGCACGCCCCGCTGCAAAAATCGGCGGGCGATGCGCATTTCGTACTTGCGCAGGCTGTCGCTTTCGTCGGCGGCGTCTTCGGCCAGGTGAGTGTGAAAGCCCACGTCCAGCATTTGCGCTTCGGCCACACAGTGCTCCAGCGTCCGCTCGCTCACGGTGAACGCGGCGTGCAAGCCAAACATCGCCTTGAGGTAAGGGCTGGGATTCTGGCGCAGCGACATGGCAAAGCGGACGTTCTCGGCAATGCCGGCCTTGGCGCCTTCGTCGCCGTTGCGATCGGTCACCTCGTAGCACAGGCACGCGCGCAGGCCAGATTGCTTGACCGCCTCCGCAATGATGTCGAGCGACCCTTCAATCGCGTTGGGGCTGGCGTGATGGTCCATCAGCGTCGTCGTCCCGTGACGGATTGCGTCAATCAAGCAGACGAGCGTGGAAAGCCGCGTGCCTTCGTCGTCCAACGCCAGGTCGAGCCGCCACCACAGCTTTTGCAGAATCTCGACAAAATTGCTGGCGGGGCTGCCGGGGATATACAGGCCGCGCGCGAACGCGCCGTAGAAATGCGTGTGCGCGCAGATTGCGCCGGGCAAGACGAGCATCCCGTTCGCGTCCAGCTCTTCCGCGCTCGGATATTTTTCCTTCAGCTCGCGCGTCGCGCCGATCTCGGTGATTCTGCCGTCTTCGACCATGAGCGCGCCATCGGGGATGACGCGACTTTTCCCTAGCGTAGCGATCAGTCCATGCGTGATAAGCATCCTGTTTCTCCTTGTTGTTTGGTGCCGCCGACGGCAGACTACAGTCGGCGCGCGTCGGTCTGCCCACCGGGGGCCTTGCTCCAGCGCAGAGTGGAACGGCAGCGGCGCGAAGCGGGCGCCTGCTCCGCCGACCGTAACTTGCGCAAACATTCAATCTCTTTCAGGTCTGATTCCTCGTGGCTTGCCGCGCGGTAGTTCATTTCAAAAATAATTCTTGATGGTTCTGGCCGTAGCGTTACTACTTGCATTTGCCACCTGGCAGGAATGAGTTGCAACTATGCAGAGTGCTGTAGCCATTGAACTTGCTGTACACTTTGCCGTTACGGTTGGGAGTCGGGTACAGAGCAGAACTTGCGGGATGTCCCGCCTTTTTTATTGACTACGGTCGCAGGTTAGGGATAGCTCTACGGAGCAAGAATCTACCCCCCCCTTTGGATCGCTTTTTGGAACCGCATGAGAGCGCAAACCAGCGACCTGCCCCCGACGGAGGCTAGCTGGCTTCAGCCAACGATGTCTCGTAGCGCGGCGATTGATCGCCGCGGGGTCACTCTTCCGCCCGGAGCGAGCGCTGCGTCTGTCCGGCGGCCTGGCACACCCACGCGGCAATCGCCTCGCCCATCGCGCGCGTCGAGATGACACGCTCGCCCGCCGTGGCAATGTCCGCCGTCCGCGCCCCGGAGCCGAGCGCGCTATCCACCGCGTATTCAATCGCCGCTGCTTCGCGCTCCAGGCTGAACGAGTGGCGCAGCATCATCGCCGCGCTCAAAATCGCGCCGATGGGATTTGCCGCTTCCACGCCTGCCTGGTCAAACATCGGCCCGGCGGCGGGCGCGTACACGCCCAGGTGCCCCATGCCGCGCGCGCCGACCGGCATCAACGCCGGCGCGCCCAGCAGCGCCACCGCCTGGCTGGAAAGCGCCGCGCCAATCAAATTGTCGGCCACCAGCACGTCCAGATTGCGCGGGTCAAACAGCATTTGCTGCAAGCCGGCGTCCACCGGCATCTGGTCCAGCTGCACGTCGTGATAGCCGGCGGCGATGCGTTCGGGCACGGCGCGCCAGACGCCCGGCTCGTCCGTCGTCGCGCGGTGCACAATCGTCACGTGATGGCGGCGCGCGCGCGCCATCCGGCAAGCCGCGTCCACGACGATGGCGATCGTGTCCTCGTCGCATCGGCCGGGTGCATCGTTGCATAGGCAGTGCACGATGAGCAGGTCCACGCCTTCCAGCATTTCTCGGCGCAGCGGCGAAAGGCCGAGCAGCGCCGGATGCGGTCGAGCCGGGCGAAGGCTCACCACCATTCCCAGCGCGCGCTGTACAGTCCGCAGTCCGCGCTCGGCTTCGGCGTGGAACATGGCCTCGTCCGGCGACTGGCTCACGTCGAGCGCGCCCAGCAGCGCCGAGTCAGCCTTGCGGCACGCCTCCAGTGTGCTTTCCGGCAGCAAGGTCCCCAAAGCCTTTTGCGCCGCGCGACCGATGGGGAATTCTTCAAAGTGGAATGTGTGGTCAAAACACTCGGCGACTTGGTTTAACACGTTGACGGCTTCGGCCGTCACCTCTGGCCCGATTCCATCGCCGGGCAGGACGACGATTTTCGCGTGCATCGCAACCTCCAGACAATCCGTGGGGCGGCATCCCAATGCCGCCTGGCATCCCAGTGCCGCTCTGAATTGTATAGTGGTAGGGGGAAACTGTCAAAGGCCGCAGTATCCTACCTTTGAGCCAGCACGTCGTCCACCGTCAAGAGCGATGGCGCGCCAAAGAGTTTGTTGATTTGCGAGGAGAAAATGGCGGACTCGGAAAGGACCTGGCGCACCGGGCCATCCACGACGATCTCGCCTTCGGCCATCAACGCCACGCGGTCGGCGCACGTGGCCACCAGTTCCACGTCGTGCGTCACCATGACGATGGCCGTGCCTTGCGCCTGCCATCGCTTGAGGATGCCGGTGAGCGTGGCCTTGGCGGCGTAATCCAGCCCGCGCGTCGGCTCGTCGAGCAGCAAGACCTGCGGGCGCGTCACCAGCACCGAAGCGAGCGCGGTGCGCTGTCGTTGTCCGGTGGAAAGGTCGCGCGGATACAGCGTAGCCACGTCGCTCAGGCCGAGCGTTCTCAACAACTCGCCCGGCTCGACCGGGGCCGTCGCTTCGTCCAATCCGTGATTGCGCAGCGTGATGAGCAGCTCGTCGCGCACCGCATCAGCAAAGAGGAGCGCGGCGGGATTCTGCGGCACGTAACCCACCTGGCGGCAAATGTCGGCGGTGGATTGCCCGAGCACACTTGCGCCGTTGACCATCACCTGCCCGCGCTGCGGCCTCACCAGCCCCACAATCGTCCTGAGCAGCGTCGTCTTGCCAGAGCCGTTGCGTCCCATCAACGCAATCAGCTCGCCTGCGCCCACAGCCAGCGACACGCCGCGCAAGACCTCTGCGCCATCATACGCCAGCCAAACGTCACGCGCATTGAGAACCGGGGGTCGGAGGTCGGACGCCTGAAGGGCGGGACGCCCAGAGGGCGGGAGGTCATCGCGCCACGCTCCACGCTCCACGCTCAATGCCCCCGCAAAGCGTCTTCCCTCCTTGATCGTGAGCGGCAACGGCCTCCAGCCCAACGCCTTGCCGAGCGTTACCAGCGGCGGCGTGAGCGCGATGGCCTCCATCACCTCGCGCGGATTGCCCGCGAGCGGCGTCGCTCCGGCCTCGGGCAGGAACACGACGCGGTCGGCGTATTGCAGGACGCGCTCCAGGCGATGCTCGGCCAGGACGATCGTCAACCCCAAATCGGCGTTGAGGCGGACGAGTGCAGAGAGCACGTCCTCTGCCGATTGCGGGTCGAGCTGCGAAGTCGGCTCGTCGAGGACGAGAATCTTGGGCTGCAAAGCCAACGCCGCCGCGATGGCGACGCGCTGCTGCTCCCCGCCGGAAAGCGAAGACACGGCGCGATTTCGCAGCGATGCGATGCCGAGCGCATCGAGCACTTCTTCGACGCGTTTGCGCATCGTCAACTGCGGCGCGCCCGCGTTTTCCAACGCAAAGGCCAACTCATCTTCGACGCGCTCGGTGACGAATTGCGCTTCAGGGTCTTGGAACACAAACCCGACGACGGACGCCAGGTCGCGCGGAGGGTGCTCGCGCGTGTCGCGCCCATCCACGAGGACGCGCCCGGCCAATGTCCCGCCGGAAAAGTGCGGCGCCAGCCCGTTGATGCAACGCAGCAGCGTGGACTTGCCGCTGCCGCTGGGGCCGACGACGAGCATGAACTGGCCCGCCTCGACTTGCAGCGACACATCACGCAGCGCCGGCGCG
>CAYHAR010000072.1:9867-17777 GCA_964354595.1 uncultured Anaerolineae bacterium | reverse complement strand
CTCTACCCGCGCGACCCGTCGCTCGACCCGCAACTGGTGTGGAAGGGCAAGGACGAGCAAGACGCGGGCGACCTGGCCGTGCCCGCCGTCCCCGTCTACATCCAGGAAAAAATCCAGCCGCGCGCCATCATCGAAAACGTCCGCGCCCAGGCTAAGAAGGCCGCGCCCGAACCGCAGATGGCGCTCTTTGGCGATTTCAACGGGATCGAGTTTGAGGACTTGATTGACTTTTACCGCCACGAGCAAAACTGGGCCAACCGCATGATCCTGGGCGACTCGCTCTTGGTGATGACGTCACTCGCGGAAAAGGAAGGCCTCAAGGGCCAGGTGCAGATGATTTACCTCGACCCGCCGTATGGAATAAAGTTCGGCTCCAACTGGCAGGTGAGCACCCGCAAGCGCGACGTGAAGGACGGCAAGGCCGACGACGCCACCCGCCAGCCGGAGCAAATCAAAGCCTTCCGCGATACGTGGGAGTTGGGCATCCATTCCTACCTGGCCTACCTGCGTGACCGGCTGACCGTGGCCCGCGAATTGCTCACCGAGAGCGGCAGTGTGTTTGTCCAGATTGGCGATGAGAACGTCCACTTGGTTCGCTGTTTGCTGGACGAGGTGTTTGGGAGTGAGAATTTCGTAAGCGTTATCACTTATCGTACTTCTGTTGGACTTGGCGGAGAATACTTGGACAATGTCAATAACTACATCATTTGGTACGCCAAGAACCGTGAAGCCGGATTGAAGTATCGCCCTATTGTCAAAGAGCTAACACCTGGCGAGAGGGGAGCAACACGATATAGTTATGGGCAATCGCCCGATGGTGAGCAACGCCTTTTGACCGAAGATGAACGTGATGACCCAAGCCTTTTGCCAGAGGGCTGGCGATTATTTACAGACCAAGGACTTACATCGCGCTCTGGCTCTGCAACGACAGCTTTTCCAGTCGAGTTTCGAAGAAAAGATTACAGACCTACTGTTGGTGGTTGGCGAACCAGTACAGACGGCATGCGACGAGTAGCCGTGGCTGACCGCATTCTGAAAGCAGGAGAGACGATACGGTTCAAAAAGTTCTTTGACGACTTCGGATGCATTGCATTGACCAATCAATGGGATGATGTAAGTGGTGGAATATCCAGTCGAGCTGATCCGAAAGTTTATGTTGTGCAGACAGCAACAGAAGTCGTCAAACGCTGCCTTCTGATGACCACCGACCCCGGCGACCTGGTGCTCGACCCCACTTGTGGCAGCGGCACCACGGCCTACGTGGCCGAGCAATGGGGCCGCCGCTGGATCACGTGCGACACCAGCCGCGTCGCCATCGCGCTCGCCCGCACGCGCCTCATGTCCGCCCGCTTCCCCTACTATCACCTGGCCGATTCGCCCGAAGGCTCCAAGCTCGAAATGGAACTTGCCGGTAGTAGTAGCGACTTTAGTCGCTCCTCCTTCACGACTAAAGTCGTGACTACGAGCGATATTCGGCGCGGCTTTGTCTACAAGCGCGTGCCGCACATCACGCTCAAATCCATCGCCAACAATGACGAGATAGACGCCATCCACGCCGCCTATCAAGCGCAACTCCTACCGCTGCGCGCCAAGATCAACAAGCGGGCCAAGCAGTCGTGGGAAGACTGGCAGATTCCGCGCGAACTGCCGCCAGACCTGACAGGTCTGCACGCCGACTATTGGCGTCTGCGCCGCGAGCGGCAAAAGGAAATTGACGACTCGATTGCGCGTCACGCCGACACCGAGCTGCTCTACGATCAGCCTTACGAGGACAACAAGCGCATCCGCGTCACCGGGCCATTCACCGTCGAAAGCCTCTCGCCGCATCGCGTGCTGGCGACGGACCAAGAACGTCCCGTATCGGAAGCTGAGGGCAAAGAGCAAGCCGCCGTCGGCCAGTTCGAGACGATGATCGTCGAGAACCTCAAGAAAGCGGGCGTGCAAAATACTGTCAAGAAAGAGCGTTTGAAATTCGACCGGCTGGAGCCTTTTGCCGGAACGTGGCTGCACGCGGCGGGCGAATACACCGAAGCCGGCAGCAAGACCAAGCGCGTGGCCGTTTCGATTGGTCCCGAGCATGGCACCGTCGGGCCGGAGCAAGTCAAAGAAGCGGCCAAAGAGGCCGTGCAGGGCGTGGGCTTTCATCTGCTCATCGTGTGCGGCTTTGCGTTCGACCCGCACGTGTCCGAAGAAGCCAAACGCTACGGCAAGCTCACCGTGCTCACCGCGCGCATGAACCCCGACCTGGCGATGGGCGACGAGCTGCTCAAGAAAACCGGCGCGGGCAATTTGTTCATGGTCTTTGGCGAGCCGGATCTGGAAGTCAAGCCGCAAAAAGACGGCAAGCTCGTCGTCAAGGTCAAGGGTGTGGATGTGTACGACCCGACGACGGGCCAGATTCGCTCCAGCTCGACCGACGACATTGCGTGCTGGTTCATTGACACGGATTACAACGGCGAAAGCTTTTTCGTCCGCCATGCCTATTTCACGGGCGCGGGCGATCCTTACGAGCGGCTCAAGCGCGCGCTGCGCGCCGAGATTGACGAGGCGGCCTGGTCGGCGCTGTACTCCACCAAGAGCTATCCCTTCGACCCGCCCCAGACGGGCAAGATCGCGGTCAAGGTGATCAATCACTATGGGGATGAGGTGCTGAAGGTGTACGAGGTGGGGAGATGATGGACCGTCAACTGGCAAAACAGTTTCGAGACCGCTGGCAAGCCGTAGCCGCGGTTGAACTTTTAACAACGCGCCGCGTCCGTCGGCCTCCGTTGGAAGCAACTGAACGCCATCTGGCAACTGGCGCTCGGTATGGGGTTGCGGCCCGAGCCGGACGAGACAGAAAGCCTCGTGCGCGAGCGATGGGTTAGGCTCAAGCGAGGTCGGCTGCCAACAGAAGCAGAGATCAAGGTCTAGGGGGGAACATGAAGTATGATTTGGCCGAGATCCGGCAGTTCCTGCACGATCACTTTGAGGACCTAGAGCTCGAGACGCTGTGCTTTGACTATTTTCCCCAGGTGCGCGACGAGTTTGCGGCGGGCATGAGAAAGGGGCAAAAGATTTTGCTCCTGATTGATTACTGCCAGCGACGCGAGCTCGTGCCCAACCTGTTGGCGGCAATCCGGCGGTTCCGTACCAGGCAGTTCGACGAGCGCTTTCCGGAAGCGCTGGAAGCTGTGCCGCCCCCCCCACCAGCACTCCCCGTTTACGAACCCCGGCAGGTGTTTATCAGCCATGCACACCAGGATGCCGAGTTTGCTCATCGTCTGGCGGGCGACCTGAAGAGCAACGGCTGGCGCGTGTGGATTGCTCCCGATAGCATCCGGCTCGGCGAGAAATGGGTCGAGGCCATCGAGCGCGGACTGGGCGAAAGCGGCATCTTTGCGGCGGTGCTCACGCCAGCCATGATCAAATCGAGTTGGGCCCGGAGTGAGACGGACATTGCCATCGCGCTCGAGAAAGAGGGCAAGCTGCGGCTGATCCCGCTCGACGTCGAGCCGTGCGATGTGCCGCTCATGCTCAAGAGCTACCAGCACATTTCGTTCCTGGGCGACTATCAGACGGGATTGAACAAGCTGTTGGCCGGATTGGAGGGTGACCGCGCCCAAGTCGCCCAGCCACCATCACCTGCGCCGGCGCCTCGGAGGCCGATTGCTCCTCCCGTCACCCGAGCCAGGCCGAGACGCGCGCCGACGGTCTGGTGGGCGGCCGTGTTGGCGGCATTGGCTGGTTTGGCGATCGTGTGCACCATTTTGGGCGTGCTGGTGACCAACCAGCCAATCCGCCCCCTACCCTCAACGCCATCCAAGACACCTCGTTCTACGGCGACCTCTGCCCCGACTGTGCCCCGGACGGCCACTCTTGTGCCTGTGCCCATGACCGCGACTCCCGTTCCTGTGTACGGAGTGGGACTGATTACCTACCTGGCCCAGGACGAAGACAAGAACAAAAACCTGTATGCTCTGCGCCCGGATGGCACCTCGGTCACACTGACCCGTGGATACACGGACGTGATGGTCTTGTCCGTGTCTCCGGATTCGAGATTCTTGGCGGTTGCGGTCAGTAAGCAAAGCAAGCTTAAAGCGAGCGCCAGCTATCCTCGCTTTGTGGAAGGGGGGGCAGGTACCAGTCTCCTGGTCATTTCGGATCAGGGTCAGAAGCAGAATGCGGTGGTGTCTGACGCTGCAGCCATGGCGGCTGCCTATGCAGGCGACGGGCAGCTCGTGGTAACGGTGCTGGAAGGCTCGACGGTTATGTACTATGTGTGCAAGGCGGACGGGAGCGACAGGCGAGAGATATACAAGTCCGTGAACAAGCTGGTCACTCCAACTGCTACGGCGACGAAGGGGCCATAATCATGAAAGTCAAAATCGGGCTTGGCCATATTTTACTTTGTGCACTGCTCGTTACCGGGATCATCGCCTTGGTGAGCTGTGCAGGAGTCTCAACTCCCCGCTGGCAAATCGGTCTCCATGCCATCTCTCCGAATGGCGAGTGGGCGAGTGTGATCGAGCACACCGGGGACCCATTGACCTGGCAGTTGGCGCGGCTGGACTTGCGCCGGGGCGAATCCAAGGTACTGGCTCACGGCATCGCGCCTGATACTGCCGGCAGTATCTCGCCCGATGGACGCTTTGTGCTGGCCCGGACACTCGACGGATGGTCCAGCATAAATGTCACAACCGGCCAACAGATCGCCGTGACCGGAAAAGACGATTCCATCGAGTCTGTCCAGTTTCTACCGAATGGCGACCTGTTGATCCTATCGAACGTTCAAGGCACGACCCGGTCTTTTGTGATCGCCAAGAGCACCAATCCTCGCGACGCCAGCCTGCGAGTGGACAAGGTGCAGTATAGCTTTTCCGCTCAGGCTCTCAGAACGGCCGTATCGCCTGTGAGCAGTTTTCTTGCTCTGTGGGGTGTGACCGACCGAATACAAGACTGCGCTCAGCGCTCCTCACCCCAACGCGTTCGCTGGCTCTTGGTTGATCTAGACGACAAGGTGTCTATCCTGAGTGTGAGCCCGGACAGCCCACCTTCCTTGCAGGGTTTGCCCCCCAAGCTGTCCTCTGGTGTGACGATGCTGCTCAAGCGGCAGGTGGACATTGTCGCCTCCAGACTGGCTCAACCGGGCAAAGAGGTCACCAAAGCAGCACTTACGCCCGGTAGCATTCCGGCCTCGCCAACGGCGACCCTATCGCCCGAGACCATCCGGAGCTATGCCGGCCTGATGTCGCTGGGCAGTTTCTCGCCTTCCACGAGCAAGAACCAGTTGCTCTTTATGTTGGCCGAGTTTGGCGAAGGCGACAAGCTGCTGTTTTCCCTTTACCTGATTGACCTGGACACTGGTGCAGAGCCTCAACTGCTATCAACCAGGAGCCAGTGGATACCGAGTTTTGCTTTCTCGCCAGATGGCCGGCAGATCCTTTATGAAAAGAATCTCGAAGGCGTTCGCTCATTGTACATCGCCAACTCGGATGGCACCAACGCCCGGCGAGTTGTGGGCCAAAATGTGGCCGGGACGTGCTGGTATTAAGAGTGGCCACTATAGAGGAGTGATGTTCAGACAGCCTCTAACCCTCCCGGCTCGGACAGGCGGCCCAGCGCACTTTCGACCCTGTGAAGGCAAGAGTTTTCGAATTTCACTTTGATGGAATCGGGTATATAATGTAGATGCCTGTTCGCCCCCCCGTTTGATCATCATGCCCCTCAAGATATTGAGGAGGCCGCTTGTCCCGGGACGCATGGACCCCGACGCCGGCACAGCTTATTTTGGTGCGCCGGAACCTCACCGATTATTTCGGCGACGACGAGTTGCGCGCGCTGTGCTCAGAGATGGGACTAGATTACGAGCACCTGAGAGGGCACAGCAAAGCCGTCAGAGCCAGCCAGCTTGTCCGGTCTCTTGCCGCGCGGGGCCGCATCGCGGAGCTGGTCGCGCGCGCCTCCCGGTTGCGCCCGGATGTCTCGTGGGGAGACACGGGGAATCTTGCCGGAACAAGCTCTCCGCTTGACCGGTCCGCTCCGCCCGGGGGTGTCCGGCCGGCGCTCGGGCCGTTGGGCTGGATGGCCGCAGCGTTGATCGCGGTGGCGGGCCTGGTTTTCGTGCTGAGCGGCGGGCTGAGCCGGGGCAGGCCGGAGGTTGCGCCCAGCCCGGCGCCCGGCACACCGACCCTGGCGCCGACGACGAACGCCCCGCCTGCGCCCACGCCGACGCCAACACCGATGGCGGCGGAGGCGGCTATGACGGCGACGCCGCTGTGGACGCCGTCGCTGACAGAGACTCCCACGCCGCCGCCGACGCTCGAGACGCCAGGGCTACCGCCGACCGGGACGCCGACGCCGCGCGCGTTGGCCACTCGCAGTGCGTCACTCGTCGTGACGCCGCTGGCTCCCCTCGATGGCGAGTGTGAGAAGTCACCCGTCATCACGTTCAAGTGGACCGGCGCGGCGTTGAGGCCGCTTGAATCGTTCCTGGTCGCGATCACGCCGTCAGAAGTCAACAAAGCCAAATGCACAAGCAACTATTTCAGAGGAGTTCAATATAGCCCGCTGTTGACGGGCTATGAGTGGACGACGGACATTAGCAGTCCGGCGCAGGTCCCGGCGGCTTGCGCCGGGCCGATTGAATGGGCGGTCTATATCCAGAGCGCGGCCGGAAACGTCACCCAGGTCGCGCCACTAGAGCATTTCGAGTGGAATCCGACAGGGTGTGTCAGGTAGGGCAGAGAGGGTCGCGACCGATCAACCGGTTTGGGTCGCGCCCAAATGCGTGCGCTGGAACAGCCAGACTCCGAGGCCAAAGTACGCGGCCGATAGAATGAGCAAAGCCGCCAGCTCGTAGAGCACATCGCTAAAGCCCGCGCCCAGCGTGAGCACCTTGTTCAGCGCCACGACCGCGTGCGTCGGCGGCAAAATATCATACAGGCCGATGGCGCGCCCGCCGAGCGTGAACAGCGGCACTTTGGGCACGGGAAAGACTGCGCTGGAAAAGAACATGAACAGCGCCAGCGGAAAGTTGGCGAGGAGAAACGCCTGCGTGACCGTCCGCGAGAAACAGGCCACTACCAACCCCGTGCCGATGATGGAAAAGGTCGTCACCGCGCCGACGAGGATCGCCACCCACAGCGGCCCCTGGCTGCGAAAGCCCAACGCCCAGGCCGTGAGAAAGGTCAGCGCCACAGCCGCCACGCCGATCAGGACCAGCGCCAGACTCAGCCCGCCCAGGAAATCCAGCGACGTCATGCGCGTGATCTGCAAGCGGCGCAGCGTCCCGGCTTCCACTTCGCGCGCCACCGTCATCGCCGCGATGAACACGAGCATGATCACCGCAAATACCATCAGGCCCGGCACATAGACCTCGAACTCGGAGCGCGCGGCGGAGGCGCCCAGCGGCTCTTCCGCAAACTGGATGGGGCGCGGCTGGCCGGCAGCCGATTGGATGTACTCGTCCAGCGCGGCGCTCGTCATCACCGCCGCCACCGCGTAATACGGGTTCGTGAGGTCGCCGACCATCGTCACCGACGTCGTGATCGGCTCGCGCCCCTCGCGCGCCGCCAGGATGGCGCGCGAAAAATCGGCGGGAATGACGACCAGCGCCGCCGCGTCGCGGTTCCTCAAGCGGGCATCGGCCTCGGCGCGGTCCGTCACGCGGCTGACCTTGAGGAGTGGATTACCATCGGCGTAGGTCACGCCTCTCACCGCTTCGACTACCTCATCTCCACCTGCCAGCCAGGCGCCGCTCGCCAGTTGCACGCTGACGTCATGGTTCAGAATCAACACCCCGTAGGTGGTCGAGCCGCTGGGGAACATGAGCCAGTACAGAAACACAAAGAACGGCGCAAACACCAGGCTCAGGCTCAAGACCAAAATGTCCCGCGTTTGCTCTCGCCAGCTTTTGCGGAAAACGCTCA
>CAYHAR010000072.1:1669-9767 GCA_964354595.1 uncultured Anaerolineae bacterium | reverse complement strand
GCTTGAGCGCCTCGGGCGTATCCTGCACCAACAGCTTGCCGTGATCTATGATGGCGATGCGGTCAGCCACGCGGTCGGCTTCGTCCATGTTGTGCGTGGTCAGGATGACGGTCTTGACGCGGGCCAGGGAGCGGATGTATTCGCGCACCTTGACGCGGCTTTGCGGGTCCAGTCCGGCTTCCGGCTCGTCCAGCACGATGATGTCGGGGTCGTGCACCAAAGCCAGCGCCAGGTTGAGCCGCCGCTTCATTCCGCCGGAAAGCGTGTGCGCCTGCCGGTCGCGCTTTTCGGCCAGGTCCAGCTCGTCGAGCAACTGCTTGCCCCGCGCCAGCGCCTCGCGGCCGGCCAGCCCGTACATCTGGCCGATGAACTGCAACTGCTCAAGACAAGTCAATCGTTCCCAGATGACAACGTCCTGTGGGCACACGCCCACGCGGGCGCGCACGTCGGCCCGGCCGCCGGCAATCGGCGCGCCGTGCACCATAACGCGACCCGCGTCTGGCTTGAGCAGCCCACACATCATGTTGATAGAAGTGGTCTTGCCTGCGCCGTTCGGGCCGAGCAAGCCGAACACTTCACCTTCACTGACTTGCAGACTCAAGTCTTGCACCGCCACCAGTGAGCCATAGCGTTTGGTCAAGCCCTCTGTTTGCAGCACGATACTCGCCATCCTGCCACCTCCACACCGGCCATCATTTCGTTCGTCAATTATATCGCTTGTTCTGAAAAAGAGAGAACTGCTTACCAGTTCTACAAGAAGCAGGTATAATATCACCTGGCTGCCGGGCGACTTGGTGGAACCTCAGGGTTCAGGCCGATGCTTCGTCGGCCAGGCACGGATGTCGGCTCGAAAAGATAGGATTATCGGACTGCGTCCGATAAAGCAGATCGCCCGGCAGCCAGGTAAAGATGGGCTTGTTCAAATCCCTCACCCAACTCTTTCGCCGCGAGCACAGCGTGACTGATCTCGCCAAGTGGCTCGATTTGCCCGAAGCGGAATTGCGCGAATGGCTCGGGGCTGCGCCGATGTGGTCACGCGGCTATGACTATGCTCGCTTCACCCTCCCCAAGCGCCGCGGCGGCACACGCGCGATTGAGGCCCCCAACGACAAGCTCAAGGCGCTTCAGCGGCGCATCCTTCAACGGCTGCTCAATCCACTGCCGATGCATCCAGCGGCCACCGGCTTTGTGCGGGGCCGCTCGATCGTAGATAATGCCCGGCCACACATCGGGCGCGGCGTCGTGATCAATCTAGACCTGGCTGACTTTTTTTTCCAGCATCACCGCCGAGCGCGTCACGACGGCGTTTCGTGGATTGGGTTGGAGTGCGGAGGCCGCGACTATCCTCAGTCGCATTTGCACGCACGAAGGACGCTTGCCGCAAGGCGCTCCGACTTCGCCGGCGATCAGCAACCTGGTCTGCCGGAGGCTGGACGAGCGGCTGACCAAACTCGTCAAACGATTCGATGGGCGCTATACCCGCTACGCCGACGACATGACGATTTCGTTGCCCGGCCTGGGTCGCAACAAGCGACTGCGACGCAAGCCCAAGAACAAGCCTCCGCTCAAGCGGCCGCGATTCCCCAGCCGCAGCCTGATCACCACTCTCCGGCGCATCATTGAGGAAGAAGGCTTTGTCATTCAGATGAAGAAAAAGCTGCGCGTGCAGCGTCCGCATCAGCGGCAGACGGCGACCGGGTTGGTGGTGAACCGGGCCATTCACTTGCCGCGCGCCACTCGCCGCCGCATCCGGGCGATGCAGCACCGCCAGCGTCTAGGTCAACTGGACGCCGCCCGGCAAAAGCAATTGCGCGGATGGGAAGCACTGCTCAACATGCTCAAGCAGCAAAGCTAGATGGGCAAACACAAGACATTCCACACGGCAGAGGAGACAACCTATGAACTCACACGCGCATTTCGATCTCACGGGCCGGGTCGCCATCGTCACGGGCGCATCACGCGGGATCGGCCAGGCCATCGCGCTGGCTTTTGCGGCGGCCGGCGCTCAGGTGGCGCTCAGCAGCCGCAAGCAAGAATCGCTGGACGCGGTGGTGACTGAAATCAAAAAGCAAGGCGGCCAGGCAATCGCCATTGCCGCTCACACCGGCGATTCGAACGCCGTCCGCGCACTGGTCGCGCAGACGGTCGAGCGTTTTGGCGGCGTGGATATTCTCGTCAACAACGCCGCCACCAATCCGCACTTTGGCCCGCTGCTCACCGCCGACGAAGGACAGTGGCTCAAGATCTTGGACGTGAACGTGTTGGGCTACTTTCGTGCGGCCCAGGCCGTCGTGCCCGAGCTGCAAAAGCGTGGGCGCGGCAAAATCATCAACATGGCTTCGGTGGCCGGGCTGAGGCCGATGCCCGGCATGGGCGTCTATAGCGTGAGCAAAGCCGCCGTGCTCATGTTGACTCAAGCCTTGGCGCAAGAGCTGGGGCCGCACAATATCCAGGTCAACGCCATCGCGCCGGGCGTCATCAAGACGCGCTTTAGCAGCGTCCTGTGGCAGACCGAATCCATCGCCAGGAGCATCCAGGCGGCAACTCCGTTGGGCCGCTTTGGCGAGGTGGACGATTTGACGAGCGCCGCGCTTTACCTGGCCTCGCCCGCTTCGGACTATATGACCGGCGCGGTGATGGTCATTGACGGAGGAATGAACGTCGTCGGGTTGGCCCCATCTTGAAAAACCCATAAGTAGAAACGAGGCGTCGCCTCGTCTCTACTTCATTTGACCAATTGCCCGACTTGCGTTATCCTAGTGTGGTGCGCAAAGAACGGCTTGACCTCGTCTTGGTCGCGCGCGGGCTGGCCGAAAGCCGGAGCGTCGCTCAAAAGTTGATCCTGGCCGGTGAGGTGTTTATCGGCGCAAGCCGCGCCGACAAGGCCGGCACACTCGTCGCCACCGACGCGCCTGTCCACGTCCGGCAAGGGTTGCCGTTCGTCAGCCGAGGGGGTCTCAAGCTGCAAGCCGCGCTCGAGGCGTTTGAAATAGAGGCGACCGGCCTGGTCTGCGCCGATGTGGGCGCCTCCACCGGCGGATTCACCGATTGCCTGTTGCAGCGCGGCGCAGCGCGGGTGTATGCGATTGATGTAGGCTACGGCCAGCTCGATTGGAAGCTGCGGCGCGATTCGCGCGTGGTCGTCTTGGAGCGAACGAACGCGCGTTACCTGACCTCTCTGCCAGAACCGATTGCCCTGGCCGTCATAGATGTCTCGTTCATCTCGCTGACGTTGATTCTGCCGGCGGTGATGAACTGGCTTGCGGCGGAGGGCCAAGTCGTACCGCTCGTCAAGCCGCAATTCGAAGCGGGACGCGAGCAGGTGGGCAAAGGCGGCGTGGTGCGCGACGCGGCGATTCACGCAGACGTGCTGCAGCGGGTGTTGAGTTGGGCCAACGCGCACGGCCTGACGCCTCTTGGCGTGATGCGGTCGCCCCTCACCGGCCCCGCCGGCAACGTCGAGTTCCTGGCGCACTTGCGTAGGATGGCGCCGCGCGAGGCAAGCGAGATCAGCGCCATGGTGGCCGCGTGCATCTCGGACAGAGAGCACGACCAATAGTGACTCAGAGTTGAGCGTTCAGAAAACGGAGCGAGGACGTGAAGCCACTTGACCAACGACCGGAAACCGGCGACCTGCGATACAGCGTCACAGCTCTCCAAAAGCAGGCGCAGCAACTCTCACGCATCCTAGAGATCAGCCAACAGTTGACCTCGACGCTCGACCTGGAGCTGCTGCTCCAAGAGATCATTCGCGCGGCGGCCGAACTGACGGCGACCGAAGCGGCCTCGATCATGCTCTATGACGAAAAAGCAGGCGAGCTGCGCTTTGCGGCGGCCACCGGCCTGGGCGCAGAACAGCTCGCTCGTCTGCGCGTGCCGATTGACAACAGCATTGCCGGGTCCATCTTTCAATCTGGCCGGGCGATGCTCATCACCGAAGCGAACAAGGACCCGCGTCACTATGACCGCATAGACGAGGCGATCGAGTTTGACACGCGCACCATCCTGGGCGTGCCGCTGTCTCTCAAGGATCGCAACATTGGCGTGCTCGAAGTGATCAACAAGTGCGACGACGCGCTGTTTTCGGAAGAGGACACGCAGGTGCTCAGCACGCTGGCCGCGCAGGCGGCCATCGCCATCCAGAACGCCCAGTTTATCAGCGCGCTGCAAATCGCCTACAAAAAGCTGGACGATCTGGACCGGCTCAAGAGCGACTTTATCGCCATCGCCAGCCACGAGCTGCGCACGCCGCTGGGATTGATCCTGGGTTACGCTTCGATGCTGAAAGACGAGGCCGGCGGCGCGGCCGCCCAAAAGCTGGATGTGGTGGTCCAGTCGGCGCTGCGCTTGCGCGGACTGATCGAAGACATGGTCAACCTGAGCCACGTCGAATCCGGTCAGATCGGGCTGAGGCTAGAGACCTTTTGCTTGCAAGACCAGGTGCAGTTGGTGCACATGGAATGCGATAGCCTGGCCACGGCCAAGAATCAATCGGTCTCGCTCAACTTGCCGGCCGAGCCATTGCAGATCAGCGCCGACCGGGCCAAGCTGACGGTCGTGCTGAACAACCTGCTGACGAATGCCATCAAATTCACGCCGGGCGGTGGGCGCATCATGGTGTGGGTCGAGCCGCGCAACGGCGAAGTGTGGGTCTCGGTGGCCGACTCGGGCGTGGGCATCCCCGTCGCCGACCTGGGGCGCATTTTTGAGCGATTCTACCAGGTCGAGCCGCACCTCACACGCCGACAGGGCGGCATGGGACTGGGCTTGCCCATCGCCAAAGCAATCATTGAATTGCACGGCGGGCGCATCTGGGCTGAAAGCGTCCAGGGCAAGGGCAGCCGCTTTACCTTCACCCTGCCCGACAGCAGCAAGACGCCCCGGCGCGGGTAACCCGACGAATGGAGCAGGCTTATGAACTCTTCACCTGTTGAGATAGACTCGAAAGTGATGCGGACCGGGCTGAGGCGCGCCATGACACGCAGCCGTGACACGCTGTTGTGCATGCTGGGGCCGGCGTCTATTCGCTTCATCGGCGTCAGCGGCCTGCGGATGATGGTTTCGTGGGAGCACACGCTGACTGGGCCGGCCGCGCCGCAATTCTATGTTTTCCCCGCGCTCGTGACGCATTTGCTCACCGGCCCGGCGAGTGAAGACCTTCGTCACCTCACTCTCTCGATGGCCGGCAAAGATGTATCGTTGGGGATGATCAACGATCACAATCAATATCAATTGCGCTGGCGAGCTGACCTGCACCAGTTCATGACGCCTCCCGAATTCGCCCAGATGCTGGCCGTGCCCAAGGGGATGCTCACCCTCAACTATCTCTCCCTCTCGGACGCCGCGCACCAGGCCGTCGCCAATTTGGTGAACATGCAATCCATGCAAAACGTCCCCCCGGAAAAGCTGGCCATTCTGATAGACTTTAGCTCCAGCCATCTGACGCTCAACGGGCGCACCATCATCCACGGAGCTTCGGGCGCTTTTTACTTTGACCCCCGACTGATCATCCGTGCGCTGGAAATCGTCAAGGCCAACACTTTGCGTGTTGGGATGACGCTTCTGCCTGTGGGGCACCGCGCCGTGCTGACCGTTCTGGCCGAGCAGGACAACTGGCGCGTGCAGTGCGCGCTGCTGTCCGTCGGGGCAGAGACGCAAAGACTATATCCCTTGCCGTCGGAGCAACTAACCGCCCCGCCGGGATAGCTTGGCCGTCTTTTCAATCCACGACAACTCGGCTATACTTTTAAGCGGGAGAACCCTTCTCCCGCTTGCCTTTCGCGCACGTTCTCTCAGGATCGCAGGAGGCCGCCATGCGAGACTCTTACGAGATTGAAGCGCAACGCTCGAGCGAACTGGCCGAATTGCGCCAGCGAGTGGTCGAATTAACGGCCCTGGAAGCCGAGCGCCAGCAGGCCGAACAAGTGTTGCAACAACGCAGCCGTGACCTGACTCAACTCTACCGGGCGAGCCAGACACTGGCCGCCACGCTCGACCTGCGCCAAGTCATGCAACGGCTGCTCCAGCTCGTCACCGAGATCGTCGGCGCGCAAGGCTGTTCGGTCTGGCTGTGGAACGAAGAGCGCGCCGACGAGCTGGTCTGCCAGGCCGTCTTTCATCCGGGCCTTGAGCATCCGCCCGCCGGGGTGCACCTGCCCTCCGGGCAAGGTGTGGTCGGCTGGGTAGCGCAAACCGGCAAGACGGCGCGCGTGTCCCGCGCGCACCAGGACCTTCGCTTTTATCCCGGCGTTGACGCCCAAACCGGCTTTCGCACCCTCTCGCTGCTGGCCGTGCCGCTGCGCGCGCAAGACGCAGTGATCGGCGCAATGGAAGCGGTGAACAAGCTGAAAGGCGAGTTTGACGAGCACGACCAGGCTCTGCTGGAAACGCTGGCCAACGCGGCGGCCACCGCCATTGACAACGCCCGGTTAGTAGAGGCGCTGCGTCGCTCGAACGCCGAGATGGAAGCGCGCAACCAAGACCTGGATGCGTTTGCCCACACCGTGGCGCACGATCTCAAGAATCCGATGGGTTTGATCATCGGCTTTGCCGAGTTATTGCAGCTCGGCCCGGACGACCTGCCAGAGGACGAGCAGCAACGCGCGGTTCGGACCATTGGGCAGAGCGCG
Source organism: uncultured Anaerolineae bacterium (assembly GCA_964354595.1). Classification (GTDB taxonomy): domain Bacteria; phylum Chloroflexota; class Anaerolineae; order Fen-1058; family Fen-1058; genus JBGLNJ01. Next base: position 3,138 of record CAYHAR010000072.1, on the reverse strand, counting down.
CGCAAGATCAACAACATTATTGACGAGCTGCTGTTGCTGGCCGAGGTCCGCCAGGTGGACGTTCGGACAGTGCCGCTGGACATGGCGAGCATTGTGACCGGGGCGCAACGCCGCCTGGGCGACATGATCGAGAAACATCAGGCCGAAATCAGCCTGCCCCCAGCGTGGCCGCTGGCGCTGGGGTACGCCCCGTGGATCGAAGAGGTGTGGGTCAACTATATGGGCAACGCCATCAAATATGGCGGGCAGCCTCCGCGCGTGGAGCTGGGCGCGACTCTTTCCATCCCTTCCGCCGGAGAACATGTCCGCTTTTGGGTGCGCGATAACGGCCCGGGCATCGCCCCCGAAGACCAGGCGCGGCTGTTTACTCCCTTCACTCGACTCGACCAAGTTCGCGCCAGGGGACATGGGCTGGGGCTGTCCATCGTGCGGCGCATCGTGGAAAAATTGGGCGGGCAAGTCGGGGTCGAAAGTTGTATAGACCAAGGCAGCCTGTTTTACTTTACGCTGCCGGGCGCAAGGCCGTAACCTTTGAGGTTCAGTTGGGTTCGGCACACCCAACGGGAAAATCGGTAGGGCAACTCAATTGCAGCTTTGAGGAGGAATATTGTGAATCCCCGACCTGTCGAAATCTTGCTGGTAAAAGACAACCCCAGCGACGCCGAGTTGGCGCTGTACGCCCTCAAGAAGCACAACCTCGCCAACCACATTCACATTGTGCGCGACGGCGCCGAGGCGCTGGATTTTATATTTTGCGCGGGCGACTATGCAGGCCGCCGGATGAAAGACAGCCCCAAAGTGATTCTGCTCGACCTCAAGCTGCCCAAAGTGGATGGGCTGGAAGTGCTGCGCCGCATCAAGGCTGACCCGCGCACCCGCGCGACTCCAGTGGTCGCACTCACCTCGTCGCGCGAAGAGCGTGATATTGTGGAAAGCTACCGGTTGGGGGCCAACAGTTACATCGTCAAGCCGGTGGACTTTGAACAATTCGCCGAGGCCGTCCGGCAGTTGGGGTTGTATTGGGTGCTGCTGAACCAGCCTCCGCCCGCGCCAGGCAACGAAGAGATACAGTGACAGCGCGCCCGGCTATCCTGTCCTGTTATACTGCCGAGGGGTATAACCTTTCATTTTTCTGGGGACACGGATCACACAGATAAACATGGATTTTTACCCGTGTTCATCCGTGACAGCCGTGTCCAAACCGAAAGCAAGAAAATGAAAGACTAGGACCGCGCCGAGTATATCTCGTTGCCCCAAAGGAAAAAATCATGCCCACACCTTTACGCGTATTGATTCTGGAAGACCAACCCGCCGACGCCGAACTGATGGCGCACGAGCTGCGCTGGGCCGGGTTCGCGCCCGACTGGCAGCGAGTGGACACCGAGTCAGGCTACCTGGCCGGCTTGACTTTAAATGTGGACGTGATTCTGGCGGACTATAGCTTGCCACAGTTCGACGCGCTGCGGGCG
>CAYHAR010000072.1:0-1569 GCA_964354595.1 uncultured Anaerolineae bacterium | reverse complement strand
TGGACCTGGACTTGCTGCTCCACTCTATCGCGGCGCACACCGTCCAACTTCTGGGAGGCGCTTCGGGTGGTTTGTGCCTCTACCGGCCAGACCGGGATGTGTTGGAGTGGGCCGTGTCCATCGCCTCTGATCCAATGCCCATCGGGACTATTCGCCGGCGGGGCGAGGGGCTTTCCGGCAAGGTGTGGGAAACCGGCCAACCTCTCATAGTGAACAACTATCAATCCTGGGAGGGGCGGGTGGCTGCCTCTGCAGCTTATGGCTACACAGCCGTTTTGGGCGCGCCAGTTCGCTGGGGTGACGAGTTCCTGGGAGTACTGGCCGTGAACGCCGATGCCCCAGGCGCCTTTTCCCCGGCCGATGCGGAACTGCTCAGCCTGTTCGCCACTCAAGCGGCCATCGCCATCCACAACGCGCGACTGTTCCAATCTGAGCGGGAGCAGCGCGAGCTGGCCCAAGTCTTGCGCGAGACCGGCGCTGCCTTGAGCGCCACGCTGGACTTGGACGCTGTGCTTGACGGCCTGCTCGATCAGATCAAGCGCGTGATCCCCTACGACGCTGCGAATATCATGATGGTTGAGGGAGAGCATATCCGCGTCGCCCGGTTGCGTGGCTACGATCGCTTTGGCGAGCAGGTAGTACAAGACATTCGAAACTATGCTTTCGACATTGCCGGCACGCCGAACCTGAAATGGATGGCGGAAACAGGTCGTCCGCTCATCATCCCCGATCGGACGGCTTTTCCCGGCTGGAAACACCGCCTGGCTTCGGCGCACCTACGGTCGTGGGCCGGCGCGCCGGTCGTGGCGCAAGGGCATGTCATGGCCTTTTTCTCGTTGGACAAGATCGAGCCCAACTTTTATCGGCCTGAACACGCCGAGCGCCTGGCTCTGTTTGCCGGGCAAGCCGCGCTGGCGTTGCAAAATGCGCGACTGTTCCGGTCGGAGCAAGAACAATTCCGCCGCTTGCAAGAATCGCAGGCGCAGCTCGTCCAGGTCGAAAAGATGGCCGCGCTAGGGCGGCTCGTCGCCTCCATCGCCCACGAAATCAACAACCCGCTTCAGGCCGTGCAAGGCTCTCTGGAGCTGGCCGAAGAGGAATTGCAGGGCGACCTCCGCCCGGACAAGCTGACGCGGTACCTGCGCATGGCGAACAGCGAAATCGAGCGCCTGGCGACGATGGTGCGGCGGCTGCGCGACTTTTATCGCCCCACCCACGAAGGATTGCAACCCACCGACGTGAACGCCATTACGCAGAGTGTGCTAGAATTGGCCGGCAAACAATTGCAGCACAGCCGCGTCACCGTCGAGTGCGAGCAAGCTGGCGGCCTGCCCGCCATCCAGGCCAACCCCGACTATCTCAAACAAGTCTTTTTGAACCTGGTGCTCAATGCGATTGACGCGATGGGCGAGCAAGGCGGGACGTTGCGCGTGCGCACCGCGCTCGACCAGATGACCGGGCGCGACCATCAACTGCTGTCCGCAGTGCGCATCGAGGTCAGCGACACCGGAGAAGGCATTCCGCCCGAGATATTGGACCATATTTTTGAACCCTTTGTGACCACCAAAA
>CAYHAR010000071.1:8067-17940 GCA_964354595.1 uncultured Anaerolineae bacterium | reverse complement strand
CTATCCGCGTCCCGACTGGGCCGAGCAAGACCCGGACGAGCTGTGGAACGCCGTCGCCAACACCACCCGGCTCGTGATCGAAAAAGTGGGCGTGGATCCGGGCGAGATTCTGGGCGTGGGCATCTCGGCCCAGATGTTTAACCTACTGCCGGTGGACGAGCGTTGCCGCCCCTTGACGCCGATGTTGAGCTGGCTGGACGTGCGCAGCGTGGCCCAGGCCGACCGCCTGCTCACGGGCGACACGCCCGCCTTTTTGTTCGAGCACACCGGCAACCTTCCCACCGCCAAAGACATTATCCCCAAAATCATCTGGCTCAAGGAAGAGCGGCCCGACCTCTGGGCACGCACGGCCAGGCTGCTCGACTGCAAGGAATACCTCCTCTACAAGCTGACCGGGCGCATCACCACCGACTGGCACGGGGCATCCGTCTACTTTTTATTTGACCCGCATCGCAAAGTCTGGTCAGAGCCGGTCTGCCAGAGGCTCGGCATTCCCATCGAAATGCTTCCGCCGGCTTTTCCTTGCACGCACGTCATCGGCGAGGTCACGCCGGAAGCGGCCCGGGCCACCGGCCTGTTGCCCGGCACGCCGGTCGTCCTGTGCGCGGGCGACGTGGCCGTGGCGCAATCGGGATCAGGCGCAAACGCCGACGGCAAGGCGCATCTGTGCATCGGGACAGCCACCTGGGTCGGCCTTTCGAGCAGCGCGTTCGTCAACGACCCGGACAAGCCTTTCTGGGCGCTGAATCACATTGACCCGGCCAAATGGATCATTGCGGGCGAGATGGAAACGGGCGGCGGGGCGCTCATGTGGTTCCGCGATGCCTTTTGCCAGGACGAGGCCCGTCAAGCGGCGCAGGCGGGCGTCTCAACCTACGAATGGCTCGGCCGGATGGCCGGCTCGGTCGAGCCAGGCTCGGACAGGCTGATCTTTACTCCGTGGCTATCCGGCGAGCGCGCCCCGGTGCTGGATCATTACGCGCGCGGAGGCTTTATCGGGCTTTCGCTCGGCCACACCAAAAGCCACCTGGCGCGCGCGGTGATGGAAGGCGTCGCCTATCACATCCGTTGGATTTGCGAGTCGCTGGAGCGATTGGGGCTAACCATCGGCGCGCTCCACGCCATTGGAGGCGGCTGCGTCAGCGCCGTCTGGACGCAGATCATGAGCGACGTGACCGGACGCGCGCTGCGCATCGTCGCTCATCCGCTAGAGGCCGGCGCGGTGGGCGCTGCCTTGACGGTGGCAGTCGGCCTGGGCGTCTATCCCAATATGGACGCGGTAGACGACCTGATCGAAATCAGCCGCGTCGTCGAGCCACGGCGAGAGCACCGGGGCCGCTATCAAGACCTGTATCACGAGTACCGGGAGGCGTACACGGCGCTCGCACCCGTTTACAGGCGATTGCACAAGGCGCGATGACGAAAAACGAAGGACGAAGAGCGAAGGGCGCCCCCGCATTTGTGGTAGAATAGCGCAGGTGAATGAAGGAGGCCAGGCTATGCGCGAGTTGAGCGCAGTGCGGGATGGTTGGGACGCGGTCGAGGCAAAAGACACGCGCTTGCTGCGCGGCATGACCGTTCAAGAAAGCGTTCGCCAATGGTTGGCGTTGCAGCGCGCTTTCGAGTCCCAGCTACAAGAGACAGAAGCATTGTTTAGGCCAGAGCGACAGGCCGCCCTGGCAGAGTTGCAGGCGCGGCTGCGTCGCCTGGCTGACTGGCAGGTCCAACATGGAAAAGCTGTTTCAGTCCATCCTGGCGCTTCAGCGGCGACTGGATGATGCGAATATCCCATCGGTCGTGGTCGGCGGCGTGGCGGTCGGCGTATGGGGCGATCCGCGCGTCACGCGAGACATTGACCTCAAGGTCTTGGCGGAACGCGACGACGCGGAGCGTCTGTGGGCCGCGCTCTCGCCCGACTATACCGCGCTCATGCCGGATCCAATTCGAGATTTGAAGGGAATGGGGTTCCTCTTCGTCGAGGATACGTCGGGGACGCGGTTGGACTTGCTGCTGGCCGATACGCCGTATGACGCACAAGCCATCCGGCGTGGACGCGAGGTCGAGTTGGAGCCTGGTGTAACAGTCAAGATGTGCAGCCCAGAGGATTTGATCATCTACAAGATGATTTCCACTCGCCCTCGCGACACTGCGGACGCAGAAAGCGTCATCCGGCGGCAGAGCTCCAAACTGGACGACGATTACGTGCTGGACTGGCTGCGCCAGTTTGAACAGGCGCTCGACGACTCGACGTTGGTCGCCGAGTACAAACGTCTCCGAAGCAAAACGCCGTCACCCATTGGATGACGGCTTTTCCATTCACGGATGGTGGGCCAAACGACAATAGGCCCGATGCCTATTCTCGCTTGTCTCGCGTGTGCCACTTGTCCACCCGGGAGTAGAGCGGCAGCAGCGCCGCGCTGGCCGCCGACCTGGCCGCCTCCACCGCCTTGCCCGCGCGCTTTTGCAGTTGGCGCCGCGCCATCATCACCTGCATCGCCGCCACCGTCTGCGCCGTGCGCAGCGTGACCTCGGCCTGCGTCCGCGCCCGGACAATCGGCGCAAACAATGACATCGCAAACGGCCTCTCCGATACACCCCAGCGGACGACCGCCGCCGCCCAGGTCAGCCCCGCGCCGAACCCCACCAGGCACAGGGTGTCGCCTTCCTTGCAGCGTCCCTGCTCGATCGCCTCCACCAACGCGATCGGGATGCTGGCCGCCGAAGTGTTGCCGTACTCTTGAATGTTGACAAACACCTTGTCCATCGGCAGACCCAGATGACGCGCGGCCAATTCGATGATGCGCAGATTCGCCTGGTGCGGGATGAGCAGGTCAACGTCGGCAAGCGTCATACCGGCCTGCGAGATGGCCTCCGCCGCCGCGTGGCCCATCACGTGCGTGGCGAACTTGAACACCTCGCGGCCATTCATCCGCAAAAAATGCTCGCCGCGAGCGATTGCCTCTGGCGTGATGACCTGGCGCGCGCCGATGCCGACGCGGAGATGCTGCGCGCCCGAGCCATCCGAGCCGAGCACGAACGAGAGCACGCCGGTCGGCTCGTCGCACGCCTGCACGACGACCGCGCCTGCGCCGTCGCCGAACAGCACGCACGTCTCGCGATCCTGCCAGTCCACGTTGCGGCTGATCGTCTCGGTGCCGATGACAAGGATATTCTTGTGCAGGCCGGTCGAGATGAACGCCTGCGCCGTCGCCAGCCCGTAGACAAAGCCCGTGCATCCAGCCTGAAGCTGAAACGCGCCGCATTTTGCGCCGAGCATATCCTGCACCATGCTCGAAGCAGGCGGCACAAAATAGTCCGGCGACGTGGTCGCCAGGATGATCAGGTCGAGGTCTTGCGGCCCCAGACCGGCTCGCGCGAGCGCGGCGCGGCCGGCCTCCACCGACATCGTCGCCGTCGTCTCGCCTTCGCCGGCCACGTGCCGCCGGCGGATGCCGGTGCGGGCGACGATCCACTCGTCGCTCGTGTCCACCAGCCTGGCAAGGTCATCGTTGGTGAGCACCCTGGCCGGAGCATACTTGCCCCATCCGACAATGCGTCCGTACTTCATCGAATCCACCTCTGCTGCTTGGCATCTGAATTGGAAAAGCGACCATCCGGCCAACCTCCCCAGATGGTCGCTTTTTCACACGATCACCGAACAGAAACCACCTGCTTGGGCTGAACCCGCACGCGGTGGCGAATGAGGTAAATGATGATGCCCACCGCCGACGCAACGGACACCACCGAGCCTAACGCCGCTGCGACGATCAGGATGGCGTTGCGCGTCCGCTGTGTCATCGCCTTGCGGCTCTGCGAGGCGGTTGAAATCAACTGCCGGCTCAGTTGGCGGACGAACGTCGGGTTGGGCTGCACAGGCGCTAACGTGCCCTGGACGCGCTCGGCCAACCGCATCAATGGCCCTAGCGCCGCAAGTTGTTCCGCACTCACATCTTGCAGCGTCGCCGTTTCGCGCTGCCCTTGATTCAGCTTGTCCGCGTGCGCGGCTAGAATGTCCGCAACCGTCCGCTCGTCCATAACCCATTCAGTTGTGGGGCAGCCTTCGTGGCAGCCCTGTCGCCAGAGGGCGACCACCAGGGTCGCCCCTACTCTGCAGGGTACGTCGAAAGCGCCAACGCCCCCGGCCCGAATTGAACCGCCAGCGAAAGCGCCAGGTCGTGCACAAACGCCTCGCGATACTGGAACGCACGCTTGGCCTGTTCCAACAACTCTGTACCCTCGTCGAGCGCCTCGGCGTGCAGCACCGCCAGGTGAACCGGAGCATCCCCCACGCGCTCGCGCGTCATCTCAACGATGCGCTCCAAAGCCTTTTTGCGCGAGCGGACCCGCTCGGCCATGTCCAGCAATCCGTCGTCCAGGCGCACAATCGGCTGGACGTTGAGCAGGGAGGCCAACGCCCCTTGCAGCTTGCCCACTCGTCCGCTCATCTGCGCGAACTTTAAATTAGCCAATGTGAGAATGAGGTTTACACGCGGACGCACCGCCTCCAATCGCTTGAGAATCTCGGCGGCGACTCGGCCCTCCTTGGCCATCCGCGCCGCTTCCATGCACATGTAGCCCATGATGCTGGACCCGGCCAGGCTGTCAAAGACGTGAACCTTGATACGGTCGGCCACGGTCTCGGCGGCCATGCGCGCCGAGGCGCACGTCCCCGACAGTTTGCCCGTGACGTGGATCGAGATGACCTCGTCAGATGGGCCGGCAATCGCGCGATACGCCTCGACAAAATCGCCCGGCGGCGGCTGCGAGGTCTTGGGCAACACGCCGTCTCGCGCGATGCGCTCGTAAAACGTCGCCTTGTCAATCGTCTCGCCGTCGCGGAACGTCTCGGCGCCGAACTGGATGTGAATCGGTATGACGTGGATGTTGTGCTGCTGCATCCATTCCTCCGGCAAATCACAGGTGCTATCGGTCAAAATGTGAATCATTCGGCCTCCTCTTTTCCCTGAACAATATTTTCCAAGCCCAACTCGTCACGCAGCGCAAGCAGCGTGCGATGATACAACGATTTGATGGCGCCTTCGCTGCGCCCCATGATCTTGCCAATATCGGCGTTGGGCATCCGCTCTACGAATTTCAAGATGAGTAGTTGCTGGCGCTCGGCGGGCAGTCGCCGGATGACGGTCAACAGTCGCTCGCGCTCTTCGTTCACCTCGGCCACGGACTCGGGCCGCTCGCGGCTGTGGCCGACCAGCGTGACCTCGTCCAATCCCAAAATCTGGCGGCGGCCCCGGTCACGGTGCCAGTTGGCGACCAGGTTGTGCGCGATGCGGTACAGCCACGCGGAAAACGGCAGTCCGCGCTCGTCGTAGCGAGCGACATGCGCCATCGCCCGCTGAAAGGTGCGCGCGGTCAGGTCCTCGGCTTCGTGCCGGTCGCCCGCCCGGTAATAGATATAGTTATAGATTTTGCCGACGTAGCGCTCATAGAGAACGCCGAACGCGGCCGCGTCCGTTTTGGCCCGCGCGACCAGCTCGACTTCGTCTTCTGGACTTGGCACTCACTCCCCCTGGCTTGGCCGAGGGGGAATCCACGTATAGAAACCCCCATCCGCCATCGAGGTTACGCGGCCCATTGTAAACCCTGCCCTCAATCCCGTCAACCAAACCGCGTGTTGTTTCGTGGTATAATCTTGCGGCTAGTGATCAGTGATCGGTGATCAGTAATCAGTGATCGGTCAATCGTGGCGCGAAAGCGGCAAAGCAGGATGTACAGTGGGTAGCGGACTCGTCACGGTCGGGCGAGGATTGAGAGCAGCCAGGCAGGTCGTCAAGAGAAAAAGCCTCTAGTATTCGAGGCTTGGGCGGCTCGTAGCAACCTGGCGATCCCAACCGAAGCAAAAGCAGAGTCCAAGTGAATATCAAATCCACATTACACACACGTACATTTATCGTCGTTGTCGCGTTAATAGTGAGCGCATGTATTCCATCTGTCAGCAAGCCCGCGCCGACAGAAATGGTGGCAACCCCTTTGCCCCATTCTACCAAGGGGTACGAATTATATTCGTGGCAGGCAAATAATCAATGGCGCTTTACGTTGATCACAGGCACCAATCGCGCCAAGTCGCTTGACGAGATCATTTCGAACGAGAACACAGTGACGTCAGACGGTTGGGTAAAAATAAGCGTAACGGGCGTTGATTCTATCCAGAACGTGCTCAGCGGGCTTGGCCAACACGAAGAAATACTCTGGGTTAGCAAACAATGGTTAGAACAAGCACAGATTCAAGCAGGCCCGATAACGCTGCCACCCCAAGAGATCATTGATGCCATCCAAGAATACTGCAAGCAATTGGGATTAGAGTTGCACGTGAGCAAATGAAAGAGCAGACCTGCTGGCGCCGCTAGCGCCCGCACAAGAGTTCCTATGAGTACAACACCCGGCATCCAAAAAGTATATACCAAGGTCAACCTCCGAGAACAGAAAAGCGATTTCGCTTACTGGCAAACGCAGCCTTTTCAAGCTCGCCTTGCCGCGCTCGAGCAAATCCGCCGCGAGTTCCATCAGTGGAGATACGGTGCTGAACCAAGACTTTTAAGAGTTTATTCAATCTCTAAACGATAACCACGTCCGCTAGTCGTCAAGTGAATCGCAAGCCATGGCAGATTGCCGGTGCATGACACCACCCTTCAACTATCGAGATTTCGACTCTGCACAAGTCGGCGTGGACGAAACCAACGGACGCTTTGGCCAAGTCTCTATCGAAACCTGCAAGGTCTGCGGGAGGAAATGGCTTTGCTACCGGGTCGAGTATGAGGCGATCTCAAAATCCGGCCGTTGGTATCGCGGCCTGGTCTCGGAAGAAATCGCCCGAACGGTTAGGCCGGAAACGGCAGTCCAAATCCTGCAAAGCCTGGAATGGCGCTTGGCCGGCGGAAGCTATTTTGAATCAACCGGATTCAAGAGCGCGGGCCCGGTCATTGTGAATCTGTAAAAACGCGGGGCAGAGATCAGGCGTCCGGCGGGGATTTTAGCGTGGCATTTTCTGTGCGCATCACGGGCTACTCGAAAGAGACGAACGAACCCTCGTTCGTCATGGAGCCGCCCTGGTGGCCTGAGAGCGTACTCTGCCAAGACCCGAGGTTAAAAGCCTCCAATGGCGCTGGCGGGTACCTTGACTATGACGCAGATCTCTCTGTCCAAGAGGCTCGCGAGATGCACGAGCGGTTCAAACCGAGAGCCACGCGGGGCATCTATGAATACGGCGGTTGGCAAGAGCTTGTCCAGCCCATGCTCCAAGAGCTGGGTCTCGTTTTCGGTTCGCGGGCGCCCGAGTTCTCGCACTTTCACGTCAACGTGTTCGAGTGGGAATCAGGTTTGGACTGAGCGCCGAACTGAGATGCAGTGAGCATAGACGGAAAATTCAATGCGCCCCGATAAAGCATTCCACCTGTATTTGCTCATTGGCCAATCCAACATGGCTGGACGCGGAGAGGTGGCGCCGCAAGACCGACAGATTCACCCCCGCGTCTTTGCGTTGGACAGAGATTGCCAGTGGTCGCCGGCGGCTGATCCCATTCACTTTGACAAGCCCATCGCCGGAGTAGGTCCCGGCCTGACGTTCGGCAAGAGCATGGCCGAGCACGCCCCCTCTGTCCGCATCGGGTTGATTCCCTGCGCGGCGGGAGGCTCGCCGATCACCGTGTGGCGTCATGGTTGTTATTGGGATCAAACCGACAGTGCGCCCTACGACAATGCCATACATCGGGCCAGGCTGGCCATGACGCAAGGCGCGCTCAAGAGCATCCTTTGGCATCAAGGGGAAAGCGATAGCAAAGAGAACGAGGCCGAGTTGTACGAAGGCAGGCTGGTCAGCCTGATCAACACTCTGAGAGCCGACCTGGGGATGGCGGATGTCCCTTTCGTCGTCGGCACGCTGGGCGACTTTTTCGATCAGCCTGAAGCGCGACTCGTCAACGCGGCCCTCCGGCGAATACCGCAGCGAGTGCGCCGGACCGCCTGCGTCGAATCAGCCGGGTTGGGCCACCTCGGGGACCGATTGCATTTCAGCGCAGAGGCTGCCCGCGAGCTGGGCCGGCGCTATGCCCAGGCCATGCTCGGCTTGGGGGATAAAGAAAGCATTCAGACGACTAGATGATCAAGGGCATTGTTTTCGACATCAAGAAATATTCGATTCACGACGGGCCGGGCATTCGCACGACGGTTTTTCTCAAAGGCTGCCCGCTGAGCTGCTGGTGGTGCCACAATCCCGAAAGCCAGGCCCCGACGGTGGAAATGTTTTTTCGAGAGAGCCGCTGCATCCGGTGCGGGGCGTGCGTGGAGGCCTGCCCGCAAGATGCCATCGCGTGGAACGGGCAAGGGCCGATCACCGATCAGGAGAAATGCGAGCGGTGCGGAACTTGCGCCGCCGCGTGTTACGCCGAAGCGCGCGAGAGCATCGGTCGAGAAATGACGGTGGCGCAGGTGATGGAGCAGGTCGAGCGCGACGTTGCCTTTTACGACGAGTCGCGCGGCGGGGTGACGCTTTCCGGCGGCGAGCCGTTGTTGCAGTGGGATTTCTCGCTGGCGCTTCTCCGGGCCTGCAAGGACATGGAGATTCACACCGCGCTGGATACGTGCGGCTTGGCCCGGTGGGAAATAATGGATCGCATCCGGGAGTACGTGGACTTTTTCCTTTACGATCTCAAGCTGATAGACGGCGAAAAGCATCGCCAGTTCACGGGCGTATCTAACGAATTGATCTTGAAGAATTTGCAGGCGCTCTCGCAACGCGGGCACAACATTGTCGTGAGAGTGCCGGTCATTCCGGGCGTCAACGACGACGACGAAAGCATCCGCCAGATCGGCGCGTTTGCGGCCAGGCTTGCGCATCTTGCCAGTATAGACCTTTTGCCTTATCATCACATCGGCATGGACAAGTACACGCGGCTGAACAAAGCTTACAAGCTGGTTGATGCCCGTCCACCTACGGACGAGCGGATGGCAGAGATAGCACACATTCTACAGGGATTCGGATTATTGGTAACCAGAGGAGGTTGAGAGGATGATCAGCGAACGAGTTGCCCGCCTGAAGCAGACAAGTTTGGATGCCCGGCCCACGATTTCGACCGAGCGCGCCGAGCTGATGACGCAGTTTTACCAGCAGAACGCGGGGTTCACGTCCGCACCCGTGCGCCGCGCGCGGACCTTTCAGTATTTGATGGAGCGCAAGACCATCTACATCGGCCCGGGCGAGCTGATCGTCGGAGAAAAAGGTCCCGCGCCCAAGGCCACGCCGACGTATCCAGAACTGTGCTGCCACAGCGTACAGGACCTGGACATTCTCGACTCGCGGGAAAAAATCCCATTCGCCGTCAGCCCAGAAGCCCGCAAGATTTATCAAGACAAGGTTATTCCCTTCTGGCAAACCAAGTCCATGCGCGACGCGCTCTTTCAGGAAATGACGGACGAATGGAAGGCCGCTTACGAGGCCGGCATCTTTACCGAGTTCATGGAGCAGCGCGCGCCGGGCCACACGGTGCTGGACGACAAGATTTATCGCAAAGGGATGCTCGATTTCAAGCAAGACATTCAGCGCAGCCTGGACAAGCTGGATTACATCGGCGATCCGCAAGCGTATGCCAAAGAGCAAGAACTGCAAGCCATGTCCATCTGCGCCGACGCGCTGATCCGCTTTGCCGAGCGTCACGCGGAAAAAGCGCGCGAGCTGGCTCAGCAAGAAACCGACGCCCAACGCCGCGCCGAGCTGGGGCACATCGCCGAGGTCTGCTCGCGCGTCCCCGCGCACGCTCCGCGCGATTTCTGGGAGGCATTGCAGTATTACTGGTTCGTCCACCTGGGCGTGACGACCGAGCTGAACACATGGGATGCGTTTTGCCCCGGTCACCTCGACCG
>CAYHAR010000071.1:0-7967 GCA_964354595.1 uncultured Anaerolineae bacterium | reverse complement strand
GCGTGACGACCGAGCTGAACACATGGGATGCGTTTTGCCCCGGTCACCTCGACCGCCACTTGTATCCGTTCTACAAGAAAGGATTGGAAGCAGGTGCGCTCACCCGCGAGCAAGCCGAAGAACTCTTGCAGTGCTTTTGGATCAAATTCAACAATCAGCCTGCGCCGCCCAAGGTCGGCGTCACGGCAGCCGAAAGCGGCACGTACACTGACTTTGCCCAAATCAACACGGGCGGCATTAATGAAGATGGCTCGGATGCCGTCAACGAGGTCACGTACCTGATCCTGGACGTGGTCGAAGAGATGCGGCTGTTGCAGCCCAGTTCTTCGATCCAGGTCAGCAAAAAGAATCCCGACCGGTTCGTCAAGCGCGCGGCCAAGATCATCCGCACCGGCTTTGGTCAGCCTTCGGCGTTCAACGCCGATCTGATCGTGCAAGAACTCGTCCGCATGGGCAAATCGGTGGCCGATGCGCGCAACGGCGGCACGAGCGGCTGCGTCGAGACCGGCGCGTTCGGCAAAGAGAGCTATATCCTGACCGGCTATTTCAACATGCCCAAGGTCTTGGAGCTCACGCTGCACGACGGCGTTGATCCGCGGACAGGCCGCCAGATCGGACTGGCGACCGGCGACCCGACGCAGTTCAAGACCTTTGAGGAATTTTTTGCGGCGTATGAAAAGCAACTGCGGTATCTCGTGGACGTCAAGGTCCGCGGCAACAATGTCGTCGAGAGGCTATATGCCGCGCACATGCCCGCGCCGTTCATGTCGCTGCTGGTTGACGACTGCATCGCCAAGGGCCGCGACTATCACGACGGCGGCGCGCGCTACAACACGACCTACATCCAGGGCGTGGGCTTGGGCACGATCACCGATGCCATGACGGCTGTAAAGTATCACGTCTTTGATAACAAGACGCTGACGATGGGACAACTGCTGGCGTTGCTCGACGCGAACTTTTTAGGCCACGAGCGCGAGCGGCAAATGCTGTTGAACAAGACGCCGCGCTATGGCAACGACGACGATTACGCCGATAGCGTGATGGTCAATCTATTCAACGCCTACTTTGACGCGATAGATGGACGACCGAATACCAAGAACGGCAAGTACTGCATCAACCTTCTGCCGACCACTTGCCACGTGTATTTTGGGTCAGTGATTGGGGCTACACCGGACGGGCGCAAGGCCTGGACGCCGCTTTCCGAAGGCGTCTCACCCGTGCAAGGCGCGGACCGTCACGGCCCGACGGCGGTCGCCAAATCCGTCGCCAAGATGGATCACGCGCGCACGGGCGGCACGCTGCTCAATCAAAAATTCACGCCCCAGTTGCTCAAGGACGACGAGGGGTTGGACAAGCTGGTGCAACTGATCCGCACCTATTTCAAGCTGGACGGCCATCACATCCAGTTCAACGTGGTGGACGCGGCCACGCTGTGCGCCGCGCAACAGAATCCCGAGCAGTACCGCGACCTCATCGTGCGCGTGGCGGGCTATAGCGACTATTTCTGCGACCTCGGCAAGGCGTTGCAGGACGAGATTATCGCGCGGACGGAACATCAGTCGTTCTAAGAATCGGAGATCACATGAACACCTCAAGCCTCGACCTCGACCAGCAAATTGCCCTGTTGATGCAGGGCACCGAATACGGCGACGACCAGCTCCAAGCAGCGATGGCCGCCGAATTGCGCGAGCGGTTGAAGGAGGGCCGACCACTGCGCGTCTATTGCGGCTTTGACCCGCGCACGTCCGACTTGCACCTGGGCCATACGATCCCCATGCGCAAGCTGCGCCAGTTCCAAGACCTGGGCCACGAGGTGACATTCCTCGTCGGCACGGGCACCAGCATGGTCGGCGATCCATCGGACAAGGACAAGCTGCGCGCGACGCTGGGTCTGGAGGAGGCAGAACGAAACGGCCGCACCTATGCTGAACAGGCTTTCGTGGTGCTCGACCGTGCAAAAACAATAATCCGTTTCAATCACGAATGGCTGATCGACCTCAAGCTGGCCGACCTCATCAAGCTGGCGTCGGCCTTTACGGTGCAGCAATTCGTCCAGCGCGAGAATTTCAAGCTGCGCTGGGAAAAGGGCGACCCGGTGTATTTGCACGAGACGTTCTACGCGCTCTTGCAAGGCTACGACGCGGTGGCGATGAACACGGACGTGCAGGTGGGCGGCAGCGAGCAACTGTTCAATATCATCACCGCCGGGCGCAAGCTGCAAGAGATGTACGGGCAGCGCCCGCAGATCGGCATCTTGATGGGCATTCTGCCCGGCACGGATGGCGTGGTGCGGATGTCCAAGTCACTGGGCAACCACATCCCCATCCTGGCCGAGCCGGCGGACATGTACGGCAAGGTGATGAGCCTGCCCGATAGTGTGATGCCGCTCTACTTTAAGCTGGCCTCGCGCTACATGCCGCCCCAGGTCAAGGCAATCGAGGATGCGCTGGCAAACAGCACGCGCCACCCGCGCGATGTCAAGATGGAACTGGCGCGCGAAATCGTCAGCATCTTTTACGACGACGCCGCTGCCGCCCAAGCCGAAGAGCATTTCAAGCGCGTGTTCCAGGAGCACGAATTGCCGGACGAGATGCCCGAGTTCGTCGTGTCTGCGCCGCTCAACATTGTCGCCCTCATCGCGCAGGCCAGGCTCGCATCGAGCAAGAGCGAAGCGCGGCGACTCGTGGAGCAGCACGGCGTCAAGCTGGACGGGCAAACGGTGGAAAGCATCGAGACCGTCGTCGAGGTCACCGCGCCGCGAGTGCTACAGATCGGAAAGCGCAAGTTCGTTCGTTTGGTAGCTGGTTAGCGCGCATTCCGTATGGCGTATTCCGTCTGATAGTCGTCAACGGAATACACCATACGAAATACGCCCAAGGAGATTCCGTGACCAACACTCTTACAGTCAAGAAAGGTTTGCGCTGGCGCACCCTCGTCTTGCTGGGCGTCGTCATCGGTCTGCCGGTGCTGGCGTGCCTGGTCAGCATCGGTGTCAGCGTGGCGTTGATGAGAGGCGAAGCGCCCAGCCTGGCGACCGGCCAGGCCGTGGCCGTGATCTATGCCGAAGGCATCATCAGCAGCGGCGCTGAGGGGGCGGCCAGCAATTTATCCGGCGTCACGCCCGCGCGCATCAAGGCCGACTTGCGCCGCGCGGCGGCTGATCCTTCGGTCAAGGCCGTCGTGGTGCGGGTCAACAGCCCGGGCGGCTCGGTCGTCGCTTCAAACGAGATTTACAAGATGATCAAGGACTTTTCCAAGCCGGTCGTCTTTTCGTTCGGCGAAATGGCCGCCTCGGGCGGCTATTACATCGCGTGCGCGGGCAAGTGGATCGTCGCCAACCCGGATACGCTCACCGGCTCGATCGGCGTCATCAGCGAATTGCTCAATGCGGACGAGCTGATGAAAAAGGTCGGCGTAGAAGTCATCGTCATCAAGAGCGGCGCGAACAAAGACATTGGCAGCTCGTTTCGCCCCATGACCGACGAGGAAAAGAAACTCTGGCAGACGATCATAGACCAGGCTTTCGATGGGTTTGCGCAGATCGTCGCGCAGGGACGCAATCTGCCACAAGACCACGTGCGGCAAATCGCCGACGGGCGTGTCTACAATGGCCGGCAAGCCAAAGAGCTGGGCCTGGTGGATCAGCTTGGTTTCCTGCAAGACGCGATAGACAAAGCCGGCGAGTTGGGCGGCATCAAGGGCAAGCCGCGCGTGATCGAATACAAGCGCACGTCGTCGTTGATGGATATTTTGACCAGTTCTGCCTCGCGCGCGCCCGCCATCTCGCTCGAGCAGATTCTCAGCCTCGACGCCACGCCGAGGCTAGAGTATCGTTTCGTCAGACCATAACTCTATCGGAGGTCAGAGCGATTCACTCCGACCTCTGACCTCCGACTTACATCCGAAATGAATACAACCCTTTACCAATCTCCTCAAGCTTTCTCTGCGCTTGAAAACGAGTGGGACGCCCTCCTGCAACGCAGCGCCGCCAATACCCCTTTCCTCACGCTCGAATGGCAAAAAATCTGGTGGCAGCATTTTGGCGATGACAACCCGCTGCTGGTGTACGCTTTCCGCGACGAGGCTGAGAGTCTGTGCGGCATCGCGCCGCTGTTTCGCGGCGTCGAAAAAGGCCGGCGCCAGCTCAACACCATCGGCTGCGCGGACGTGTCCGACTATCTTGACCTGATCGTTGCGCCCGGCTGCGAAAAGCCGGTGTTTGCCGCGCTGCTCGATGCAGTGTCCGCGCCCGACGCGCCGGAATGGGACGCGATAGACCTGTGCAACATTCCCCAAGCTTCGCTCACGCCGGATATTCTGGGCGGCCTGGCCCTGGCGCGCGGCTGGCGCGTCACGACAAACCCTCTAGCCGTGTGCCCTGTCATTCCTCTGCCTGTGACGTGGGACGAATACCTGGCTCAGCTGGACAAAAAAGAACGCCACGAACTGCGCCGCAAGATGCGTCGCGTGGAACAGAGCCAGGACCCGGTCAGTTGGCGCATTACGTCCGGCCAAGACACACTCGACGCCGACCTGGATGCATTCATCACGCTGCTCATCCAAAGCCGGCCCGATAAAGCCGCGTTCATGACCGAGACGATGCGCCACTTTTTCCACACCGTCGGCCACGCGGCGCAGCGCGCCGGCTGGCTGCAATTGGCTTTTCTCGAGGTCAACGGCATCAAGGCTGCCGCCTACATGAACTTTGACTATAACAACCGGATCATGGTTTACAACTCGGGCCTCGACCCGCGCAACTTTCAATGGCTCAGCCCGGGCATCGTGCTGGTGGGCAACCTCATCCAGCGCGCCATCGAGCAAAAGCGCGCCGTGTTCGATTTTCTGCGCGGCGACGAAGACTATAAATATCGCCTGGGCGGGCAAACCACTCACATCTACCGCCTCTGCATCGAGCGATAATCCATGAAGCCACGCCACATTGCCATGCTCTCCGTCCACACTTGCCCGCTGGCGACGTTGGGCGGCAAAGAGACGGGGGGGATGAACGTCTACGTGCGCGATTTGACCCGCGAGCTGACGCGGCGCAGCATTTACGTGGACGTATTTACCCGCTCGCAGAACCCACATCTGCCTCACGTGATACACACGCTGGGCGAGACGGGGCGCGTCATTCACATTCCCACCGGCCCCGAAGAGCCTTACGACAAAAACAAAGTGTTCGACCACTTGCCCGAGTTTGTGGACAACGTCGTGCAATTCGCCGAGCGCGAAGGCATCACCTACGACTTGATCCACAGCCATTACTGGCTTTCCGGCTGGGCAGCGCGTGAGCTGCGCGATGCGTGGTCGAGGCGAAGCGGAGAGACGCCGATTGTCCAAATGTTTCACACACTCGGCGTCGTCAAGAATCAAATCGCCGCGCCCAGCGAGCGCGAAACCGAGCATCGGATTAAAGTGGAAAAAGAAATCGCGCGCTTTGCAGATCGGCTGGTGGCGGCCACGCCCGCTGAAGAAGAGCAACTCGTCGAGCACTATTACGCGGACCCGCGCAAGATCAGCATCATCCCGCCGGGCGTTGACCTGACGCTGTTTCATCCACACTCGCCAGAAGATGCCAAGCTGCGCATCGGCGTCAAGCCGTGCGACAATATGATCCTGTTCGTCGGGCGCATCGAGCCGCTCAAGGGCATTGACACGCTGCTGCGCGCGATGGCGCTCCTGGCTTACGAATGCCCGACCTGGGTCAAAAAGCTTTGCGTCGCCATCATCGGCGGCGACCCGGACACGACCGCGAACGAAGAGATGGAACGGCTCAAGACCGTCCGCGCTGAATTGGGCATCACCGACCTGGTGACTTTTCTCGGCGCGCACAACCAGGACAAGCTGCATCACTATTACTCTGCGGCGGAAATGGTCATCATGCCCTCGCACTATGAATCGTTCGGGATGGTGGCGCTAGAGGCGATGGCGTGCGGCACACCCGTCATCGCGTCCGAAGTCGGCGGGCTGGCTTTTCTCGTCCGCGATGGCGAGACGGGTTTTCACGTCCCCGACCGCGACCCGGTGGCGCTGGCTTCGGCCATCGCGCGATTGGCTCAAGACTCGGCGTTGCGCGAGCGGTTGGGCCGACAGGCGCACCAATACGCGCAACAGTACAGTTGGGAGTGCATCGCCGACCGCCTCCTGGCGCTCTACTCGCGTATCGCCTATCGCGCATCGCCCGTCGCCTGCCCTGTTCCGTCTCACGTTTGACTTTTTCACCGGAGGTTTCCATGTCACTCTTTCTCGATTCCACATCCGCCCAAGACGCACGGAAAGCCATGTCGCTCGGATTCGTCACCGGCATCACCACCAACCCGACCATCATGGCGCAAGTACCTCGCCAGCCGGAGGACGTGATTGCAGAGCTATCCGAGATTTGCCCCGGCACCGTGTTCCATCAACTCACCGCGTCCACCATCGCCGAGCGCGAAACCGAAGCGCGGCGATTCCTCGCGCTGAGGAAAAACGTCGGACTCAAAATTGCGTGCACGACCAAGAACCTGGCGTTGGGCGCGCGGCTTGCCAAAGAAGGCTTTACCATCGCCATGACCGCCGTTTATAGCGCGGCGCAATGCTACCTGGCGTGCCAGGCTGGCGCAACCTATGCCATCCCCTACGTCAATCGCAGCACGCGGCTGCAAGGCGATGGCCTGGCGCTGGTGGAAAACATGCGCGAGGTGATCGAAGCGTGCGATTCAGACACCAAGATTCTCGTCGCAAGTTTAAAGACGCCGACCGAAGTTGTCGAGTCCGTCATCGCCGGCGCGCATCACGTCACCATCCCGCTGCCGCTCATCCTCGAGATGGGGAACCATCCGCTCTCGGATCAGGCCATCGAAGAGTTTGCGAAAGCCGCTCGCGCGTGACCTGAGACGTGAAGACCGAACTGCTTCGCTCGATCCCATACTTTGCTGCGCTTGACGAGGACACGCTCGCGTCCATCGCCGCGACCGCCGCGTATCGCGCCTATGCGCCGGACGAGATCATTTTTCTGGAAGGCGAGCCGTGCGCGGGATTATTTTGCGTCGAGTCCGGCCACGTCAAAATCTACAAAAGCTCGCCAGAGGGCCGCGAGCAAATCCTGTTCATCATCGGCCCGCGCGAATCGTTCAACGACGTGGCCGTGTTCGACGGCGGCCCCAACCCCGCCAGTGCCCAGGCGATGGAGGCCGTCGCGCTCTGCGTCGTCGAGCGGCCCGCGCTGCTGAGCTTGTTCGACCATCACCCCAAGCTGGCGCAGGCGGTGGTGGCTGTGCTGGCCGCGCGCGCAAGAATGCTCGTCGGCATGGTTGAAGACCTCTCACTGCGAAGCGTCGCCGGCCGGTTGGCAAAACTCTTGCTCAATCAGGCCTCGCGCGGCGACCAAGCCATTCCCCTCACTCACCAGCAGATGGCCGCGCGACTCGGCACTGTCCGCGAGATGGTCAGCCGCGCGCTGCGCGAATTGGAATCCGAGGGCCTGGTGCGCCGACAAGGGCGGCAAATCGTCATCGTTGATCGCGCTGCGCTGGAACGACGTTCAGGCCAATAAAGGTCAGAGGTCGGAAATCGGAGATCAAGAGTCCGACATCCGACCACTGACATCTGATTTCGTCGCAACTAAAGTCACATACACAGACATTCTCCGGTGCTAAAATAAAGGCACAACCGGTTTGCCGACTTTTTACCATGACCGAACCCGACAAAATCTTGCCAGAGATTGATGCTGCCGAATGCAACGGCTGCGGGCTGTGCGTGCCGCGCTGCCCGACCGGTGCGCTGGCGATGCAAGGCGCGCTCGCCATCCTCGCCCGGCCCGACTTGTGTTCGTATTGCGCCACGTGCGAAGACATCTGCCCCGTGGGCGCCATCGCCCTACCCTACCAGATTGTCTTTGCGTCAGAGGGACACGCCGCATGACGACCGCGCTGATTCTGACCAGCCGCGACTTTTACGACCGGCAGGCTGCCATCTACGAAGTGATG